>NZ_JBFUFX010000003.1:0-474347 GCF_056403215.1 Mesorhizobium sp. P2_H9 | reverse complement strand
CGTAGTTGAGCTGCGAGGCATCGGCGACCGTCACCACGCCGGTGGTGGCGTCGATGGCGAAGCGTCCGCCGGCATTGTCGCTCAGCGAGTACGTCACGTCCGGGCCGTTCGGATCGGTCGAAAACGCGGTGATGCCGACGGCGGTGCCGTTGATGGCGCCTTCCGCAACGCTGCCGCCGGTCGCGCCGTCGGTATCGGTCGGCGTGCTCGGATCAACGTCGGTGACGGCGATGGTGAAGGTCTGCGCGGCGCCGGTCAGCGTCCCATCACTGGCAACCGCCTTGATCGTGTAACTGCCGCCACTGCTCTCGTAATCGATCGTGCTGGCGCCCGCAGCGCTCACGCTCACCACGCCGGTGGTCGAGTTGATTTGGAACCGCCCGCCGGCATCGTCGCTCAGCGAGTACGTCACCGTGCCGCCATTGACGTCGCTTGACGAGGCCGTCACCCCGACCAGTGTGCCAGCGGTCGCACCCTCGGCAACCGTGTTGGCGGCCGCGGTGCCGTCCGTCGGCATGGACGGAGCCATGTCACCCACCGCGATGGTGAAGGTCTGCGCGGCGCCGGTCAGCGTCCCATCACTGGCAACCGCCTTGATCGTGTAACTGCCGCCACTGCTCTCGTAGTTGATCGTGCTGGCGCCCGCGGCGCTCACGCTCACCACGCCGGTGGTCGAGTTGATTTGGAACCGCCCGCCGGCATCGTCGCTCAGCGAGTACGTCACCGTGCCGCCATTGACGTCGCTTGACGAGGCCGTCACCCCGACCAGCGTGCCAGCGGTCGCACCCTCGGCAACCGTGTTGGCGGCAGCATTGCTGTCGGTCGGCGTCGAGGGCGCCACGTCGGTCACCGCAATGGTGAAGCTCTGGGTAGTTAACCCGCCGTGGCCATCATTCGCCTGTACTGTAATCGTATGGCTGGTCGCCGTCTCGTAATTGAGCAGCGCGGCGTTGGCCACCGTCACCACGCCAGTGGTGGCGTTGATCCCAAACCGGCCGCCGGCATTGTCGGCCAAGCTGTAGGTGACCGTGTCACCGTCAGCATCGGTTGCGATCGCCGTGATCCCGACTGTGGTGCCATTGGCAGCGCCTTCCGCAACGCTGCCGCCGACGGCACCGTCGCTATCGGTCGGCTGCGAAGGCGCGTGATTTGTTGTTCCTTGCTCGTTGAGAACTACAATCTTCTCAATACCGGTAATCTTAAGATCGAGCGTCTTGAAGGTGTAGACAGAACTATCTGCCTGGCCAGTTTGTGCGCTGATGTGTGCGGGAAGCCAAACGTTTTTGACGTAAGCGATCTCTGCCGCAATGGCCGCGTCGCTGAACTGAGCTGCGCTCAGCCAGATCTGCATAGTGTCGACGTCGGGTGTGGATCCAGTCTTACCCAGCTGCACCGCGCCGTTTCCGCCATCGTAGGAATCATAACCCGAAAAAGTGGTCCCGCCCAGCAACGTTTGAGTAGGCACGATCCCATTGGTGGTCTGGTCTGTTCCGGAATACAGCGTCCCGCCTGTCACCGTCTGGGTGGAACTCGTGAATGTGCTGCCAAGGCGGTACTGGTTCTCATAGGCCTTATAGATCAGCGTGTCCGTCCCTGATCCGCCGAGAACAGTATCGAAGCCGCTACCGCCATTGAGAATGTCATCTCCCGATCCGCCGTTCAGGCGATCGTCTCCAGCGCCCCCTGACAGTATGTCCACACCGCTACCGCCGACCAGATTGTCGTTGCTGCCTGTGCCAATGGTCGTTGCCATACCCAATCCCCTATCTTGCCAATTGTTCTTGTCGATCAAGAAGTATCGACATCGACCTGCCGCTTGCGGCGGGGTCGCTCAAAAATTGTGAACCTGTGAGGGCAAGTTCGCCTTCGCCAACTAACGGCTTGATCCTGGGAGAGAGCGCCGGACCAAGTGAGTTCGCATTCAGACCAATGGCATGTGTACCAATGCCAAACGCCCACGCCCGCGAGTCCGGCAAACACAGCTTGATGCCTGCTGAATCTTCGCAGGCAACAGCGGGCTTCTTCGGACCGGTCGAGGCGGAAAACCCATCATCGATAGAGCAAAGTGCGATTCCAGTTCGACCGTTGCTCAGCACATCAAGAGAAATAATCGTCAGGGGGGTGGAAATGAGGAGAGGCGTATCTTCGGCAAAACGGTCGGCGTCGCCTCCGACCTGTGGCGTATCGCGAAGCGACGTCGACATTCCGTCGGCGTCTACGATTTCAGAAGAAGCCACCCCAACCCCCTTTACCCATACACAGATGCCCCCACATCCGTTTATCGACTGCACTGAAAGACAAACCACTCCCTGCAAAAACTGGTAGACGTCTATTGTCAGCGCATCCAACCCGCCGCAACGTTACCGCCTTACGAACAGCCTGACTCAAGCAAGGCCGTCTACAAACGGATGGCAGCTCGATGTTGATGATGATGATGCGACGACATTGGTCGTCGCGCTGCGTCTCCCTACCCCATTTGCGTCGGCTAACTCGTTGGTTGCCGATCATAAGTTTAAGAAAGTACTTATATTAGGAGATTATTAACGCTGACGAAGGGGGAGCGTCAACGTCCAACTTGGCGGAACAGTTAATAGCCGAAGTCAAAACATTCGCGAGCGGACATCTCGCTACACTTGTAGCGCCTTCGCTCGTATGCTACAAATGTATCGTGATGTACGCCACGGACCGAATCTTCCCCGCTGCCAAAGTCTGTGAAGTCGCAGGCTGCAAAGACGTGACGTTTCGGGCATGGCGTCGTCGAAATGGCCTATTTCCGGAACTGTGGGGCGGAAGGACAGTCAACCATTTTTCGATCCTCGACGTCTGCATGGTGCGGCTAGTGGTCGTCCTGACGCGCCACGGCCTGGGGGCCGACGACGCAGTTGCGTTCGTTCAAGGCAAGGATCTGCTGTTCGGCCTCAAGCTGTATCTCAGCGGAATGCTCGATGACAACGACCGTGGCGAAATGATCGTCGGGTTCAGCTTTAGTGAGGAGACCCCAGCCGACACGAAAGTAATGTTGATGGAAGGGGAGGGAACCATCGTCGCGGCGGCGGATGTTTCGCCGTCGCGCATAACGTATTTTCATGAAGGCGCCGGTCAGGCCACGCTGAGCGAAGCAATGAAGAACAACAAGGGTGTGGCGACATTCTTGAGTGTTCGCGCGATCGTTGACCATGTGCTCGACAAGCTTGGCGTTATTGCCTCGGTAGAGGAGTAACGGACTATGGCCGGCACGCCCGTTTCCTTCAAAGTTGGCGATATTGCACGCGCCATCAAGGGTGCGCGCAAGGGCAACATGGAGCCGGGCAGGGTAGAAATCGATCCGGTTACCGGCAAGATCGTCGTCATCGCCGCCACACAGACGACCGAGCCGGAAAATGCCGTCGACAAATGGGTGAAAAATCATGCGCGTTCGTCTTAAGGGCCTGAACAGCCGCACCAAGACGCTCGCCGATGGCAGGGTCGTGACTTACTATTGGGCATGGAAGGGTGGACCGAGCCTACCGGGAAAACCAGGAGATCTGGAATTCATGGCGGCTTATAACGCCGCCGTCGCCCGCAAGGCCAAGCCTCGCCGAGGCGTGCTGTTTTCGATCCTGAACGCGTTTCAGGCTAGCTCGGATTGGGATGACCTAGCGCCACGAACCCAGGCTGACTACGTCAAATTGATTAAGATGATCGAGAAGAAATTTGGCGAATTCCCGCTGTCAGGCATGAGCGATAGGCGCACGCGCGGCATCTTCATGGAGTGGCGCGACGAGCGCGCAAAGTCGTCTCGACGGCAGGCTGACTACGGCTGGCAGGTGCTGGCCCGGATCCTCTCCTGGGCGCTAGGTCGCGGCCTTGTGTCTGCCAATCCCTGCGAGAAGGGCGGGCGCCTCTATCGGGGCACGCGAGCCGCGAACGTCTGGACCGCTGCCGACGAGGCCGCATTCTGTGCGAGTGCGCCGGCTCACCTCCACTTGCCGCTCACGCTTGCATTGTGGACCGGCCAGCGCCAGGGCGACCTGCTGCGGCTCACCTGGCAGCAGTATGACGGCAAGGTGATCCGCCTCCAGCAATCCAAGACGGGAACACGCGTGGTCATCCCAGTTGGCACACCGTTAAAGGCGGCGCTCGATGCGCAGCGCGGCAAGGCTGGCCAGATCCTGCTCAACAGCGACGGTGTGGCATGGACGGCTGACGGCTTTCGATCGTCCTGGCGCAAGGCCTGTGCCGCCGCCGGCGTGGTCGGTGTGACCTTCAACGACCTTCGCGGAACGGCTGTCACGAGGTTGGCTATCGTCGGCGCGACCGTGCCGGAGATCGCGACAATCACCGGTCACAGCCTGCGTGACGTCAACGCGATCCTCGATTCCAATTACCTCAATCGCGATCCAGCGCTCGGCGAAAGCGCTATCCGGAAGCTCGAAACGGGAACAAAAATTCCCGACCGTGCGTCCGACTGACACGAAGTGTTCTGATTATGAAACGGGAAAATCGCTTTAAAATCAATTGGCTGGGGAACCTGGATTCGAACCAGGACTAACGGAGTCAGAGTCCGTGGGTCTACCGTTAACCTATTCCCCAGCAGGCATGGTTCTCACAAACCACGCAGGCGTGGCCGTCAACTGGCCGCGCGTGCCTTGTAGCCGCCGACGGAAAATAGTCAAGCCTGCCGAGCGTTTCAATCACCGGGTTTCATCGATCTGTTTCAGGCAAGCGCTTCAGGCGCTGCGCCTCAGCTCTCGGCCCGCCCAAATTGCGAGCGTTCGAAGAACAGCACGATGCCGAGCGCGATCAGCAGCGGGATGATCAGGTAGAACAGCCGGAACACCAGCAGTGCCGCCAGGACGCCGACCGGGTCCATATGCGACAGACCGGCGAGGAACACGACCTCGAACACGCCGAGCCCGCCCGGCGCATGCGAGATCTGCGCGATCGAGAACGACACCAGGAAGACGCCGAGCACGACGAAATAGCCGGGATTGCCTGCGGGCAAGGCAAAGAAGATGATCGCCGCTGCCGCCAAAAGCTCGATCGGGCCGATCAGCAATTGCCGCGCCACGATCGGCAGCGCCGGGTAGTGCAACTGGAAGCGGCCGACCGTCAGCGGCTTGAGGTGCAGCCAGCTGCCGAAAATGTAGGCGCCGACGAGGATCAGCATGGCGAGGCCAGCGGCGATCGCCAGCCCATGGTGCGGAGCGCCGGAGAAGCGGTCGATGATCTCGGGTTCGAGCACCAGCACGATGCCGGAGACGAAGATCGTCGACAGCATGAAGGTGATCCAGCAGATCGCCACCAGAATGCCGACATCCTGGCCGCTCAGCCCCCTGGTGCCGTAGGCGCGGTAGCGGATCACCGCGCCTGAAAACACCGAGCCTCCGATATTGTGCGACAGCGCATAGGTGGTGAACGAACAGAAGGTGACGAACAGCCACGAGACCTTTTTGCCGAGGTGCAGAAGCGCGATGTGGTCGTAGCCGGCGAGTGAGGCATAGGCGACCACCGAACTCAGGCCGGCCAGCACCCAGCCGCGCGCCGGGATGGCGACGATGCCGGCCCAGACATCGTCGAGCGAGATGCCGCGCAATTCGTGCCAGAGTAGCAGCAGTGAAAAAATCACCGCCGCAATGCCGATGGCCGGCCAGAGATAGCGCCTCCAGTTCATGGCCCTCATGGCGGTGTCGTCATGCGTTGCAGCTCGGTTCCGGGGTCGGGGCGCAAAGATGTGATCAGCATTCACCCCTTCATTTGAGAAATGCCTTATTGAAGCCGGCTATTCAACCGGCATGACCTTGCCGCTGCCTGACGCCGGCAAAATTCGGCCCTTGCACTCTTGGTGATCCGGCCCGGCGCTGCTACTCTGGCGGCAACTTAAAACACATGAAAGCGCCTGCTGCGTCCGGTCTCCGGTTCGCGCGGCGCCGGAAGGAACTGAAGTGGAAGACCACGACACCGGCGTTGGCGCGCCGGAAGTGGGCGTGTCCAGGGCTTCGCCGCCGTCAGGCCAGGCAAGCCCACCCACCGGGCGGCATCACGACCGCCGGGCGGGTCCACAGTCCGGAGACGGGCAGGCAGGAGACGCCCAACATCAGAAGGGCAAGGCGAGAAAGCGGCGCAAACGCCGGCGCGGGCGCAAGGTTTTTGCGCGCGATGAGAATCAGCCCGGTGGGCTCTCGTCGCCCGCTATTGGTCTCGCTCCAGCCGTCCGGCCGCCCGTGGCGGATCCTTTGCCTGCAACCGCGCCGGCAAGGCAGGAGCAGCGCGACTACCGGCCGCCGATGCAGGAACTGCCGGTGTTCGCCGCGCTCGATCTCGGCACCAACAATTGCCGGCTGCTGGTCGCGGTGCCGACGCGCCATGGCCAGTTCCGCGTCATCGACGCCTTCTCGCGCATCGTCAGGCTGGGCGAGGGGCTCACCGCCAATGGCCGGCTTGGCCAGCCGGCGATGGACCGCGCCGTCGAGGCGCTAAAGATCTGCGGCGACAAATTGCGCAACCGCAAGATCAGGAAAGCCAGGCTGATCGCCACCGAGGCCTGCCGCACTGCCGAAAACGGCGTCGAGTTCCTCGACCGGGTCGAACGCGAGGCCGGGCTAAAACTCGAGATCATCGACCGCCAGACCGAGGCGCGGCTGGCGGTGTCGGGCTGCGGCTCGCTGGTCGAGCGCGACACGCAAGGCGTCGTGCTGTTCGACATTGGCGGCGGCTCGTCGGAAATCGCGCTGATCGATCTCACCGGCCATCGCTCGCCACGGCTTGCCAACCACATCGTCTCGTGGACATCGCTGCCGGTCGGCGTCGTCTCGCTGGCCGAACGTTTTGGCGGCCGCACGGTAACGCGCGAGATCTTTTCCGCCATGGTCGAGGATGTCGCGGTGCGCCTGCGTGCCTTCGACGGCCGCGACCGGCTGGCCCATGTTCTGTCCAGCCCGAAGTTTCACCTGCTGGGCACTTCGGGCACGGTGACGACGCTGGCCGGCGTTCACCTTGATTTGGAACGCTACGATCGTCGCCGCGTCGACGGGCTGTGGATGGACCGCGACAGCGTCGACCGCATGGTCGAAAAACTGGTCGGCTGGGATTTTCAGCAGCGTGTCGCCAACCCATGCATCGGCGCCGACCGCGCCGATCTGGTGCTGGCCGGCTGCGCCATCCTGGAAGCGATCCGCGCCGTGTGGCCATCCGAGCGGCTGCGTGTCGCCGACCGTGGCCTGCGCGAAGGCATACTGAGCGAACTGATGGCCGACGACGGTGTCTGGCGCAACAGCGGGCGGGGCAGAGCATGATCCCGAAAAGTGGGGAGCGGGTTTCGGAAGAGATCATGCTCAAACAAGAAATCAAACAATGACCAAGAAACCAGAAAAACCAGGCTCCGCCAGCATTCGCGTGCTGAAGACGCGGATCAAGAAGAAAAGCGGCCTCAAGGAATCGTCGCGCCGCTGGCTGCAGCGCCACATCAACGATCCCTATGTCCAACGCTCCAAGGCCGACGGCTACAGGTCGCGCGCGGCCTACAAGCTGATCGAGATCGACGACAAGCATCATCTCTTGAAGCCCGGCATGAAGGTCATCGACCTCGGCGCCGCCCCCGGCGGCTGGTGCCAGGTGGCCGCGGCGCGGACGAAATCGACGGCGGAGAGCCCGCATGTCGTTGGCATCGACTATCTCGAAATGGCCGCGGTGCCCGGCGCGCCGGTGCTTTTGATGGATTTCCTCGACCCCGAGGCGCCGCAAAAGCTTGCCGAGACGCTGGGCGGCCCGCCCGACATAGTGCTCTCCGACATGGCGGCACCGACCACCGGCCACAAAAGGACCGACCACATCCGCACCATGTATCTGTGCGAAGTGGCGGCAGATTTCGCGCTGGCGGTGCTGAAGCCGGGCGGCCATTTTCTGGCCAAGACCTTTCAGGGCGGCGCCGAAAACGAGCTGCTGTCCCTGCTCAAGCAGAATTTCCGTTCGGTCCATCACGTCAAGCCGCCGGCTTCGCGTGATGAGTCGGTGGAGCTGTATTTGCTGGCGAAGGACTTCAAGGGGCGCGCGCCGACCGAAGGTTGAGGTCGCCGTTGCGTGGCCTCAATTGCCGGGAGGGCTAATCGGCTCCAATTCCTTGGGCGTTGTCAGCCTGCCATGGCCCGACACCGCGTTGCCTGCATCGGGCGCCAGCCGCATGAACGACAGTGATGCCGCTGCCGAAATCACGGCCACGATGAAGAAGGCGGTGTGGAAGTCGGCCAGCGTCAGCGGCCCGCCATGCAGCGTCTGCGACACCTCCAGGATGCCGCCCGCCACCGCGACGCCGAGCGCGATCGACAGTTGCTGGAACACGGCGGCGATCGGCGTCGCCTTGCTGGTGTCGGCAGCCGAAATCTCGGCATAGGCGATCGCGTTGACGCCGGTGAAGAACATCGAGCGGATGAAGCCGCTGGCCAGCAGCATGGCCAGCATCAGCGCATAGGGCGTGTCGGGCGTGAACAGGCCGTTGACGGCGATTGACGCCGCGGCGACCAGCGAACCGACCACCAGCACGCGGCGGAACCCGGCAACCCGAAAAATCAGCGCGGTGGCGAATTTCATGCCGATGGCGCCGATCGCCGAGACGAAGGTGATCATGCCCGACTGGAACGGCGTCAGCCCAAAGCCAATCTGGAACATCAGGGGCAACAGGAAGGGCACGGCACCAATGCCGATGCGAAACAGCCCGCCGCCGAGCACCGAGGAGCGGAACACCTGGTGGCGGAACAATTCGAGCGCAAGCAGCGGGTTTTTCGCATGGCGCGCATGCAGGAGGTAAAGCGCGCCCGACGCCAATCCGACGGCGACGGTGATGAAGCCGGCGATCGGCGGCAGCGCAGGCAAGCTGACTACCGACAGGCCGAACACCACGCCGGAGGCGGCGAGCCCGCTCAACACAAAACCGATGAAATCGAGCGGCGGCGTCTCGGTCGCTTCGGTTTGCGGCAGGAAGCGGGTGGCGAGCCAGATGCCGACCAGGCCGATCGGCACGTTGATCAGAAAAATCCAGTGCCAGGTGAAATAGGTGGTGATGAAGCCGCCGATCGGTGGCCCGACCAGCGGCCCGACCAGCGCCGGGACGGTCAGCCAGGACATGGCGGCGACCAGCTCGCTCTTGGGCGTCGCGCGCACCAGCACCAGCCGCCCGACCGGCGTCATCATCGCGCCGCCAATGCCTTGCAGGAAGCGCGAGACCACGAAAGCCGGCAGCGAATCGGAAATGGCGCAAGCGACCGAGCCGACGATGAACACGCCGATCGCGGCGCGAAACACGTTTTTGGCGCCGAAGCGGTCGGCCATCCAGCCGCTGATCGGAATGAAGATCGCCAGCGACACCAGATAGGCGGTGAGCGCCAGCTTGAGCGCGATCGGGCTGGCATGGATGTCGATGGCGATCGCCGGCAGCGACGTCGCGATGACCGTCGAATCCATGTTTTCCATGAACAGGGCGACCGCCAGGATAAGCGGAATGGTGCGGTTCACAAAACGCGTCCGGACTTGATTCTTTGTGTCGCCGACTGGGGGCAACCCGACACGAGGGGCGGTTATCATGGCTTGGCCCGGATGTCGCATTAAATTGCTGTCACGTTTGTGCGACCGGCAACCAGAGGTGGTGCATTTTTCGGCAAAACGTCACCTTTCCGGGAGCGTGCAATCATCGGCTTTTCATCGGCGCCGCGACGTGTTACGAGCCAGCGCCAATCCTGAAAGGGAAGAAGACGAGTCGGCGCTGTCCATTCTGGTCAAGCGCTTTTTCTGTATTTCGAGGACTGGCCATGGCAAAAATCATCGAAACGTCCACCGGCGCGCTGGCGCTGACCTTTGACGACGTGCTGCTGCAGCCCGGTCATTCCGAGGTCATGCCCGGCGAGACCGACATCCGCACCCGTATCGCTGGCGACATCGATCTCAACGTGCCGATCCTGTCGGCCGCCATGGACACCGTCACCGAGGCGCGGCTGGCCATCGCCATGGCCCAGGCCGGCGGCATCGGCGTCATCCACCGCAATTTCTCGCCGGCCGAACAGGCCGAGCAGGTGCGGCAGGTCAAGAAGTTCGAATCGGGCATGGTGGTCAATCCCGTCACCATCGGCCCTGAAGCCACACTCGCCGACGCGCTCGGCCTGATGCGCACCTACTCGATCTCAGGCATTCCGGTGGTCGAGAATGGCGGCTCAGGCGGCCAGAAGGTCGGCCGGCTGATCGGTATCCTGACCAACCGCGACGTCCGCTTCGCCTCGGACCCGACGCAGAAAGTCTACGAGCTGATGACCCGTGAGAACCTGATCACGGTGAAGGAGAATGTCGACCAGGACGAGGCCAAGCGGCTCTTGCACCAGCACCGCATCGAAAAGCTGGTCGTCGTCGACAAGGACGGCAATTGCGTCGGCCTGATCACCGTCAAGGATATCGAGAAGTCGCAGCTCAACCCGCACGCCACCAAGGATGCGCAGGGCCGCCTGCGCGCTGCTGCCGCCACCAGCGTCGGCGACGACGGTTTCGAGCGCGCCGAGCGCCTGATCGATGCCGGCGTCGACCTTCTGGTCATCGACACAGCACACGGCCATTCGCAGCGCGTGCTGGACGCGGTGACGCGGGCGAAAAAACTGTCCAATTCGGTGCGCATCCTGGCCGGCAACGTCGCCACGGCAGAAGGCACACTGGCGCTGATCGACGCCGGCGCCGACGCCGTCAAGGTCGGCATCGGCCCTGGCTCGATCTGCACCACCCGCATCGTCGCCGGTGTCGGCGTGCCGCAGCTGTCGGCGATCATGTCGGCGGTCGAGACGGCGCACAAATCCGGTGTCTCGGTCATCGCCGATGGCGGCATCAAATTTTCCGGCGATCTCGCCAAGGCGCTCGCCGCCGGCGCGAGTGCTGCCATGATCGGGTCGCTGCTGGCCGGCACCGATGAAAGCCCGGGCGAGGTCTATTTGCACCAGGGCCGCTCTTTCAAGGCCTACCGCGGCATGGGTTCGGTCGGGGCCATGGCCCGCGGCTCGGCCGATCGCTACTTCCAGGCCGAGGTGCGCGACACGCTGAAACTGGTCCCGGAAGGCATTGAAGGGCAGGTTCCCTACAAAGGACCTGTGTCTGGCGTGCTGCACCAGCTTGCAGGCGGCCTGAAAGCCGCTATGGGTTATGTCGGTGGCCGCGACCTTGCAGATTTTCGCGAACGCGCCACCTTTGTACGCATATCCAATGCCGGACTTCGTGAAAGCCACGCCCATGACGTCACGATTACCCGCGAAAGCCCGAACTATCCCGGCGGAGCCTGATCAGCCCGATCAGTATGCGCTCTGGCGCGGCCTGACGGCCATGATCCTGCGGCTGTCGCGCCATGCTGCCGCACTCTGCGTGGTCTCAGCGGCGGTTTTCATCGCCATGACGGCGATGGAGTTCTTCTATTTCCGCAGCCTGAGCGGTGGGCTGCCGTCGCTCGACCTGCGCTTTGCCGGCTTCACCCCGGACGAGGGCATGGCCTGGCTGACGGCGCTCGGCCGGCGCGGCAGCGAGATCATCCTGGTCTGGCATTATCTGACTTTTGACCTTTTGTTCCCGGCGCTGCTGTCGGTGACCATGGTCAGCCTGATTCTCGCCACCGGGCGGCGGCTGACGAATTTTCGCGCCTTGTCGACGCAGCTACAATCGCTGGTCGCACTGGTGCTGGTGCTGCCCTATACGCTTGCCGACTACGCGCAGAACATAGCGGTTGCGCGGCTTTTGTCCGATTTCCTGTCGGCCAATCCGGATTCGCTGTCTTTCGCCTCGTCGCTGATCGTCACCAAATTCGCGCTTCTGGCGGTGCCGGCGATCGTCATTGCGGCCTTCACGCTGGCCGGCCAGCGCCGGCGTCAGGCGTGAGCAAAATAATCTAACGGGGCAGGGAACAGCTTGTGAACCAGACTGCGATCTTCTGGCCGATGCTGGCGCAGGTTCTGCTGATCTATCTCGTCTATGGCGTGATGGCCCGGCGCCGTTACGGCGCGGTCAGATCAGGCGAGGCCAGGGTTGGTCAATACAAGGTGCGCACCACCGAGCCGGCGTCCAGCGTCACCGTCGCCAACAATCTCATCAACCAGTTCGAGCTGCCGGTGCTTTTCTACGTGCTATGCCTGACGTTGCACGTGACCAACGGCGTCAACTACCTGACCTTGACGCTGATGTGGATCTTCGTGATCTCGCGCTATGCCCACGCCTGGGTCCATCTCACCAGCAACAATCTGCGCTTTCGCAGCCGCGCCTTCTACGTGGGCGCGGTGATTCTGTTGCTGGCATGGATCTGGTTCGCACTGCACCTGCTCGGAGCGGTGTAGGGAAGTTGTTTACCCTCCTCCTTGTGGGGAGGGTCGCTCCGCCGAGCGGAGCGGGGTTACGGCGTCTAGAGGTCGAACACCGCTATTCTGCGCTTGTCGAACTTGATGCCGATCTCGCCGCGCACCAGCTTGAGCGCCGCGTCCCCGAACACGGCGCGCCGCCAGCCCTGCAGCGCCGGCACGTCGGCGGCCTCGCCCTCGGCGGCGATGCGGTCGATATCGTCACTGGAGGCCAACACCTTCGAGGCGACGCCTTCCTTTTCGGCGACGATGCGCAGCAGCACTTTCAGCAGTTCGGCTGCAGCACTTGAACCTTCCGGCGGCTGAAAACTCTTCGGCAGCTTCGGCATCTCTTCTCTGGGCAAAGCAAGCGCCGTGGCGGTCACGCCAAGCAGCGTCGTTGCTGTCGACGAGCGTTCCCAGCCCTTCGGCGTGGTGCGCAGCTTGCCAAGTGCGGCCGCATCGCGCGGCGCCTGCTGGGCGATTTCGTAGATGGCGTCGTCCTTCAGCACCCGGCCGCGCGGCACATCGCGTTCGCGTGCCTCGCGCTCGCGCCAGGCGGCCACCGCTTGCACGATCGCCAGCTCCTGCGGCTTGCGCAGCCGCATCTTCAGCCGCTTCCAGGCATCCTCGGGATGCGGATCGTAGGTTTCGCGGGAGGTCAGCACCTCCATCTCTTCGTTCAGCCAATGGGCGCGGTTTTCCCGCACCAGTTCGGCGCTGAGGTGCTGGTAGACATCGATCAGATGGGTGACGTCGGCCAGCGCGTAGTCGAGCTGCTTGTCGGACAACGGCCGATGGCGCCAGTCGGTGAAACGCGAGGATTTGTCGAGCCGCGCCCCGGTGATCCGCTGCACCAGCTGGTCGTAGGAGACACTGTCGCCGAAGCCGCACACCATCGCCGCCACTTGGGTGTCGAACACCGGATGCGGAACGAGATCGCCGAGATGGACGATGATTTCGATGTCCTGGCGCGCCGCATGGAAGACTTTGACCACCGCCTCATTGGCCATCAGCTTGAAGAATGGCTTCAGGTCGATGTCGGGCGACAGCGGATCGATCAGCGCCGTCACGCCCGGCGCCGCCATCTGGATCAGGCAGAGAATCGGCCAGAAGGTCGTTTCGCGAATGAATTCGGTGTCGACGGTGACGAACTCCGACTTTTCGAAAGCGGCGAGAACGGTCTCAAGTTCATTCTGGGTGGTGATGACGTGCATCAAATCGCTTTTGGCAAGGGTACGGTCTCTTTCAATTTCAGCCGCGCGGGCTTTCGTCAAGCCGCAGCCCCTTTATCAGGGCTCAGCGGACCCGTCGGAATCGCCGCTGCGCCTCGCCAGCCGGGCGAAAACCGTCGATGTGCGCAAAAGCGCGATGAACCGGCTGCGTTTGCCTGCCGGCACGCCGGAGCGCACCTGCATGCGGTAGAGGATGACGACGATGAAGACAGCGTAGACGGTGGCGCTGAACACGAACAGCGCGCTTGGCCCGAAATATTGCATCGCCGTCGAAGCGGCAAACGGGCCGCCAATGGCGCCAAAGGAATAAAAGAGCATCAAGGCCGCGTTGATCAGCACGAACTCGCCCTTGTCGGCGCGGTCGTTGGAATGCGCCGCCGAAAGCGAATAGAGCGGCATGGCAAAACAGCCGAAGATGAAGATGATGATAAAGTTCAGCGTCGGGTTGGTGCCCGCCACGAACACCAGCGCCAGCGCGGCAAACATGGCGCAGCAGGTGGTGATCAAGAGCACCCGGCGTCGGTCCCAGCGGTCGGAGAGATAGCCGAGCGGATACTGGATGATGGCGCCACCGAAAATGCCGACACTGACGAAGGTGACGACATCGGCGACCGACATGCCGATCTGTTCGGCATAGACCGGCGACAGCGTGCGAAAGGCGCTGTTGGTGACGCCGACGGCGATGCAGCCGAAGCAGCCGAGCGGCGAAATCCGCCAGACGCGCGCCAGATCGAGCTTGACCTCTTCGGGTGGCGCAGGGTTGGAACGGTCGCCGAGCGAGACAGGCACCAGCGACAAAGTGATCATGATCGACATGATGGCGAAGATGGCAAAACCGCCGGCGCCAAAGATCGGGATAAGGAACTGCGCGCCGGTCACCGAGCCGATGTCGACCATGCGGTAGATGGCCAGAACCCGTGCGCGATCCTTGTTGGTGACTCCGGAATTGAGCCAGGCTTCCATGATGGTGAACAAACCGGCAAAGCAGAAGCCGCCGGCAAAACGCACCGCGCACCACATCACCGGATCGATGACCAGCACCAGAAGCAGCGTGCCGGCGGAGGCGATCGCGGCCAGCGCCGCGAAGGCACGCACATGGCCGACCGCCTTCATGATGCGGGTGACGGCGAGGCAGCCGAGCAGGAAGCCGGCGAAATAGAAGGTGCCCATGAGGCCGATGGATGAGGCCGGAAAGCCTTCCTGCGCGCCGCGCAGCGCGATCAACGTGCTCTGCAGCCCATTGCCGCCAAGCAGGATGCCGGCGGCGAGAAGGAGCGGGATCAGCGGGCGGATCGAGGACATGGAGGACCGCGGTTGGATGGCTATGCTTTTCTGAACCATCGGTGCGGCCATTGCCAGCGGCTTATCCGCCAACAGGGCGTCTTGTTGCGACGACCTGTGCTTTTAGCAGTGAGAGCCGTTCATGCCTCGCTGGCCTGCGCCGACATTTTCCGCCGGGCCGGGTCGGGCGCCTCGCTCGACGGCGCCTCAGGCTTGTCCGACGGCGCCCGTCGGCCAAGCGATCCGGCGGTCAGCAGGCTGAGCGCGATGAACGGGATGCCGATGGCAAAGGCCGACCGGATGCCCCAATGCTCCGAGACGAAGCCGAGCAGCGGCGGACCTAGCAGGAAGGCGACGAAGGAGATCTGCGACAGCGCCGCGACATTGATTGCCGCGGGGCGATCCGTTCGCTGGGCGGCCGCGGAAATCGCCAGCGGAAAGAGCGCGCTGCTGCCGATGCCCAGAAGGGCAAAGCCCAGCATGGACAGGAATGGGGCAGGCGACAGGAAGACCAGCAGTACGCCCGCCGCCATGCTCGCCAACAGCACGCGCGCCACGCCGCTTGGCGAGTGGCGTTCGACGAAGCTGTCGGCGAAAAAGCGCGTGGTTGCTTGCGAGAATGCAAACAGCGCCACCGTGAACCCGGCGACGAACGGCCCCGATTCGAACACGGTGCGCATATAGATCGCCGACCAGTCCATGCTGGCGCCTTCCATTAGCATTGCCGACAGCGTCACCGCAACGAGGACAAGGATCGGCAGCGTCGGCCGTGCCAGCGTGGGTGCCCGCATGGGAGGCTCGTCGCCATTGCCGGCAAAGCGGCTTGGTGCAGGCTGGTAACCACCGAGAAACAGCGCCGTCGATATTGCTACCATCGGCACGACCATCGCCAGGTGCAATTGCGGCGAGACGCCGAGATGCGCGAGTGCCGCGCCGAACAGGCCAGCGCCGAAGAAGCCGATGCTCCAGAACGAATGTGCCCGGTTCATGATCCGGCGCTTGACCAGGAATTCCGTCCTGTCGGCCTCGACATTGAGCATGATCTCGATGCTGCCGATCATCAGCCCGACCGGAAACAGCATGAGGAACAGGGAGACAGGCCCCGGTGCGTGCACCGCGATCGCATAGGCCACCGTCAGCAGCGGAACCAGCCCGAGCAGCGCGCGGCGGAAGCCGACGCGCTCCAGTATCGGCGCCGCCAGGGTGAGCGCGGTCAAGGTGCCGATCGGCGTGCCGATCAGGCTGAGCCCCAGCGTGCCGTCCTGGATGTCCATGGCGTGCTTGATGTCAGGCAGTCGCGGAAAGATGTTGCCCATGCCAAACGAATAGATCGCAAACCCGGCATAAACCCGGTGTTGAGGGGCGAGGCTGAGGCCAAAAATCATCGCAATGCTTTCAACGAAGGAGGGGGCCGTCAGTTGGCTTGTCCAACTGCAGGCGCGCCTCGCTTCTTGCATAAACGTGCAAAACATGCAAGAACGTGCATGAAGAAACAGGATCATGCAATGCTCACCGATGAACGGCATCAGCTCATCCGCGACCGGCTTGCGGCGCAGGGCAGGGTATTGGCCGGCGAGCTGGCAACCCGGTTCGGCGTTTCGGAAGACACGGTCCGCCGCGACCTGAGGGAGCTGGCAAAGGCCGGGCAGTGCCGCCGCGTCTATGGCGGCGCGGTCGCTCCGGCGCCCTTCGCCGCGGCGCCGGTCGGCCAGCGCGGTGGCCATGCGGTCGAGGAGAAGATGCGGCTGGCGAGCGCGGCGGTGGCGCTGCTTTCCAGCGGGCAGAGCCTGTTCATCGATGGCGGCACCACCAATGCCGCGATCGCCAGGGCCATTCCGCGCGACCTCGAGCTGACCATAGCCACCAATTCGCTCAGTGTTGCTTCGGCATTGTCCGATCATCCCCTGGTCGAACTGATCGTGCTGGGCGGCAGGTTCGATCGCGACCTTGGAACCTGTGTCGGCGGCGATACGCTGGCGGCCGTCGCCCAGCTTGGCGCCGATCTGTTTTTCCTGGGCTCCTGCGGTCTCGATGCCTCACGCGGCGTCACCGCTTTCGATTCGGCAGAGGCCGAAGTGAAGCGGGCCATGGCCAGGAACAGCGCCGGCATCGTCATCGCCGTCACCAACGACAAGCTGGCCACCGCCGCGCCCTACCGCGTCACTGGGCCTGAAGCGATCCGCCATCTGGTGGTTGAAAAGACCGCGCCGGCAGCGATCCTCGCGGATTTCGAACGGCAGGGCGCCGAAATCCACTTCGCCTGAACAGGCAGCGCCCGCACCCGCTTGCCTTGACAAAGCTGGGCTCTCATGCGCTTTTCGCGCAAATTTCGAGCCGGGCCGTCGGCCCGCAACCCCAGCATCCGGACTTAATCCCTATGACAATGCATCGTTACCGCAGCCATACCTGTGCCCAATTGCGAAAGAGCGACGTCGGCGCTTCCGTTCGCCTGTCGGGCTGGGTGCATCGCGTGCGCGACCATGGCGGCCTGCTGTTCATCGACCTGCGCGACCACTACGGCCTGACCCAGATCGTCGCCGACCCGGATTCGCCGGCTTTCAAGATCGCCGAGACCGTGCGCGGCGAGTGGGTCATCCGCGTCGACGGCGAGGTCAAGGCACGTTTGGCCGAGACCGCGAATGCCAATCTGCCAACCGGCGAGATCGAGATTTTCGCGCGCGAGATCGAAGTGCTGTCAGCGGCCAAGGAATTGCCACTGCCGGTGTTCGGCGAACCGGATTATCCCGAGGACATCCGCCTCAAATACCGCTTCCTCGATTTGCGCCGCGAGACGCTGCACAAGAACATCGTGGCGCGCACCAGGATCATCGCCGAGATGCGCAAGCGCATGGGCGAGGTCGGCTTCACCGAATTCTCGACGCCGATCCTGACCGCTTCATCGCCCGAGGGCGCGCGCGACTTCCTGGTGCCGTCGCGCATCCATCCCGGCACCTTCTACGCGCTGCCGCAGGCGCCGCAGCAGTACAAGCAATTGATCATGGTGTCGGGCTTCGACCGCTATTTTCAGATCGCCCCATGTTTCCGCGACGAGGACCCGCGCGCCGACCGATTGCCCGGCGAATTCTACCAGCTCGATCTGGAGATGAGCTTCGTCGAGCAGGATGATGTGCTGTCGACCATGGAGCCGGTGATGCGCGGCGTCTTCGAGACTTTTGCCAACGGCAAGCCGGTGACGCAGAACTTCCAGCGCATTCCTTATGACGTGGCGATGCGCAAATACGGCTCCGACAAGCCGGACCTGCGCAACCCGATCGAGATGCAGGCTGTCTCCGATCATTTCCGCGAGTCCGGGTTCAAGGTGTTCGCCAACATCTTAGCCAACGGCCCGAAGGCCGAAATCTGGGCCATCCCGGCCAGGACCGGTGGTTCACGCGCTTTCTGCGACCGCATGAATTCCTGGGCGCAAGGCGAGGGCCAGCCGGGACTGGGCTACATCTTCTGGCGCAAGGAGGGCGAAAAGCTCGAAGGCGCCGGACCACTGGCCAAGAACATTGGCGAGGAGCGCACCGAAGCGATCCGCCTCCAGCTCGGCCTCGCCGACGGCGACGCCGCTTTCTTCGTCGCCGGCGATCCGAAGAAGTTCGTCTCCTTCGCGGGCGCTGCGCGCACGCGGGCCGGCGAGGAGCTGAACCTTGTCGACCGCGAGCGTTTTGAACTGTGCTGGATCGTCGACTTCCCGTTCTTCGAATGGAATGAGGACGAGAAGAAGATCGATTTCGCCCACAATCCGTTCTCGATGCCGCAGGGCGGCATCGACGCGCTCAACGGCGACGACCTGCTCGGCATCAAGGCGTTCCAGTACGACATGGTCTGCAACGGCTTCGAGATCGCCTCCGGCGGTATCCGCAACCATCTGCCGGAAACCATGGTCAAGGCTTTCGAGACGGTCGGGCTGGACCGTGCGACGGTCGAGGAACGCTTCGGCGGTCTCTATCGTGCCTTCCAGTACGGCGCGCCGCCGCATGGCGGCATGGCGGCGGGTGTCGACCGCGTTGTCATGCTGCTGGTCGGGGCCAAGAACCTGCGCGAAATCACCATGTTCCCGATGAACCAGCAGGCCTACGACTTGCTGATGAACGCGCCGTCGGAAGCGAGCCCGCAGCAGCTTCGCGACTTGTCGCTGCGCGTCGCGGTGACGAAGAAAGAGGTTTAAGAACCTGGCTCAACCGGTTCTTTCGATTCGAGAATCGGCCCACAAAAAAGCCCGGCATCGCTGCCGGGCTTTTTGTATTTGAAAGCGCGTTTATCAGTCTTCGTTCGCCTTGACGTGGACGCCGAGCGTCTTCGGCAGGTCGTACGGGTTGGACATGCCGCCGGCCATGATCAGCGCGAACGGCACCGATGCCGGCGGCTCTGCCGAAATCTCGAGGCTCTGCGGATCGTCGAGATATTTGTTTACGGCGGCCGACACTTCAGCCGTCAGCTCGGGATTGTTGAGCTGCGCCATGCCGAAGGGCACGATCGCCTTGGCCTGGTTGGCAATGTCCTTGCCGGACATGCCCTGTTGCTTGCCGAAATAGTCCAGCAGCTTGCCGGTCAGCGAATCGTCGTCGAAGCGGATCGAGGCGCCGTTGAACGAAAGCTGCTGCAACAGGCCGAGCATGGCCATGCCTTGCGCCGAATTGTCGGCGCCTTCGGGCTGTGCCGCCATCTTTTTCTGCATCTCCTGCATCGACTTGACGAAATCGAGCGTGTAGCCGCCGATATCGAAAGTCATGCCGAGCGTACCGGCATTGTCGACGGACATGTCGTATTTCGACAATTCCATCTTGCCGTCCGCGGGCTGCCAGGTGCCGGCCATTTCGATATTGCCTGATATGTTCTGGTAGCCGAGCGCGTCGATCACTGCCTTGGACTGGGCATCGTCGACGAGGGTGAGGTCGCCGTTGAATTTTTCCGTCGTCAAGGAAAACTCCATCGCCTTGCCGTCGGCCGGCGGGGTAATTTCGACGGCGAGCCCGTCCATCGAGAAGGCCGTCTTGTCAGCGACCTTCACCGTCATGTTGGCGAGTTCGGCCGACTTGTACATCATCATCGAACCCATCGGGCCCGTGGCGCCCTCGGCCGGAACGGTCATGTCGTGGATCACGAAGGGGCTGAGATCCAGCGTGACGCCATCCTTGCTGTGCGTGAAGGCGGAGGTCGAGACGGTTCCGATATCGTAGCCGCCATTGGCCTCGGTCACGCCCTCAAGTTTCACGTCGCCGATCGGCAGCGCTTCCTTTTCTGCCGCCGGTTTCACGGTCACGCCCTGCAGCACCAAATTGGAGTCGTCACCGGTCACGCCGGTCCAGGAGATGTCCATGCCCTGGGCGGCAGCCAGAGCCTTGAGCCGGTCGGCGACCGCCGCATTCTGCGCAAGGGCCGCATTCAGCGGCAACGTCAGCAGAAAGGTCGAAAGAGCGAGTTTGTAAAATGAGCGTTGAATTGTCATTGCAAGTCCCCTGAGATGTCCTTGAAAGAATGGTTTCATTCGTTGCGTCGTCACCATTCCGTGACGAACTGGACCGGATAAAGGCATTTGTCCATTAGAATGGCCGAAAATCACGGCGAAACGCAAACCCGATCGCCAGCCTTTGCGTGATGCGGTGAATTTGTCATGAAGATCGGGTCCATGCGTCGTCGCGTCATGCCTTAGACAGCGCGTGTAACAGATTGATGTTGGCAGGCGCCCGCACCGCTTCCGATGCTGTTGCACAAGGTCGGCAAATTGGAGTGCTCGCGCCGGCAATTCAGTGAAATCCATCACACAGCGCGGTCAATGGCGGTGCTCCCATTGCCGGAATGTGGGCTCATAGACCGTCCAGGGTCGCGCCGATGCGGATTCCCACACCGGCGCCTTGCCGCGAATCACCCGCTCGGCTAGTTCCAGCCCATGGGAAAAAGGCTTTTGCCGCCTCAAGATGGCGGCGGCGATCATATCGAACCGGTCGACCTGAAGAAGGCGCTGGAAGAGCGCTATCTCGCCTATGCGCTGTCGACCATCATGCACCGGGCGCTGCCGGATGTGCGCGACGGGCTGAAGCCGGTGCATCGCCGCATCATGCATGCCATGCGGCTGCTCAGGCTCAACCCCGACCAGGGCTTTGCCAAATGCGCCCGCATCGTCGGCGAGGTGATGGGCAAGTTCCATCCGCATGGCGACCAGTCGATCTACGACGCGCTGGTGCGGTTGGCGCAAGATTTTTCGATGCGCTACCCCTTGGTCGACGGGCAAGGCAATTTCGGCAACATCGACGGCGATAACGCCGCCGCCATGCGCTACACCGAAGCGCGCATGACCGATGTGGCGACCGAGCTGCTTGCCGGCATCACCGAGGACGCGGTCGACTACCGGCCGACCTACAATGAGGAGGACGAAGAGCCGGTCGTTCTGCCTGGCGCCTTCCCGAACCTGCTCGCCAACGGCTCGTCCGGCATTGCGGTCGGCATGGCGACCTCGATCCCGCCGCACAACGCCGCCGAGCTTTGCGACGCCGCCTTGCATCTGATCGAGCATCCGGATGCGCCGGTGACCAAGCTGATGGACTTCGTCCAGGGGCCTGACTTCCCGACCGGCGGCATCATCGTCGACAGCCGCGCTTCGATTCTCGAAGCCTACGAAACCGGCCGCGGCGGCTTTCGCGTCAGGGCCAAATGGAGCCAGGAGGACCAGGGCAGGGGCACCTGGAGCATCGTCGTCACCGAAATCCCCTATGGCGTCCAGAAGGCCCGGCTGATCGAAAAGATCGCCGAGCTGTTGATGGCGCGCAAATTGCCGCTGCTGGAAGATATCCGCGACGAAAGTGCGGAAGACATCCGCGTCGTGCTTGTGCCGAAGAGCCGTTCGGTCGATCCGGGCATATTGATGGAATCGCTGTTCAAGCTGACCGAGCTCGAAAGCCGCTTCCCGCTCAACATGAATGTGCTGTCGCGCGGCAAGGTGCCGAACGTCTTGTCGCTGAAGGGCGTGCTCAGGGAATGGCTGGAGCACCGCCGCGAGGTGCTGGTCCGCCGCTCGAAGCATCGCCTTGGCGAGATCGAAAGACGCCTCGAGATCCTCGCCGGCTATCTGATCGCCTACCTCAACATCGACGAGGTGATCAGGATCATCCGCGAGGAGGATGAGCCCAAGCAAGTGATGATGGCGCGCTGGTCGCTCACCGACACCCAGGCCGAAGCCATCCTCAACATGCGGCTGCGCGCCTTGCGCAAGCTGGAGGAATTCGAGATCCGCAAGGAATTCGACGGCCTCTCCACCGAGAAGAAGCAGATCGAGGCGCTGCTTGCCTCCGACGCCAAGCAGTGGTCGACGATCAAGTGGGAAGTCACCAGCATCCGCGACAAATTCGGACCGGAGACCGATCTCGGCAAGCGCCGCACCCAGTTCGCCGACGCGCCCGAACACGATTTGACCGACATCGCGCACGCCATGATTGAGCGCGAGCCGGTCACCGTGGTGGTCTCGGAAAAGGGCTGGCTCAGGGCGATGAAAGGTCACCTGACCGATCATTCCACCTTGACCTTCAAGGAGGGCGACAGCCTCAAGCTCGCTTTCCATGCCCAGACCACCGACAAGGTGCTGGTGTTTACCACCGGCGGCAAGTTCTACACCATCGGCGCCGACCGGCTGCCGGGCGGCCGCGGCCATGGCGAGCCGATCCGCATCATCGTCGACATGGACAACGACCAGGATATCGTCACCGCCTTTATCCATGACCCGAAGCGCAAACTGCTGCTGGTGTCACACGACGCCAACGGCTTTGTCGTGCCGGAAGAAGAGGTCGTCGCCAACACCCGCAAGGGCAAGCAGGTGATGAACGTCAAGTCGCCCGACGAGGCCAAGCGCTGCGTGCCGGTCACCGGCGATCATCTCGCCATTGTCGGCGAGAACCGCAAGATGCTGGTGTTCCCGCTCTCCGAAATCCCGGAGATGGGCCGCGGCAAAGGCGTTCGCCTGCAGAAGTACAAGGATGGCGGCGTGCTCGACCTCAAAACCTTCACGCTGGAGGCTGGCCTGTCCTGGCAGGATTCGGCAGACCGCACCTTCACCAAGTCGCGCGACGAACTCGCCGAATGGATTGGCGCCCGCGCGTCTGCCGGACGGATGGTGCCGAAGGGATTCCCGAGGACAGGGAAGTTCGGGTAGGAATCTCCCCCTCGTGGGGGAGATGTCGCCGAAGGCGACAGAGGGGGTCGGTACGTCCAGACGCGGCACCCCTTCGCCGGCAGAAGAGCCTAGCGCTTCACGCGCGGCGACCCCCTCTGGCCTGCCGGCCATCTCCCCCTCAAGGGGGGAGATGGCCAAGCATTTGGACTATCGTCACGATTGCGGCACTATAACAGTGCATAAACGCTGAGGTCGGCAGGGGAGAGATGGGCGTTTGAAGCAGGCTGAGATCCAGAAACCGGAACGGCATCAGCGCCTGTTCGGCCTGTCGACGCCGGTGAGGTCCGCCGTGATCCCGCCGCTGTCGGCGGCGCGCTGGCTGCTGGTGCTGATAGTAGCCGCCGGTGTCTACTTCTTCCATGGCTTCCTGTTTCCGGTGCTGGCTGCTCTGGTTATCGCCTTCGCCAGCTGGCCACTCTATCGGCGGATGCTCGCCGGCGTTGGCGGCAACCGCACGATCGCCGCGACTTTGGCGATCCTGTTCATCCTCACTTTCCTGGTGGTGCCGATTGCGCTCGCCGGCACCTATGCCATCAACGAGGTGCGCGAATGGGTCGGCTGGGCGATCGAGACCAACCGGCACGGCGCGGTGACGCCGCACTGGATTGCGACACTGCCTGTGGTCGGCGAGTGGCTGAACGAGCAGTGGACGACCAATATCGGCCATCCCGGCGGCATCGGCGAACTGATCCAGCTGGTCAGCGGCGCCAATATCGGCAGCATCTATCGCGGCGTGCTGGCTGCCGGCGGCAGCGCCTTCGGCCTGTTGCTGACGTTGCTGTTCATGATGATCGCGCTGTTCTTCGCCTATCGCGACGGCGAGCATTTCGCCGGGCAGGTCGACCGTCTCGGCGAGCGCATCCTGCCGACGCGGTGGGAGCGGATCTCGCGCGTGGTGCCGGCAACGATCTCCTCGACCGTCACCGGCATGACCGTCATCGCCATCGGCGAGGGGCTGGTGCTGGGCATCGCCTATTGGCTGGCCGGCGTGCCGTCGCCGGTGACGCTCGGCGCGCTGACCGGCGTCATGGCACTGATTCCCGGCGGCGCCCCGCTCTCGTTCACCCTGGTGTCGATCTACCTCGCCGCCAGCGGTTCGCCGATGTCCGGGCTGGCGTTGTTCCTCTGGGGCGCGGTCGAGCTGTTCATCGTCGACAAGACTTTGCGCCCAAAACTGGTCGGCGGACCGATCAAGCTGCCCTTCCTGCCGACCTTTTTCGGCCTCATCGGCGGCGTCAAGACGATGGGCTTTCTCGGCCTGTTCATCGGCCCGGTGCTGATGGCGCTGCTGGTCGCGATCTGGCGCGAATGGTTGCGTGAGGTGGAGCTGGTGGACGAACTTGCCGCCGCGCCACCCGAGGAGCTAGACGGCAGCCCGCCACAGATCGAAATTGTTACCGAGAAAAAGGCCAGGGCATAGATCCTGCGATCGGATGCCCGAGACTACGGTAATTGACGGCACTTCAATTGCTGTCTAGCTATATCGCCATGAAGTTCGAATTCGTCTTTGTCGTGGTAGGAGAGCGCATGGGCAGGGTGGTGTAGCCACCCGGCGGAAGCACCCATGCGCGGTAAGCAGGCTCCTGACGGGGCCTTTTTTTGTGCCCGCAGTCCGGGCCGGCCC
The DNA here is from genome assembly GCF_056403215.1 of Mesorhizobium sp. P2_H9. NCBI lineage: Bacteria > Pseudomonadati > Pseudomonadota > Alphaproteobacteria > Hyphomicrobiales > Phyllobacteriaceae > Mesorhizobium > Mesorhizobium sp. P2_H9. The sequence continues at coordinate 449,717 of NZ_JBFUFX010000003.1, read as the reverse complement.
TCGTCAGATTTCTGAAGATCTTCCTGACAGGGCGGCAAGACCATGACGCGCGACAGCTCAACCAAGCCTACAGGCATGCAAACCGGGGAGACGGTTTCGGCTCCACCCCCTTATGCCATCCTCATATTCCTGACGGCTCTCTCAGTTTTGCCGGTGAATATCTATTTGCCGTCGCTACCCAAGATCGCGGTCGAGTTCGACGCTGATTTCGCGCTGGTCAATCTTTCGGTTGCTGGCTATGCGATTGTCACGGCGCTGACGGAACTGATCTCAGGTGCATTGTCGGATCGATTTGGGCGCAGGCCGGTTGCATTGACTTCCATCGCGATCTTCATCCTTGCGTCCGTTGGATGCGCCCTTGCCACCAGCATTGAAGTTTTCTTGCTCCTTCGACTGATGCAAGCATCCATCGCTGCCTGCTTCTCCATCGCACTCGTGGTCATCAAGGAGACGTCGGGCGAACGCGAAGCGACAAGCCGAATAGGCTACGCCGCCATGGGGTGGGCTGTTGCGCCGATGCTCGGGCCTACCCTCGGCGGGGTGTTGGACGAGCTGTTCGGATGGCGGTCGATCTTCATCGTGCTTGCGGCGCTGGGCACGGCCATGCTGGTTTTTTGCCTGCGCGGCCTGAGAGAGACGGCTGCGCCTTCACGGCAGTCGGCAAGCAGCTATTTTGCGTCCTATTTGCAGTTGCTGGGCTCGGTCAGATTCTGGGCTTTCGCGCTGTGCATGGCCTGCTCGATGGGCACATTCTACATCTTCCTTGGCGGCGCTCCGCTGGCCATGAACGGATCGCTCGGCGGCTCAAGCGCGATGCTGGGCCTCTTTATGGGAATGGTCCCGACCGGTTTTCTGCTGGGCAGCTTTTTGTCCGGCCGATACGGGTCCGGATATGCGCGAGGCGCGGTGCTGGTGTTCGCACGGCTCCTGACCTGCCTCGGCCTGTTTTTTGGATTGATCCTGTCGATCTCGGGCGCCACTCACGCTTTGGCGTTCTTTGTGCCTTGCATGTTCATTGGCATAGGCAACGGGCTGACGATGCCCGCCGCCAATGTGGGTGTGCTGTCGGTTCGTGCCGATCTTGCCGGCACCGCCGCCGGTCTGGCTGCCGCGATGTCGTTGGCAGGCGGCGCCCTTATCGCCATGGTCGCCGGCCTGTTCCTCAGAGAAGCAGGCGCGGTGCGTCTGCTGCTCGGTATCTTGCTGGCATCGGCATCGCTCGCATTGTTGGCGGCGCTGTTCGCGGCCTTTGTCGATCGCAGCAGTTTCAAACCAGTTGCCAGATCAATCTAGCAACGCTGCCGGGGTGCGTCTTTGCGCGTGGTTGCTTAAGCCGGGTGACTGACGGCAAGCGTGGCGCGGCGCTTGCGCCCCTCATGCAATTGCCACAGCGAATGGGCGACCAGCGTGACGATGAGGATGGCGCCGCCGATCAGGCTGTTGCGGGATGGGGTTTCGGCAAAGATCGCCCACACCCAGACCGGCGCCAGCACGGTTTCGAGCAGATAGAACATCGCCACTTCCGGGCCGGAAATGTATTTCGGCCCGTTGGCGAGGCAGAAGAACGAAATCGGCATGATGACGGCGCCGTTGAAGATGATCCACCACGGCGCGTTCACCTGAACACCGGTTCTCGAGACCATGAACGCGGCGACGGCACAGGGCAGGATGACACCGATCAGCGCGGTAAAACCCATGTCCTTGCCGCTGGCGCGCGAGATGGTGATGGCGGCGGCAATCATGAACGCCGCGCACAGCGCCATCAGGTCGCCGAACAGATGCCCGGTGCCGATCGAATCGCCAACGATGATGGCGACACCGACGATCATCAGCGCGAGCGCGGCAAGCGTGATCGGCCGCGGCCGCTCCTTCAGGAACAGCCATGACAGCAGGGCTGAAAACATGGTGGTGAAGGCCAGGATGAAGACAAGGTTGGCGGTCGAGGTGTTGAAGACGCCGGTGACGAAGCAGATCGAGCCCAGCCCGTAGAGTGCGGCGACAATCAGCCCCGACCAACCGGGGATGAGCTGCGGCGCGTCCTTACTCAGCGAGCGCCAGACGGCCCAGATGACCAGCGCTGCGAGGAAAGTTGTGCCGGTGCGCAGCAAGAGGATTGTCCAGGCGCCGCCGTCGGCGAGCCGGATCAGCGGAATGTCGAAAGTCAGCGCCAGCCCGCCTATGGCGGTGATGAGAAGGCCTTTCTGGTGGTCGTGGTGGGCCGACATGCGGGCAGTTCTCTCAATGAATTTGAGGCAGCCGTAAACCGGCCCAGCGTCTGTTTTCCAGTCGATTGACCGGAAGACCAGCGGCATCCCCCTTGAAACAGTCTAAGGATGAACAGCGAAGGAAAAAATCAGCGCGAAACCGCTTCGTGGTCGTAGCGCTCCCAGCCCTTCGGGCCGAGATGCTCCTGCGGCATGAAGCGCATCTTATAGTTCATCTTGCGCGAGCCGTTGACCCAGTAGCCGAGATAGACATGGGGCAGGCCCATGGCTCTGGCGCGGGCGATGTGGTCGAGGATCATGAAGGTGCCGAGCGAACGGTCCTCGAAGTCGGGATTGAAGTAGGAATAGACCATCGACAGGCCGTCGGCCATCTTGTCGGTCAGCGCCACGGCGATCAGCTCGCCCTGGCCCTTGCCGGTGATGAAAGTGTCGGGGCCGCGTCGGCGATATTCGATGACCTTGGTGTCGACATGGGTGTCCTCAACCATCATGGCGTAGTCGAGCACCGTCATGTCGGACATGCCGCCACGGCGGTGGCGGGCGTCGAGGTAGCTGCGGAACAGCGAGTACTGCTCAGTCGACGGTTGCGCGTCGTGCATGGCGCCGACGAGATCGGAATTGTGCTGGATCACCCGCTTCATGTTGCGGCTGGCGGTGAATTCCTGCGCCAGGATGCGCACCGAGACGCAGGCTCGGCAGGTCTCGCAGGCCGGCCGGTAGGCGATGTTCTGCGAGCGCCGGAACCCGCCTTGCGTCAGCAGGTCGTTCATCTCCGGCGCCTTGTCGCCGACCAGATGCGTGAACACCTTGCGCTCGAACTGGCCCTCAAGATACGGGCACGGCGACGGCGCGGTCAGGAAGAACTGCGGCGACTGGGTCGGGTGCTGCGTCATCGAGCCTTGGAAACACTCCTGCGAATCGTCCTACCTTTGGCGCGGACGGCGAAAAATTCAACAGGATTATAGACGCTTGGTTGACCGGACGCCTTCACATTTATGCAAAAGCGGCTCCCGGGACTCGCAAAAAGCTGTTTCAACGGTCGCTGCGGCTGACCACCGTGCCGAGCAGCAGATCGTGCAGAGTGCGTTTGCGGTCGGAAAACAGGGTCACCAGAAGCACGAGCGGCGTCAGCATGACGTTGCCGGCCCAGAACAGCACCGAATGCACGACGGCGGTAAGCCCGTCGATGCGGGTGCCGTCGAGGCGGTCGAGCCGGATGCCCATCATCTTCATGCCCGTCGTGGCCTGGTCGATGCTGCCCAGCGTGTTCCAAATGTAGAGGATGGCGACAGCCGGCACGAGGATTGAGAACAGCATCCAGCCGAGACCGAGCGTCAGTAGCCCAAACAGGAACACCAGGATCGCGAACGGAATGGTCAGCAGCGCGACGATGCAATAGTCGATGATGAAGGCAAAGATGCGCCGAGAGCGCACGCCCTCATAGGCCCTGATATCTTCGAGCCTGCTGGTGATGATTTCGCCGTCAAGTACGCGCGCGTTCATGTCATATCCTCGTAATCGGGGCCGCAATAGGGTGCGGACCTGGCTGTGATGAAATGGTGAAGGCCTGCGGCATAATCAAGATCGGGCCTTTCAGCGGCATCGATGACGAAGCTGCGCCGGCGCGGTGCGAATCGGTTGAATTCACCGCACGGATGGCGTTAGCTTGCTGCGGCGCAACAAAGGCAGTCAGGCGCCAGGGGCGAGGGACGGGGCAATATGGATTATGACATGCTGGTCATCGGCAGCGGGCCTTCCGGGCGCCGCGCCGCGGTGCAATCGGCCAAGCTCGGCAAATCGGTGCTGGTGGTCGACAGGGGGCGGCGCCTCGGCGGCGTGTCCGTACACACCGGCACCATCCCGTCGAAGACACTGCGCGAGACGGTGCTCAACCTTTCCGGTTGGCGCGAGCGTGGCTTTTACGGACGCGGCTACCGGGTCAAGCAGGACATTTCGGTTGGCGATCTGGTCGAACGCCTGCACAAGACGCTCGATCACGAGGTCGAGGTGCTGCAGCACCAGTTCATGCGCAATACGGTCAAGAGCGCGCGCGCCGCGGTAAAGTTCCTCGGACCCAACAAGGTCAGCCTGACCACCGACACCGGCGACTACAGCGAAGTCGGATTCGCCCATGCGCTGATCGCGGTCGGCACCAGGCCGCATCGGCCGCGTGACGTGCCCTTCGACAAGACCCGTGTCTTCGACAGTGACGAGATGCTGGAGCTCGGCCAGTTGCCGCGCACGCTGACGGTGATCGGCGGCGGCGTCATCGGCGTCGAATATGCGACGATTTTTTCCGCGCTCGACGTGCCGGTGACGTTGGTCGAGCCGCGCAACACCATCCTCGATTTCGTCGACCGCGAGATCGTCGACGATTTCATCCACCAGATGCGCGACCGCGGCATGACGATCCGGCTGGGCAGCGCGGTGAAGGAAATCCGCTCCAAGCCGGAGGCCGCGGAAGTCGAACTGGCCGATGGCCGCACCATCCGTTCGGATGTCGTACTCTACGCCGCCGGTCGCACCGGCAATGTCGGAACCTTGGGCCTCGACCTGGTCGGCATCGACGCCGATTCCAGGGGCCGCATCAAAGTCGACCCGCAGACTTTCCAGACCAGCGTGCCCAACATTTATGCCGCCGGCGACGTCATTGGCTTTCCGAGCCTTGCCTCCACCTCAATGGAGCAGGGCAGGGTGGCCGCCTGCCATGCTTTTGGCGTGCCCTTGCCGCCGCCGCCGGAAACCTTTCCCTATGGCATCTACGCGGTGCCGGAAATCTCCACCGTCGGCCAGTCCGAGGAACAGGTGCGCGACAGTGGCGCTGCTTATGAGGTCGGCGTGGCGCGCTTCCGCGAGACCTCGCGCGGCCACATCATGGGCGTCAACACCGGCTTCCTGAAGCTGCTGTTCTCAATCGAAACCCGCCGCCTGCTCGGCGCCCACATCGTTGGCGAGGGCGCCACCGAACTCATTCACATCGGCCAGGCGGTGATCAACCTCGGCGGCACCGTCGATTTCTTCGTCAACAACACCTTCAACTATCCCACGCTCGCCGAAGCCTACAAGATCGCCGGGCTGGATGCCTGGAACAGGATGGGGCGAGGGTAGGCGGTTACTTCTGCTCAGCCTTCCATCTGGGCGAGCAGCGACAGCATGACGTCGGCCGAAGGCATCGGCAGCACCGCTTCGATTTCCGCCGGCCGCACGCCGGCGATCTTCATCGCAGATATCCTGCGCTTCTCGAAAGTCGGTTTCCGTCTCAAGCCTCGTTGTCCGCATCCACATCTTTCAGCCGGCTTACTGTTTCCAGTGGCTCGCTGGGGCGCTATGTGAATGGACAGGGTCATGGAAGCGCGACGGGAGGTCGGACATGCTGGGCTGGTTCCGCAAGCTGCTGCCGCGCGAGGATCGATTCTTCGAGCTGTTCGAGCGACATTCCCGCACCGTGGTCGGCGGCGCCGAGGCGCTGGAGCAGCTTCTGCAGGGCAAGGACATCGATCGCTGGTGTCAGAAGATCATCGATCTCGAGGATGAGGCCGATCATATCACCGCCGAAGTACTGCTTGCGGTGCGGCGCTCCTTCATCACGCCTTTCGATCGCGGCGACATCAAGGATCTGATCCAGTCGATGGATGATGCCATCGACATGATGCACAAGACCGTCAAGACGGTGAAGCTGTTCGAAAAGAAGGAATTCGACCCGCTGATGCAGGAAATGGGCGGCGTCATCGTCGCTGCCGCCAAGCTGGTCGCCGAGGCGATCCCGCTGCTGAGCAAGGTCGGCACGCACACCGTGCGCCTCAACGCCATCGCCGAAGAGGTCATGCGCGTCGAAAGCCGCGCCGACGATCTGCACGAGCAAGGGCTGAAGGACCTGTTCAAGCGGCACGGCCGCAGCGACCCGATGGCTTACCTGATCGGCAGCGAGATTTACGGCCAGCTGGAAAAGGTGGTCGACCGTTTCGAGGACGTCGCCAACGAGATCAGCGGCATCGTCATCGAGAATGTTTAGGTGATGGAAGCCACCATTGCCTTTCCCGTGCTGATCGGCCTTGTCGCCGTGGCGCTGTTCTTCGATTTTCTCAACGGCCTGCACGATGCCGCCAATTCCATCGCCACCATCGTCTCCACCCGCGTGCTGCGGCCGCAATATGCCGTTCTGTGGGCGGCTTTCTTCAATTTCATCGCCTTCATGTTCTTCGGTCTCCATGTCGCCGAGACAGTGGGGAAGGGCATCGTCGACGTCAGCATCGTCACGCCGGCGGTGATCTTCTCAGCCCTTGTCGGCGCCATTGTCTGGAACATCGTCACCTGGATTGCCGGCATCCCGTCGAGCAGTTCGCATGCGCTGATCGGCGGGCTGGTCGGTGCCGGCGTTGCCAAGGGTGGGGTCGGCGCCATCGTCTGGACGGGGCTTGGCAAGACGGTCGCCGCGATCGTCCTGTCACCGGCGACAGGTTTTGTTCTGGCGCTTGCCCTGATCCTTGTCGTTTCCTGGCTGTTCGTGCGCCAGACGCCGTTCGCCGTCGACAGCACCTTCCGCGTCCTGCAGTTCTTTTCCGCCTCGCTCTATTCGCTCGGCCATGGCGGCAACGACGCCCAGAAAACCATGGGCATCATCGCCGTGCTGCTCTATTCGCAAGGCATGCTCGGCGCCAATTTCTATGTGCCGCTGTGGGTCGTCCTCACCTGTCAGACGGCGCTGGCGCTCGGCACCTTGTTCGGCGGCTGGCGCATCGTCCACACAATGGGTTCGAAGATCACCCGGCTGAACCCGATGCAGGGCTTCTGCGCCGAGACCGGTGGTGCCACCACCCTGTTTGCCGCCACCTGGCTCGGCGTTCCAGTGTCGACCACGCATACCATCACCGGCGCCATCATCGGCGTCGGCGCGGCCCGCCGCGTCTCGGCCGTACGCTGGGGCATCGCCGGGAACATCGTCATTGCCTGGATCGTCACTTTGCCGGCCACGGCCGCCATTTCGGCCCTCACCTATCTTGTCACGCGCCTGGGCGGCTGACGCGGAGAGGACGCCGAAATCTGAATATGAACGTCCATAGAGATCTGACGCAAAATCTATGGCCCTGAAGTGCCGTTCGATTTCTTGCCAAAAGCCGGTTGTCGTCCAACCCAACCCTTATCGGGTTTTTGTCAGATTTCTGCTAGGCAACGGTTTCACGACGCGGGCCTCTTTGAGGGTTTTGAGTGCCTCCTCTTTGGTGAGGCCGAACTTGCGGGCAAAGTAGGCGGCTTCGATCGCCATTTCGCGATCTGCCAAGGATTCGATCCTCTGCTTTGCCTTCTTGCCCACGACAGGAATCATAGCACATTCCGCTAGATAGCTCCAATTAAGCTCGTCGAACGCGATGGCTTGTCAACCGCGTAGGGGCAGCGCCAGTGGCTTCTCGGCTTCCTTCGCCTCGATCAGCGCAACGATGTCTGCAATCTCCCAACGCTTTCCGGCGACGCCGTAAATCTTGACCAGCATGGCGTAGTCGATCTCGCCGCGGAATGCCATGCGGCCGTCGCCGCGCGCTGAGCGGTCAATCCGCCTGTGTGATGGCCGCTGGGCCTGCCAGCCATTGCCTGACGATTTCGGCATCCCGGCCGCCGAATTCATGACCTGATGGGATGATCCGGGCGTCGATCTCGGCGCCGCGCTGGCTGAGCAGTAACACCAGCGCCGGCGCGAAAGGGGCGTAGGTCAGGTCGGCGGCACCAGCAATGATCAGCACTTGCGCCTTGCTGAGGTCCGCCGGCGGCACGTCGTCCAGCACCGGCATGGCGCGTAACAGCGCCGCCCGTTCGACGAGGCCCGGATGCAGCAGCATCATGCTGGAAACCAGATTGGCACCGTTCGAATAACCGAGAAATGTGGAGCGGGAGAGATCGAGGTTTTGGCGCTTCGCGGCGTCGGCAATGAAATCCGCGAATGCGTCTGTCTCCGTGCGGATGCTGTCCTGCTCGAAGCGCGTCGGCGTGATGCGTGTAAACCAGCGGAACCCGTCCTCCTGGGGGATGCGGCCACGCACCGCCACCAGCACCGCGCGCGGCGCGATCTGCCGGCCGAGCGGGACCAGCGTGGTCTCGTCGACGCCGGAACCATGCAGCAGAAAAAGCACTTCGCCGGTTGCATCGGCAGGCCTGTAGAGGCGGTAGGGAAAGTCCAGGTCGCGCCTCAGAAGTCCATCTTCGGCGGCCTCTTCAGTCATCATCACATCCTTTTGATTTAACGTCACTTTTGTTCATTTGCCGGCTTCAAAACGGAATATTTTCATGCTCCGTGAAAGTTGATTGAACCAGGCTAACTTCAGTCCGTTTCTGCGCCGATACACTCTCTCACGGGAGGAATCGAAGCGGTGCGTCGGGGGTCGCATTGCCCCTATGAACGACCAGCTTTGAGGCCTTTTGTCGATGTCCATGCCAATTTCGTCCGAACGCGACACGCGTATCGATGTGTTTCGCGCACTCGCGCTGATCACAATATTCGTCGACCACGTGCCAGGCACCGCGTTCGAAACCCTGACCTACAAGAATTTCGGCTTTTCGGACGCCGCGGAAGCGTTCGTGCTGATCTCCGGCATGGCCGTCGCGCTCGCCTATGGCAGCAAATTCCAGCCGGGAGGCCGGCTGCTGGCGACGCTGAAAATGTGGCGGCGGGCGGGTGTGCTCTATGCCGCCCATATCGTCACCACGATGGCGGTGATGGCCATGTTCTGCGCGGCGGCGGTGTTTGCCCGTCGCCCGGAGCTGCTGAAACTGATCAACATCGAGCCGCTGATGAAAAACACGCCGGAGGTGCTGATCGGCATCGTCACGCTTGGTCATCAGCTCGGCTACAACAACATCTTACCGGTCTATGCAGCGCTGCTGCTGATGGCGCCGGCCTTCCTGCTGTTCGTCAGCTACCGGCCGCTGCTGGCGCTGGCCGTGTCCGGCACGTTGTGGCTGGTTGCCGGAATCTACCAGATCGCGCCGCCCAATTATCCCGAGCCGGGGTTCTGGTTTCTCAATCCGCTGTCGTGGCAGTTCCTCTTCAACATCGGCCTGGCGGGCACGCTGCATGTCAGGCGCGGCGGCACCATTCCAGTCAATCGCTGGCTGGTCGGCGCGGCGGCAATCTATGTCGCGGGAGCGCTTGTCTGGGTGCACAGCCCGCTCTGGGGGCACGTGTCATGGCTGGATCTGCCGGTGGTGCTGACCGGCTTCGACAAGACGTTCCTGTCGTTGCCGCGGTTGCTGCACATTCTGGCGATGAGCTATTTGATCGTTGCCTTTCCGGCCATCTCGAACCTGTTCCGCACCGCTCGCGATCATCCGCTCGCCATACTCGGCAAGCGCTCGCTGCCGGTGTTCATCGCCGGCACGGTGCTCGCCATGGCAGCGCAGGTGCTGAAGCTGATCAATCCCGGAGGCCTTGTCTATGACACTCTGCTGATCGCTGCAGGCATCGCCATGCAGTTCGCGCTCGCCTTCTATCTCGAATGGTTTTCGACCGTCGGTGCATCCGGCAAGAGGCCGACACACAGCGAAGCAGCCTCCGGGCGGGCCTCCTTCAGCGCGCAGCCGGCGGCGGCAGGCGCCAACCGATAGGGTTCAAGCTTTCTTGGGCGGCCCGGCCGAAGCCCTGACGATCAGCTCGACATCGAGTATTTCGCGCAGCACCTTGCCGTCGAAATCAAGGATCGCCCGCGCCGCCCGGCGGCCCATCTCGGCAATCGGCTGGGCGACCGTGGTCAGCGCAGGATCGCAAAGTGCGGCGCCAGGCACGCCGTCGAAGCCGACGATGGAGACATCGCCGGGCACCGCTATACCCCGCGCAGCCAGCCATTCGATGGCGATCATGGCCATCCGGTCCGACATCGCCAGGATAGCTGTGGGCTTCTCACCGCTTGCGAAAATGGTTTCGAGGCCGGCTCTCGTGCTGGCCTCGTCGTTTTCGGTCTCGTAAACCGGCACCTTGGCGGTGTCGACGCCGAAGCCGGAAAGCACCTCGAAGTAGCCGGCAAGGCGGTCGCGCGTGCCGGTGTAGACCGCCGCCGCGACCTGCTCAGGCGAAACAAGGCCGGTGCGGCCGTCGGCGAACTGCAGCGACAGCACGGCGAAGCGGCGATGGCCAAGCTCGGCGAGATGGCGCGCCGCCATGCGGGCGCCGGCGACATTGTCGACACCGATCGCCGAAACCGTCTCGTCCTCGAAGCCGAGCTCAAGCGCAACGAAGGGCAGCTTGCGCTCGCGTGTCAGCTCGACAAGGCGCGAGCCGCCCTCGATGCAAAACAGGATGAAGCCGTCGACCAGCGCGCTCTGGATGTTCCACGCAAGCTTTTCCTCATTGCTGGCGGACACCAGTGCTATGCCGGCGCCGGTGGCGTCGCATGCCGTGGAAATACTGGCCATCATGGCCCGGGCATAGGGATCGTCGAAGAAATAGGCGAGGGGTTCGCCTGTCGCGACGCCGATCGCATTGACCTTGCCGGCGCGCAGCAGCCGGCCCTTGGGGTCGGGCCCGGCGTAGCCCATCGCTTCCGCCGCCGCCTTGACCCGCTCGCGCACTTCCTCGCGCACGATCTCGGGACGGCTGAAGACATTGGAGGCAGTGCCGTGCGAAACCCCGGCGGCCTTGGCGATGTCCGCCAGCCGGATGGGTCTTGTGCTGCCTTCGCCGCGTAGCGCCATTTTTGCTTGCCTCCATCTCCCATCTAGCACGTTCGTTGGCAGCATCTAGCACTTTCGTTGGATCGATTCAAATTTTTGCTTGACATCCGCCCGTCAAGGCCTATGTTTGAATCGATCCAAGTGTCATGCCAATTGTGGTTGGATCGCTTGAAGAGGAGGGTGCCATGCATCCCGTCAACTATCTGTTCGAAGACATCTACGGCAACGACTGGGGCATCGCTCCGGTTGCCCGGAAGCGCCGCGGCAAGACCGGGAAGCGCGATCTGCGTTTCCTCGTGGAGCGCAAACGGAGCTGATCGGCGCGGCATTTTTGTGCCAGTCGATTGGATCGATTCAAGTTTCATAACAGGGAGAGTGCCATGCATCCCGTCAATCGTCTGTTCGAAGAAATTCTTCGCAATTATTGGGGTATGTCGCCGGCCTCCAATCGGCCGGAGCGGCGGCGTGCCGCCGAGCCGGCCACGCGCGACCGTGAACTGCCGCTCCGACCTGAGCGCCGAGAGGACGAGCGCCGGCAAGGGTGAACGTCAGTAGGCTGACGCTCACAACAGGGCGAACCTCAAGCCCGTGGACGCACCAGCGCCGAGCCGGCAATCACCAGCCAGCCGGCGATGAGCAAGGTGCCGCCGATCGGCGCCGACATCGGAAACAGCCTTGAGCCAAGGAAGTCTCGGGCGAGAAGATCGCCCGCGAACAGCAGCAGCCCGGCGAGAAGGATGAAGCTTCCGCATCGCAGCATCCGGTTTGCGCCGGTAAGGCCGGCGGCAAGAAACACCGGCGCATGCATGATCAGGAACGACGCGGCCGTGCCGACGAAGGCGCCGCCCAGATGCGCCGCCGCGGCCGACAGCGCCACGCCCGCCGCGCCGCACAGGCCGCCGGCAAAAACCAGGATGCGGCCACTGTTGCCTGCAAGCTGATCGGCCATGTCAATGTCTCCGTGATCTGAAATAGCCTGTGTCAGGATTTGCCGGCTTGCACCAGCATGTCGCGTGCGCGGCGTGACTGGACCAGCCAGTTATACACCGCGCCGCCCGCCATCAGTACCGATGTGCCGAGAAACACCGCCCGCATGCCGAAATGGCCGCCGACAAAGCCGCCAAGCAGCGGCCCGGCAACCTGTCCGACATACTGCGCCGAGATCGACAAGCCAAGCACATTGCCGCCGACGCCGTCCGGAACATTGTGGCGAATGACGCTGGTGATGCAGGGCAACAGACCGCCCAGCGCCAGGCCCATCAGGAAACGCAAGGCCACCAGCTGCCAGCCCTCGGTGACGAAAGCCTGCGGGATGAGCAGCAGCGCCGAGACGGCAAGGGCGCCGACGATGACGTTCCAGTGGCCGATGCGATCGGCGAGCTTGCCGAGACGCGAGGCCGACAGGATGGCGCCGAGCGCGGCCGCCGACATGACGACGCCGGAGATCAACGTGACCCGGCTCTGATCCTCGATGAGCTGCTGCACATAGACGGTGATGATCGGCTCGATCGACATGGTGGCGAAACTCAACAGCATGCCAGTCGCCAGCATGGCGACGACGGGGCGCTTGTCGGGAATCTGTGCCCAGCCACCTCTGGGTTTCTCCTTTGACCTGGTGTCTGTCGCGACCGGGCGAGGGTTCTCCTTGATGAGAAAGGTCGTCGCCAGGAAGGCCAGGAAAATGACGCCGCCAGAGATGAGGAAGGTGGTGCGGATGCCGATCAATGGCGGCAGCACGCCGCCGAGCAGGGGGCCGACCAAGGCGCCGGCGGTTATGCCGGCCGACATCACACCCAGCGCCCAGCCGGAGCGCTCCTTGGGGGTCTGCATGGCGACAAGGATGGTCGAACCCGAGGAATAGCCGCCGGCAAATCCGATCAGCAGGCGCAGCAGCACCAGTTGCCAGACGGTCTGCACCATGCCGGTCAGCGACATGCAGATGGCCATGCCGAAGCTGGCGCGCACCAGCATCAGCTTGCGGCCATAGCGGTCACCCAGCCGTCCCCACAGAGGCGCGACCAGCGCCGCCGCAAAGAAGGTCGCGCCATAGGCGATGCCGGACCATTGCACGATTGCCGCGTGGCCCTCGGCTCCGAGCTGCTCGACATAGAGCGGCAGGAACGGCAGCAGTAGCGTCATGGCGATCAGCGTGCTGAACGAGCCGGCAACGCAAACGAAGAGATTGCGCCGCCAATGGGCGTTGTATGTGCCTGCGCTGTCTTGCGGCATGTCATTTGTCCTGTCCCGGCAGCCGATGGCTTGCTGTGGATACCATTTTGGGATACCAAGTTGGTATCCGTCTTGGACGCAAGTCCGGCTGCTGTCAATGCGGCATCCTCGAACGGTCGGCCGATTGGTCCAGTGACAAGAACAACGGAATAAAAATGTCGCAGATGCAGAATGTCGAAAAACAGCTTCGCGAGATGATCCTCGGCCTCGAGATCGGCCCTGGCGAGCGGCTGACGGAGCGTTGGATAGAAGGCCGCTTCGGCGCGTCGCGCACGCCGGTCAGGGCGGCACTGCTGCGGCTGGAGACGGAGGGGCTGATCTGCCGCGACGGGCGCGGCTGGACGGTGTCGCCGATCAACCTTGCCGAGCTTGAGCAGATCGCCGTCTATCGCGAGGCGGTCGAGGTCGCGGCGCTGCGCCTGACCTGCGCCCTTGAGGACAGGAGCGCCGTCGACGTCATCGAAGCGATGCTCGACTCCTGCGATGCCGGCACCCCGCGCGAGGAATGGCACCGCGTCGGCATGGATTTCCACATCGAGCTGGCGCGTCTGTCCGGCAACGAGTTTCTGTTCAGGGCTGTGCGCGATGCGATGACGCGTCTGTCGCGCGCCCGCTGGCTTGAGGTCCGCGACGAGGCAGCCCTTGGCCGGGCCTGGGCCGAGCACCACGCCATTCTGGCGGCGGTGCAGGCTGGCGACGCCGACGAGGCGGCAGGCCGGCTCTCAACCCACATCGTGGGCAGCCGCGACCGGCTGGTGACGTCGCTGCACAATGACCGGCGCGGCCTGCGCGCCAGGGGCTTTGCCGTCGTCGCCGCCTGACGCACGTCATCACGAAAAGGCAGAACGGGCAGTGCAATCACTTTCGGCCTCGCTTCGCGAACGCCGATGGCGTAAGAGCGGCCATGGAAAACAACCGATTTGAAACACCCGTGACCGTCAAGTCGGTCGCGGAGGGAAGCACTCAGCTCTTGCGTACGGCGCGCGAGGCTTCCGATTATCTGCTCAACAGCTGGCCCGGCAAGCGCAGCATGAAGCACCGCGAAGCGCTGCAGGCCTGTCATGACGCGCTGGCCGGCGACAAGCCGGCGATGAACGCAAGGCGCGCCTTCATCGCCGCCGCGCGCGAAGTGAACGTCTTCGTCAGCGACAAGATGCCGGCCTGAGCACGGCAAGGACCGGCTCGAGCTTGACGTAACCGGGAGGCGTAAGCCGGTCTGCCGCGCCGGGTCGGATGCCGCTCTATTCTGCCGTTTCGGTCTCGGCTTCAGCGTTGGTCTCGCTCTCGGGCGTCGAACGATCCTTGGCCGCGACCTTGGCCGCCAGCTTCTCCGCCTTCTTGGCAGCCTTCTGCCGGTCACGCTCCTTGCGTTCTTGCCCGTAGTTCGGTGGTCGTGCCATGTCGTATCCTTTCTCTAGACTTGCCCCTGCCTAGGAGCATTGGGCTGCAAACACAACACCGCAGGGGACGATCGGCACCCATAGATGCCCTGCGGTGAGCTTCCGAGTGGTTCCGGGCTTGCAAGATAGGCGGCACAATGGTGTAGGAAAGACTTGAGGCGCCGAAATGCTGGGGCCGCCAGTCTGTTTTGATCAAGTGACCGATGGCCACAGTCCTACGCAACTCAGTCAAGGTGTTCTACTACGCACGCAACGTCGTGCGCGATCTGGCGCCGCAGGCATTGTTCCGCAGCCGGCTGGCCGGTCGGCTTCGCCAGGCAAGCCTTTCCGACGCGGCGGTGCGCGAACGGCTGGATTACTACAACAAGCTGCAGCACGCCTTCGTGCCGAGCCCGAATGCCGTGCCTGTCCGCCGATTGCCGTTCAGGCCGAGCATGTATTATTACGACCTGAAGGAATTCGCCCGCTATTTCGATCCGGGCCTGCTGATCGATCTGGAGTTCGGCGACGTCATTGACGTGCCAAAAGTGCCTTCGATCGTCAAGGATCGGCCAATCCAGGACGACAACAGCAATGCCGTGCTGATGAAGCTCGACAAGTTTCGTCATTTCAACATGCCCGCCGACACCATGCGTTTCGCGGACAAGCGTCCGGCCGTGGTCTGGCGCGGCGAACTCAACAATCCGATCCGGACGCTGTTCCTGAAGGCGGTGCGCGATCTGCCGTTCTGCGATGTCGGCTCACCCAAGTCGACCGCGGCGGCTTACCGCAAGCCATATCTCAGCATCGACCAGCAGCGGCACTACCGCTACATCGTTTCGCTCGAAGGCAATGATGTGGCGACCAACCTCAAATGGATCATGAGTTCGAATTCGCTGTGTCTGATGCCGCCGCCGACATACGAGACCTGGTTCGCCGAAAAGCAGATAGAAGCTGATATCCACTATGTGCCGCTCGCCCCGGATTTCTCCGATCTTGCCGAAAAAATGCGGTATTTCGAGCAGCATCCGGCGGAGGCCGAACGCATCATTGCCGCCGCCAACGCCTATTGCCGAAAGTTTTGCAACGAGCAGACCGAGCAGGCGATCTCGCTGCTCGTGCTCTACAAATATTTCGTGCTCAGTGGCCAGGTCGAGCCCGACGCCGAGGTCTGGCGCTATATCTCGGGCTAGCGCCGGCGCTTCTAGGTCGCTCAGACACCGCTCCGGTCGATGACCAGATCGGCCGGACCGAAGCGGTCCTTTGCCGTGAGCTGCTGGTGCCAGTAGGGATAGAGCAAGGGCGGCCTGCTGACGGCGTCAAGCCGGGCGCGCTCGTCCTCGGCAAGCACCAGGCTTGCAGCGGCAATGTTGTCCTTGAAGTGCGCTTCGGTGCGCCCACCAATCACCAGCGAACTGACCGCGGGGCGGCCGAGCAGCCAGGCCAGCGCCACCTGCGCCGCCGAAACGCCACGGCTCTTGCCGATCTCGACCAGCACGTCGACGATCCGCCACAGCCGGTCCTCATCACGGATCGGCGGCTCCGACCAGCCGCTGAGCTGGCGGGCCGTAGGGCTGTCGCGATTGTACTTGCCCGACAGCAATCCGCCGGCAAGCGGGCTCCATACCAGCACGCCAAGCCCCTGATCGACCGAGATTGGCAGAAGTTCGTATTCGGCTTCGCGCGCTTCCAGCGTGTAGTGGATCTGCTGGGTGACGAAACGCGGCTGATGACTTCTGTCGCTGATCCCCAACGCCTTCATCACTTGCCAACCGGAATAATTGGAGCAGCCGACATAGCGGACTTTGCCCTGCGCCACCAAAGTGTCGAGCGCGGCGATGGTTTCCTCGAGCGGCGTCACGCCGTCCCATTCGTGCAGGAAATAGATGTCGATGACATCGGTCCTGAGGCGCTTCAGGCTCTTCTCGCACTCGCGGATCAGGTGGTAGCGCGACAGGCCTTCGTCGTTCGGACCCTTGCCGATCCGCATGCGCGCCTTGGAGGCGATCAGCACATCGCCCTTGCGCTTGCCGCCGAGCGCTTCGCCGATGATCTCTTCCGAAAGCCCGTTCGAATAGACATTGGCGGTGTCGATGAGATTGATGCCGGCATCGATGCAGGTGTCGATGATACGCCTGGCTTCCGCGACGTCGGAATTGCCGACGGCGGCGAACGGCCCGGTGCCGCCGAAGGTCATGGTGCCCAGCGTCAGCGTCGAAACTTTCAGGCCGGAACGGCCAAGCGTGCGGTATTCCATGTCAAATCCTCGCAATTTCGGTGGGGAGGGCAGGGGAGCCCGAACGGGTTCGGCATTTGTAGGACAATATGAGTGGCTTGTCGCCATGCCACGGCGACGGATCGACCATGCCTCGCGGATTTGCGGCGTCCGGTGGCTGCAATAAAACCGTCACTACCGGCCTATATCAAGTCGGCTCAGGGTTTCATGTCAGCCGGCAAGCGGAGCAGCGCAAATGACCGAGTTAAAACAGAATTCTCCAGCCAGGGATTGGCTTGAAGCGGAGCTGGCCGACACGCTCGACGAAGACTACGAACTGGAAATGTCGGAGCCGGCGCTGTCGATGGAGATTGCCAAGATCTACAAGAACGCGCATCCGCCTTCGATCGATCGCATGCAGTATTTTCGTGACCTCATCACCCTGCAGTCCGAGTTGATCAAGCTCCAGTCCTGGGTCGCCTATCACAAGAAGAAGCTGGTGGTCATTTTCGAGGGCCGCGACTCGGCCGGCAAGGGCGGCGTCATCAAGCGCATCACCCAGCGGCTCAATCCGCGCATCTGCCGCGTCGTGGCACTGCCAGCGCCGACCGAGCGCGAGAAGTCGCAATGGTACTTTCAGCGCTACGTGCCGCATCTGCCGGCCGGTGGCGAGATCGTCCTGTTCGACCGCTCCTGGTACAACCGTTCCGGCGTCGAGCGCGTGATGGGCTTTGCCGAACCAGATCAGGTCGAGGAGTTCTTCCGCGACGTGCCGGAATTCGAGCGCATGCTGGTCCGCTCCGGTGTCACGGTTGTCAAATACTGGTTCTCCATCACCGACGAAGAACAGCAGATGCGCTTCCTGATGCGCATCCACGATCCGATGAAGCAGTGGAAGCTGTCGCCGATGGACCTGCAGTCGCGCGTGCGCTGGGAGCAGTATACCAAGGCCAAGGAAGAGACCTTCGCTCGCACCAACATTCCCGAAGCGCCGTGGTTCATCGTCGAAGGCAACGACAAGAAGCGGGCACGGCTGAACTGCATCGATCATCTGCTCAAGCAAATGCCCTATGAGGAAGTCCCGCACGAGGAGATCACGCTGCCGGAGCGCGTCTTCAACCCCGAATATGAGCGCCAGACGCTACCGCGCGAGCTTTACGTGCCGGAGAAGTACTAGCTCCCTTCTCCCCGTCGCTATACGGGGAGAAGGTGCCGGCAGGCGGATGAGGGGCGGCGCTGACTTCGACAGCTGGCTCAAATCGCCGGGATGGACTTATTTCGACGCCATATCGCAGTCGTCCAATCTTCGATCGGTAGCGCCGCCCCTCATTGCCCTGCCGGGCATTTCTCCCCGTATAGTGACGGGGAGAAATAGCTGTAATTACGCCCGCTTGATCACCACATGCGTCGCGAGCGGCGTAGCGGTCTGCTCGCTGCACTGGTAGCCTAGCTTGGGCATGTCGAGGCCGGCAAACAGGTTCTCACCCTTGCCGAGCAGCACCGGCGAAACCGCCAGATGCAACTCGTCGATGAGCTGCTCCTGGAGATACTGCCGGATGGTGGAGACGCCGCCGCCGACGCGGACATCCTTGCCGGCGGCAGCGGTTTTCGCCCGGTCGAGCGCATCATGGATGCCGCCGGTAACGAAGTGGAAAATGGTGCCGCCTTCCATTTCGATAGGGTCGCGCTTGTAGTGCGTCAGCACGAAGACCGGCACGTGGTAGGGCGGATTGGTGCCCCACCAGCCTTTCCAGCTGTCGTCCGGCCAGTCGCCGCGGATCGGCCCGAACATGTTGCGGCCGAGGATCCAGGCGCCGAGATTGTCGAAGCTGCGGACGGTGAAGCGGTCGTCCACATCGGTGGTGCCGCCATCCTTGCCGACCATTTGGTGGAAGCTGCGGGTGCTTGTCATCCATTTGTGCAGCTCCTCGCCACCAACGCCGAGCGGATTTTGCAGGGTCTGGTCTGGACCGGCGCCGTAGCCGTCGAGCGACAGGGTGAATGCATTGACGCGCAGCTTTGACATGAGTGCCTCCGAGATAACCGATTGTGATTTGCAATTGCCTTCTTTGTAGCAAACTGATTGCGAATTGCAAGCGGTCAGTCGAGAGGCCGGTGACGTCAGTTACGCCGCAGCACGCTTCGGCATCACCGCAAACGGGCTGAGGCCAAGCCAGATCTGCATTTTGGCGGCGATATCGAGGTCGCCGGTCAAGCCGATCTTGTCGCGCTCCTTGTGAACCGTCGTCAGCCCCATCCAGATCGAGGTCATGGTGCAGAGGTCCGTCGACACGTAGAGATCGACGTCAAATCCCGGATCATACCAGCAGAGATCGACATCACCCTGCTTCTCGACGATCAGCCACCAGGACCGTTTTGACGTCGGCAGGTCATGGTACAGGAACTGTATCACAGTCCGCCCGTCCGGCAGCGGACTGGGATTCAGATTGCGTCGCATGTCCCACATCAGCAGCGACGGATCGAGGTTCTTCAATGACAGCCGGGCCTCGACCCATTTCTGGCCCCAGAAGCCCATCGCTTCGACCACCGGGCGCAAATCTCTGCCGGCCTCGGTCAGCCGGTATTCGAACACGCCCTTCTCGGATTTGACCTCCGTGCGCTCGACAATGCCGCCGGCTTCAAGGTCCTTCAGCCGTTGCGACAGAAGGGTTGGCGACATTTTCGGAACACCGCGGCGCAGGTCGTTGAAGCGGGTCGATCCCGCCACCAGTTCGCGCAGCAGCACCATGGTCCAGCGAGTGCAGAGCAGTTCGGCGGCCATCGAGAGCGGGCAGAACTGTTTGTATCTGGCTTGCGACATGTGGTGGTCTCCAACAAACGATGACCGAACTTACCCAGAAACGGATCATGGGGCCAGTACAGAACCTGTACTGGGCCCCCTGGTACAGTTCGGTGACTGGAGGGATGCGTCATCGCCGTGGGAAGCAGCGGTCACGTCACCGGGCAGTCCGGTGCCGATCAATGAGGAGTTTGAAAGACAATGACCGCTTATGTGATCGCAGACATCAAGGTGAAGGACGACAAGTGGGTGCCGGCATATGCCGCTTCGGTGCACGATCTCGTGCACAAGCATGGCGGCCGATATCTGGCGCGCAGCGGCAATGTGAAGACGCTTGAGGGCAAGCCGCTGGACACCAGCCTCATCGCCATCATGGCGTTTCCCTCGGCTCAGGCCGCCGAGGCCTTCACCACCGATCCGCAATACGCTCCGTTCGTGGCGGCGCGTCAGGCCGGCAGCGACAGCCGCTTCCAGATGATCGACAATACCGATCTGGCCGGAACGATACCTTATTTGCCCAAGGCGTAAGGAACAGCCGGAACCCGGCGTTTCCGGGTTCCGGCTACCTCTTCAGAGTCTCTAGCCCTGTCGAGCAAAAACTATTCCATCGACAGGATGAGGTTGCGCACGACCGGATAGATTTCGCGCTCCCAGCGCTTGCCGTTGAAGACGCCGTAGTGGCCGACATTGGCCTGCAAATGGTGGCGCTTCAGATGCGGGCGCAGCGAGCGGCACAATTCATGGGCGGCCGAGGTCTGGCCAAGGGCGCAGATGTCGTCGCGCCCGCCCTCGACGGTGAGCAGTGCCGTGTTGCGGATTGCGCCCGGATCGACCGGGCTGCCACGGAAAGTGAACGTGCCGGTCGCGAGCTCCGCCTTCTGGAACACCCGGTCGATGGTTTCGAGATAGAACTCTTCGGTCAGGTCGAGCACCGCCAGATACTCGTCGTAGAAGGTCTTGATTTTCTCGGCCTCGGCGGTCTCGCCGGCCGCCAGATGGTCGTGGAGTTTCTGGTGGGCCTTGTTGTGACGGTCCATGTTCATGGCCATGAACGCGGCAAGCTGGAGAAAGCCCGGATAGACCCGGCGTCCGCCGCCGGCGTGCCGCCACGGCACACGCGAGATGACGGAACTCTGGAACCAGGCCAGCGACTTGCTGACCGCGAATTCGTTGACCTTGGTCGGGCTTTCGCGCGGATCGATCGGCCCCGCCATCAGCGTCATCGAGCGCGGTGTCGCGGGATGCCTGTCCTCGGACACGACGGCGACGGCGGCAAGCGCCTGGACGCAGGGCTGGCAGACCGCCAGTATGTGCGCGCCCGGGCCGATCGCCTCCAGGAAGCGGATGATGTAGTCGACATAGTCGTCCACGCCGAAACGGCCGGCGGAAAGCGGCACGTCGCGGGCATTGGCCCAGTCGGTGATGTAGACCTCGTGGTCGGCCAGCAGCGTCTCCACCGTGCCGCGCAGCAGCGTCGAGAAATGACCCGACAAAGGGGCGATCACCATCACCTTGGGCTGGCGCGTATCCATGTCCTTGGCGAAGCGCAGCAGCGTGCCGAACGGCAGCTCGAGCGCCGTCTCGACGGTGACCGGTACATCGCGATTGCCGACCTTGACCGATTTGATATCGAAATCCGGTCGTGCATGGGTGAGCTTGAAGCGGCCGATCATCTCCAGTCCGGCGGCCAGCCGTTGCTTCACGCTGTCGCCTGAAACCATGCTGCTCATCGCCGAGCGCATGAGATCGGCGAAAAAAAGCGACGGGGCGATGAGATCGTCCTGTAGCTGGTAGGCCTGGTACAGCATCGAGATGCATCCCGTTCCGAAGCGGCCATGTGGCAGTGCAAAAAAATCTAGTGCAAAATTTTGTGCATTGCGAGAGGATTGTTGCCGGCAAAGGGGCTCGGAGGGCCGATCGCATGGCAAAGGCCACGTTGACGATATCGTCGAAGAACTATTCGTCCTGGTCGCTGCGCGGCTGGTTGCTCTGCCGCATGGCGGGGCTGGAGTTCCAGGAGAAGCGCATCGATATCGATGACCCCGGGCAGCGGCAGGAATTGTTGCTGCTGTCGCCATCGGTGCTGGTGCCGCGGCTGACCCATGATGGGGTGACGGTGTGGGACACGCTGGCGATCGCCGAATATCTAGCCGAGACCATGCCGGGTGCCGGCCTGCTGCCGGCCGACCGCGTGGCGCGAGCGCATTGCCGGGCGGTGTCCGGCGAGATGCATTCGGGTTTTCACAATTTGCGCTCGGCGCTACCGATGAGCCTGAAAGCCCGGCACAAGAGCTTCAAGATCTTTTCCGGCGCCCGGCCAGATGTGGAGCGGATCAAGACGATCTGGTCCGAATGCCTGGCGACTTATGGCGGTCCCTGGCTGTTCGGTTCCTCGCCGACCGTTGCCGACGCGATGTATGCGCCAGTCTGCACCCGTTTTCGCACCTACGCGGTTGAGCTCGAAGCACCGCTCGCCACCTATTGCGAGGCGATCCTCGCCTGGCCGCTGATGCAGGTATGGACGCAGGACGCGCTGACTGAGCCCGAGGACATCATCGAACTCGACGTGGAGTTTTAGGAAGATTGGAGCAGGGCGGCTGCGGCGCTGCCTATCCCTTCAGCATCGCCGCCACTTCGGGCGCGAAATAGGTGAGGATGCCGTCGCAGCCGGCGCGCTTGAAGGCAAGCAGGCTCTCCAGCATCGCCTTCTCGCCGTCGATCCAGCCATTGGCGGCGGCGGCCTTGATCATCGAATATTCGCCCGACACCTGGTAGGCGAAGGTCGGCATCTGGAACTCGTCCTTCAGCCTGCGGATGATGTCGAGATAGGGCAGGCCGGGCTTGACCATCAGCATGTCGGCGCCCTCGGCGATGTCCTGCTCGGCCTCGCGCACCGCTTCGTCGGAGTTGGCGTGGTCGATATAGTAGGTCTTCTTGTCGCCCTTGAGCAGGCCGGCCGTGCCGACCGCCTCGCGATAGGGGCCGTAGAAGGCCGAGGCGAATTTCGTCGCATAGGACATGATCGCCACGTCCTGAAAGCCGTTGGCGTCGAGCGCGTCGCGGATGGCGCCGATGCGGCCGTCCATCATATCGGAGGGGGCGATGATGTCGGCGCCCGCTGCCGCCTGGATGACGGCCGCCGCCGTCACCTGTTCCACGGTCTCGTCATTGACGATGATGCCGTCGCGCAAAATGCCGTCATGGCCGTGACTGGTGAACGGATCGAGCGCGGCGTCGGTGATGATGCCGATCTCCGGCACCGCGTGTTTTATCGCGCGCGTGGTGCGGTTGATGATGTTTTCCGGGTCGAGAATGTGCGAGCCGGTCTGATCACGCAGACCGAGTTCGACATTGGGGAAGGTGGCGATGGCTGGAATGCCGAGCTTGGCGGCGCGCTCGGCCTCCTTGACGGCGAGGTCGAGCGACAGGCGAAAGACGCCCGGCATGGCGGCGATCGGTTCGCGGATATTCTTGCCGTCGACGACGAAGATCGGCCAGATCAGATCATCGACCGAAAGCCGGTTCTCCTGGACCAGGCGGCGCGACCAATCGGCCTTGCGCATGCGGCGCAGGCGGCGACTGCCGGTGATGTCGTCGACGCTGCGTGCGCCGGCTGCTTTTGCAGGGGTGAATTTGTTCATCGCCAGAACTCCGGATCGGCGGCTTTTACCACGAGCCCTTGCCGCTGACCAATGCGACACGATTGTGCCAGCGATCGGGTCGAATCCTATTCTGGTTGACCATTGCCCGAGAGAACCTGCGCTGCGCCTCGCATGGCGACGCGGAAGGCCTCGTCGAAGCTTACGCCCCGCACCTGCCATGTGTAGGTCTTGCCGCCCGTGGCCAGCCGCCAGTCGGCGATCCAGCCCAGATCCCTGTCGCTCCAGACGATGCTGCCGGCGAGCGCCTGGTCGGCGCCGGCTTTCTTTGCCAGTTGGTCCAGCGTCTCCAAATCGGCATGGCGCAGCGTCTTGTCGTCAAGACCGGCACCGGAGAGCAGCGACGCCGTGGGAAACGCAATCCGCATCACCAGCGGGCCGGTGGCATTGGTGAACGATTCGCGCATGGCTTGCCCACGGTCCACATCGGCCGTCAGCGCGAAATGCCTTGTTCCTTGCTCCGCCGTCAGAAACACCGCCAGGCGCGGCCGCTCGCCGAGCCACGGCTTGCTGCCAAGGGACGCCAGCACCGGATCGATCGCGGCCGGCTTGTAGAGGCAGGTGAGGTCGTGCGGCCGGTCATGGGTGCCTTGCTCATCATGAACCGGAATGCCTTCCAGCCGGTCGTGATAGCGGAATTCGGCGACGAAACTGCCGGCCTTGTCGCGCAGATCAGCCATCTCCGGCCGCTTTGGCAGGCGCTGGTCGCCGGAGACCCGGACCAGAACCGAGTCCAGGCAGGCCTTGAAGCCGATCTGGCGGTTCACCTCGCCCTGGCCGGTGACGATAGTCTGCGCCTGGTAGAGTTCGTCGAGTGACGTGGCGGACGCAGGCCGAACTGTTGCGTAAACGGCCATCAGTCCGATCATCACCAGCGAGAGGCGCGAATGTCCAGGCATGGCTCACAATCCCCCGAAGCCGGTCATAGCCGCTGAAAGACAGTACGCCACGGCTGCGATGGCGGCGGACTTTCTAACATCGGGCGGTGGCGGTGGCCAAGGTGGGGTGAATACACTCGCGCCATTGACGCACCCATGCGCCACGCTTTAGCACTTCAGTCCCGCAGGCGCGGGGAGGGATTCTTTCACGATGGATTTTGGCGGAGGCGACGAAATTCGCTTCGAACGGTTGGGCAAGGCGGGCGTCGTCACGCTGACGCGGCCGCAGGCGCTCAATGCGCTGACGCATCGCATGATCAAGGCGCTGGACAAGGCGCTCGACGCCTTTGAGCGCGATGACGGCGTCGATGTCGTCGTCGTCAAGGCCGAGGGCAGGGCGTTTTCGGCAGGCGGCGACATAATGCACGTCTACGAGGCCCGGGCAGGAAAGCCGCCGGTCGAGTTCTTCGCCGACGAATACCGGTTGAACGCCCGCATCAAGCGGTTCAAAAAACCCTATGTCGCGCTGATCGACGGCATCGTCATGGGCGGCGGCGTCGGCATTTCCTTCCACGGCTCGCAGCGTGTGCTGACCGAGAACGCCCAGTTCGCCATGCCGGAAGTCGGCATCGGTTTCTTCCCCGATGTCGGCGGCAGCCATCTTCTGCCGGATCTCGGCGGCAGCTTTGGCATGTATCTGGCGCTGACCGGAAACCGCATCCGCTATGGCGACGCGCTGTGGTCGGGTCTCGCCACGCACACCATCAAGGCCGAGGACCAGGCCGGCTTTCTCGACCGGCTGGCGGCAACTGGCGACCCGGAATCGGTGCTGCGCGGGTTCTTTATCTCGGCCAAGCGCGAGACCGACCGGCCGACGCTGGCAGCGATCGCCCAGCATTTTGCGCAAGCCTCGCTCAGGGATATCATCGACAGCCTGGAGCGGGCGGCAGCAGCCGACGAATTCGCCGCCAAGACACTGGCGACCATCCGAACCCGCTCGCCGACCAGCCTGCATGTCGCCTGGCGCCAGATCAGCGCCGGCCTGACATTGTCGATGGACGAATGCATGAAGATGGAGTTCCGCATCCTCAACCGCATGCTGTCAGGCCGCGATTTCTACGAAGGCATCCGCGCCGTCATCATCGACAAGGGCTCGAAGCCACACTGGCAGCCGGCCAGCATCGATGCGGTCGGCACTGCCGACATCGATGCCTATTTCGCTCCACTCGAACGGGAGCTCGAACTGTGAGCGAGGCCGCCTCGAGACGCATCGTGCTGCAGCCCTCCGGCGTCGAGATCATCTTCGCCTGGTTCCAGCGCGTCATAGCGGGCTACTGCCTGCTGTTCGGCATTCTCTACTGGATCCGGCTGATCGGCTTCTATCCCGGCCCGCTGTGGCGCTTCGATCTGATGCCGGTGCACTGGCAGGTGGCGGCCGTGGTGCTCGCCGTGTTCTTTCCCTTCGCCGCCGCCGGCCTGTGGATGCTGGCGTCGTGGGGCCCCGTGATCTGGTTCATCTGCGCGATCACCGAGACCATCATGTATGCCGGTTTCCCCGACCTTTTCGGCCACCGGCCGCTGATCATCTTTTCCCACGTCGCGGCGGCGCTGCTCTATATCGTCTTCCGCGTGGTGATCTGGATGCGCAAACGCCCGACGCGGGCGTGAGCCCTGGTTGCCCCGAAATCATTGGCTAAATCTTTAGGTTAATTATCCTTGCTCGGGTGACCGTTCGTTAAGCCTCTTGCGAAACCTATTACCGGTAAGCTCTTGTTAGCCCTAGCGTTTAAGTCGAATTTTATGAGTATTCGATAGTGTCGCGATCAAGGTGAAAAACAAAAAATCACCAGGGCGACAAACGAGAGGCAAAGACAATGATCAATTCGCGTCCGGCGGCGAAGACCGCCAACGTATCCGACGACCGCCGCGAGGCGATCCGTTCGCTGTACATGGAATCGCTGCAGCTGGTGGAGCGTCTGCACCGCCGTCTGCTTGATGTGATCAAGGACGAATTCGACCGCAACGGCCGCTCCGACATCAATGCCATCCAGGCGCTGCTGCTGTTCAACATCGGCAATTCCGAGCTGACCGCCGGCGAACTGCGCTCGCGCGGCTACTATCTCGGCTCGAACGTCTCCTACAATCTGAAGAAGCTCGTCGATCTCGGCTTCATCAACCACCAGCGCTCGCGCATCGACCGTCGTTCGGTCCGCGTCTCGCTGACGCCGAAAGGCAATGAGGTGGCGGACGTCGTCGCCGGTCTCTATGAGCGCCATGTCGGCTCGATCGAACAGGTCGGCGGCATCAACAGCGAAGAGTTCAAGCAGATGAACCGCGCGCTGCAGCGGCTCGATCGCTTCTGGAACGACACCATCGCCTACCGGATGTAAGGCATCCCAGGCAGCAAGATTCGAGCCGGGCCAGAAAGAAGCGCGGCCGGGGCAGAAGGAAATCAGGACCGGCGCCGGGGGGCACCGGTCCTTTTTTCTTTGGTGGCGCAGAAACCTTGCCCAAAGCTCAGCCGCCTCGTCGGCAGCCTCCTTGGCAGGGTTGCGGCAACGGTGCTTAATTGTCGCGGCCTGGAGGGAGCGCATGATGGACCTGGGGAACCGCTCGACGATTTGCTCGCTTGCCGCGGTGTTTTTGCTGGCCGCGCAACCGGCGTTTGCGGAGGAGTGGTGGAAGGATTCCTTTGCCGCGCAAGGCAGCGCCCCATGCGACAACAATGACTCCATCGTGACGTTCACCGACAAGGCGGTGGAGATGTGGGAAGTCCGCTGCACATTGATCAAAGTCCAGAAGATCAACCGCCTGGACGCGATCATTCTGGACATGAGCTGCACGGACGGCGAGGGCAGCCCGGACAAGAGACGGGAGATGCTGCTCAAATTGGACAACAAGGTCCTGCGCTATCCCCAAAATGAGGTGTTACAGCGATGCTCGGAATTGAAGGCGCCGCCGGGTCAGGAGCCGAAGGGTTGAGACTTCGCGCTGAGCGATGACGGTGCCGAAAAGCACCGATCTCGGCTTTTCGCCGCTCCGGCCAATCCAAATTCGGGCAGCAGCCACGTTGCCGCCATATTCCCGGTGAAAGCGAGGATACGGGTGATGCTGCGGTGAAGGCCAAGATTTCACAAGGCAGAGTGCTCATCCGGAACTGGCATCGCACCCGTGCGTTTCACGCCCAAGTGATGCAAGCCATGGTTGGCTAATTGTTAAGATTGCCAATCTTAGAGTGCGGGCGAGATCGCCCGGTGATCCGATTGCTACAAGAATGTCTGGAACGTCCATGAGAACCAGCCGCCGTTTCTTCCTTTCCGGAGCCTCCGCGCTCGCCGTCGCAATGGTTGCGAACAGCGCCAATGCGCAGGATGTGATCGGGGATATCCTGAAATCCTCGGCCCGCGGCAATTGGGACGACCAGTTCGATGCCCGCGCCTCAGAAGGTGGTAAGGTCGCCTCGACGCTGCCGATCTTCAGCCTGCAGACCGTTGCCTTCACCGAGCAGGCCGTCGCGCAGTATCAGAACATCGTCGCCCAGGGCGGCTGGGTCGAGGTTCCCGCGACCAAGAAGCTGCAGCTTGGCGTCGACGATCCCGACGTGGTGCCGCTGCGCAAGCGGCTGATGATGTCGGGCGACCTGGCGCAGAGCGCCGGCATTTCGACGTCCTTCGATTCCTATGTCGACGCGGCCGTCAAGCGCTTCCAGGCGCGCCACGGCCTGCCTTCGGACGGCTCGATGGGCAAATACACCTACGCGGCGATGAATGTTTCGGCGCAAATCCGGCTTGGCCAGTTGCAGACCAATCTGCAGCGGCTGCGCGAAAAGGCCGGTACGCTGGGCAACCGCTACGTACTAGTCGACATTCCCGGCGCCCAGATCGAGGCGGTCGAGAACGACCGTGTCGTGCTGCGCCACACCGCGATCGTCGGCAAGATCGACCGCCAGACGCCGATCGTCAATTCCAAGATCAACGAGATCATCGTCAATCCTTACTGGAACGCTCCGGTCTCGATCGTGCGCAAGGACATCATTCCGCTGATGCGGAAGAACCCCGACTATCTCAAGGACAGCCATATCCGCCTGTTCGCACCGGATGGCAGCGAGGTCGATCCGATGACAGTCGACTGGTCGACCGACGATGCAGAAAAGTACCGCTTCCGCCAGGATCCGGGCTCCGGCAACGCCATGGCCTCGGTCAAGATCAACTTCCCGAGCCCGGATGGCGTCTATATGCATGATACGCCGCAGCAGAGCCTGTTCGGCAAGATGATGCGGTTTGATTCCTCGGGCTGCGTGCGCGTGCAGAATGTGCGCGACCTCGTCACCTGGATCCTGCGCGACACGCCAGGCTGGGACCGCCAGCACTTCGAGGCGGCGATCAAAACCGGTGAGAACACGCCGGTGCAGGTCACCAATCCGGTACCGGTTCATTTTCTTTATGTCTCGGCCTGGTCGACGGGGCCAGGCGTCGTGCAGCTGCGCGACGACATTTACGGCCTCGACGGGGCCAGCGAGTTGCAGATTACCTCCGCGCTCTAAGCGACTGATATTATTTCTTAAAAGGCCGCCGACGGGCGGCCTTTTTGTTTTTCGAATTCCCGGACGGCGTGTCTATTTCTTGCCGGCTGGACGGACCGGCCGGCTTTGCGCATGGTCGGCAACAACGCGTCTGGAACCGCAACATGGAAGTCGCCGTCTTCATCCTGGTCGTGCTGGTCTTCGTCGCCGTCTCCGGCGCGCTGGTACGGCTGGTGCGGGTACCGCTGCCGGTGCTGCAGATTGCCATAGGCGCCGCACTTGCCTGGCCGATGCGCGGCCTGCATGTCGAGATCGATCCCGAACTGTTCCTGCTGGTGTTCATCCCGCCGCTACTGTTCAGCGACGCCGCGACCGCGCCGAAGCGTGAATTGCTGGCACTGCGCGGGCCGATCCTCGACCTTGCCATCGGGCTGGTCTTCTTCACCATCGTCGGTTTCGGCTATGCCTTGCACTGGCTGGTGCCGAGCATACCGCTCGTGGTCGCTTTCGCGCTCGCTGCAGTGCTGTCGCCGACCGACGCGGTGGCGGTGTCCTCGATCGTCGACAGGAATGTGGTGCCGGCGCGGCTGATGCACATTCTGGAAGGCGAGTCGCTGCTCAACGATGCGTCGGGCCTGGTCATGTTCCGCTTCGCCGTGGCGGCAGTGCTGACCGGCAGTTTTTCTTTCGCCGCCGCATCACTGACCTTCCTCTACGCCGTCGCGGTCGGCATCCTGGTCGGCGTCGCTGCGCTGTTCGCCGCCGCCAAGACGCTTCAGCTTCTGAACCGCATCGGCGGCGTGCCGGCCGAGGCTCAGGTGCTGGTCATGATTCTGATCCCCTTCATCGCCTATCTCGGCGCCGAATATGCCGGCGCCTCCGGCATTCTGGCGGCAGTCACCGCTGGTCTGCTCACCGGTGGCTCCGGCGTTTTCCGCTATCTCGGCGTCTCGGCGCGCATGCAGACGATGTCGCTTTGGACGACGCTGTCGTTCGTCTTCAACGGCGCGCTCTTCATCCTGCTCGGCTTGCAACTCCCTGATATCATCCGAAAGGTGCCACCAGAACTTTCGACCCGGCATTGGCTGGTCGAACCTGTTGCCACGGTGCTGATCCTGACGCTGTGCCTGATCGCGTTGCGCTTCCTGTGGATCTGGGTCGGCGATATCGCAGCCGGTATCGCGGCGCGCCTGGGCAAGCGCAAGGCCGAGCCGTTCGGCCTGCGCGTGCGTCTCGCCGGTTCCGTGGCCGGCGTGCGTGGCGCAATAACACTGGCAGGCATCCTGTCGTTGCCGCTCGCCATGCCGGACGGTTCGCCCTTTCCTGCGCGCGATCTGGTGATCTTCCTCGCCGCCGGCGTCATCATCTGCTCGCTGATCATCGCCAGCCTGGCTTTGCCGAAGATCGCCCGCGGGCTGGTCGAGCCGGGCGAGGATCCGAGTGCTGCCGAGGAGCGCCGGGCGCGCGTCGGCGCGGCCAACGCAGCAATCGCCCGCATCGAGAGCGTCGCCAATGACGCAAGCGAAGGGGAGGCGGCCGATGCCCGCCTGGCGGTGGCTGACAGCATCGTTGCCGGCTACCGCCGCCGCATCGCCGCCTCCGACGAAGCCAATGAAGCCCGAGCCGAGGCTCGCGAAGCCGGGCGGCTGGAGCTGGAACTCCGGTTCTCAGCCATCGAGGCTGAGCGCACCGCTATACGCGCCATGTTGCGCAGCGGCGAAATCAACGACCATACGGCACAGGCGCTGTTTGCCGAGATCACGCTGACCGAGGCCTTGTTGAAAGGCCGGCAGTCCAGGAAATAGCGACTACCCGCCCTGCTGGCGCAAACCGGCCAGCAAATTTCGCGCCGCAAACGTGGCGAGGCGAAAACAACTGTGTTAATGGCGCGGCAATGCATGTCGCCCAAACGTGTACAGCGGTTTTGGGGCAACGATATGCATAGGTAAATTGCCCCCGAACCCGAGGATTTCAGGCCATGGCAACAGCAGCGGCAGTGTCGAACAAATTCGAATCCTTCTTCGAAACCACGCTGGCCGACGCCGATCCGGAGATTTTCGGCGCCATCCGCAACGAACTCGGCCGCCAGCGCCATGAGATCGAGCTGATTGCGTCGGAAAACATCGTCTCGCGCGCCGTGCTCGAGGCGCAAGGCTCGATCATGACCAACAAATACGCCGAGGGCTATCCGGGCAAGCGCTACTATGGCGGCTGCCAGTTCGTCGACGTGGCCGAGGAACTGGCCATCGAGCGCGCCAAAAAACTGTTTGGCTGCAACTTCGCCAACGTCCAGCCGAATTCCGGCAGCCAGATGAACCAGGCGGTGTTCCTGGCGCTGCTGCAGCCCGGCGACACCTTCATGGGTCTCGACCTCAATTCCGGCGGGCATCTGACCCACGGCTCGCCGGTCAATATGAGCGGCAAATGGTTCAAGGTCGTCTCCTACGGCGTGCGCAAGGAAGACCACCTGCTCGACATGGACGCGATCGAGAAGACCGCGCACGAGACCAAGCCGAAACTGATCCTGGCTGGCGGCACCGCCTATTCGCGCGTCTGGGACTGGAAGCGGTTTCGCGAGATCGCCGACGCGGTCGGCGCCTATCTGATGGTCGACATGGCCCACATTGCCGGCCTGGTCGCCGGCGGCGTGCATCCGTCGCCGCTGCCGCATGCGCATGTGGTGACCACCACCACGCACAAGTCACTGCGCGGCCCGCGCGGCGGCATGATCCTGTGCAACGACGAAGACATCGCCAAGAAGATGAACTCGGCCGTCTTCCCTGGCCTGCAGGGTGGCCCGCTGATGCACGTCATCGCCGCCAAGGCTGTGGCGTTCGGCGAGGCGTTGAAGCCGAGCTTCAAGGTTTACGCCGAGAGCGTTGCTGCCAACGCCAAGGCGCTCGCCTCCAGCCTGCAGGAAACCGGCCTCGACATCGTCTCCGGCGGCACCGACAACCACCTGATGCTGGTCGATCTGCGCCCCAAGAACGCCACCGGCAAGCGCGCCGAGGCAGCCCTTGGCCGCGCCAACATCACCTGCAACAAGAACGGCATTCCGTTCGATCCGGAAAAGCCCTTCGTCACCTCCGGCGTGCGTCTCGGCACCCCGGCCGGCACCACGCGCGGCTTTGGCCAGGCCGAGTTCCGCGAGATCGGCAAGCTGATCGCCGAAGTGCTGGACGGGCTGAAAGTCGCCAATTCCGACGAAGGCAACGCTGCCGTGGAGGCCGCGGTGAAGGCCAAGGTGGTGGCATTGACCGATCGCTTCCCGCTCTATCCCTATCTCGGTTGACCGCCAGCGGCGCGTCCTCTTTTATCCTGCACTCTGCGCCGCTCCTTGATCGGGCGGCGCGGCTTACTGGAGACTTGATGATGCGCACTTTCGGTCTTGCCATTCTGGCCCTTTTCGGCGCGTTTGCCGCCTTCGCTGTCTCAGGAGCGGTTGCCCAGGAGCAGCCGAGCACGGATGGTCCGGCCACCAACACCTTTGGCAGGTGGACCACCATCATCGATACGCTCGACACCGGCCAGGATTCGCACAAGACCTGTGCCGCCTCCACGGCCTTTGTCGATGGCAGCGGCAATGCGGGCACGCTGACGCTTTCGATCTCGAGCGGCGACGCTCTGCCGCCCGATGCCTATCCGGCGATTATGATCACCGTCGGCAACAAGGATTTGCCGGTCGGCAAGAAGATCGCGGCGACCTTCGGCGATCCCGGCGTCAAGGTTTCCGCGACGGTCTATTCCAATGATGCCATCAAAGGGCGCCCGAGCTGGACGGTCGACAATCAAGCCAAGACCAGCCTCGCTTTATTGCGCGCCATGCGCAAAGTCGTCTCGCTCGATGTCGTTTTCGGCAAACAGACTGTCACCAGTATCCCGATGGACGGCTTCACCAAGGCCTATCGCAATCTCGGCACATCCTGCGGTTTCCCGACCAAGGACGTCGCGCCCTGACGCATCTGGTGGCGCTGGCAATCTTCCTCGCGCCTCGCTATCTCTGAGGCGCGGAAGGCTTTAAGCCTTTCGCTCACCAGGAATCTCGAACCGAAGGCTTTTCATGCGCTGTCCCTACTGCCAGTCCGAAGATACGCAGGTGAAGGATTCGCGCCCCGCCGAAGATGGCGCGGCGATCCGCCGGCGGCGCGTTTGCCCCGATTGCGGCGGCCGCTTCACCACTTTCGAACGCGTCCAGCTGCGCGATCTCGTGGTGGTGAAAAAGTCCGGACGCAAAGTGCCGTTCGACCGCGACAAGCTGCTGCGCTCGGTCGAGATCGCCGTGCGCAAGCGCAATGTCGATCCCGAGCGCATCGACCGCGCCGTCACCGGCATCGTGCGCCAGCTCGAAAGCTCGGGCGAGACCGAAGTTGCCTCGGGTGAGGTCGGGCGGCTGGTGATGGAGGCGCTGAAGTCGCTCGACGACGTCGCCTATGTGCGCTTCGCCTCGGTCTATCGCAACTTCCGCGAGGCCAAGGATTTCCATGACGTGCTGGGCGAGCTCAAGGGCGACGAGGCCAAGGGCGAAGAGGAAGCCGGCTGAGCATGGCAAGGCCTGACAAAGCCGCGCAAGAGGTTCTTGATCGCCGCTTCATGGCGGCAGCACTCAGGCTGTCGCGCAAAAATGCCGGGCGGACCTCGACCAACCCTTCCGTCGGCACGCTGATCGTGCGTGACGACGGCTCCGGGCCGATGATCGTCGGCACCGGCGTCACCGCTGTCGGTGGCCGGCCGCATGCCGAGACCGAGGCACTGGCCGAGGCCGGCGAACTGGCGCGTGGCGCCACCGCCTATGTCACGCTGGAGCCTTGCGCCCACCACGGCCGCACGCCGCCTTGCGCCAATGCGCTGGTCAATGCCGGCGTGGCACGGGTGGTAGGGGCGGCGAGCGATCCCGATCCGCGCGTGTCCGGCCAGGGCTATGCCATCCTGCGCGCCGCCGGTGTCGAGGTGGTCGAAAAGGTGCTGGCGACCGAGGCCGCCGAGCAGATGGCCGGCTATCTGATTCGATCGCTCAAAAAACGCCCGGAAGTGATTCTGAAGCTTGCGCTTTCCAGCGACGGCAAGATCGGCGTGGCAGGCGACGGGCAGGTCTCGATCACCGGCGACATCGCGCGGCGCGAAGTCTACCTGATGCGAGCCGAGGCCGACGGCATATTGGTCGGCATCGGCACGGCTCTGGAAGACGATCCGGCGCTGACCGTGCGGTTGCCAGGATTGGAAAACCGCTCGCCGGCGCGCATCGTGCTCGACCGCCAGATCAGGTTGCCGGAGACGTCGAAGCTGGTATCCGGCATCGACCGGGTTCCGCTCTATGTCGCCGCGTGCCTGGAGGCCGATCCGCACCGGCGCGCAGCGCTGGAGCGTGCCGGCGTGCGCTTCATCGGCACCGAAACGCATGAAGGCGGCGTCGCACTGCCGGAACTGCTCGAGGATCTGGCCGCGCTCGGCATGGCGAGTGTGCTGGTCGAGGGCGGCGCCAAGGTCGCCAGCGCTTTCCTGGCCGACGGGCTAGTCGACCGCATCATCCTGTTCCAGGGGCCGGAAGCGATCGGCAAGGTCGGCATTGCATCGCCCATCGACGCCAACCATATCCCGGCAGGATTTCGCAAATTGCGCGACATGCAGTTCGGCGAAGACAGCTACGCGGAATGGATACGAAACTTCTAGGATCAGCATCGATGTTTACCGGAATTGTCACCGATGTCGGCACAGTCGCCGCCGTGAGGCCGCTGCGGGAAGGCGTCGGCTTGCGCATCGACACTGCCTACGACCCGGACACCATCGCTATCGGCGCCTCGATTTCCTGCGGCGGCGTCTGCCTGACGGTGACGGCACTGCCGGAAAGGGGCGCCAATGCGCGCTGGTTCGAGGTCGAGGCCTGGGAAGAGGCGCTCCGGCTGACGACGGCCATGGGCTGGAAATCCGGCACGAGGATCAATCTGGAGCGGGCGCTGAAGATTGGCGACGAGCTCGGCGGCCACATCGTATCGGGCCATGTCGACGGCATGGCCGAGATCGTGGCCCGCAAGGAGGAGGGCGACGCCGTGCGCTTCACCATGGACGCGCCGCGCGAGCTGGCGAAATTCATCGCGCCAAAAGGCTCGGTCGCGCTCGACGGCACCTCGCTTACCGTCAACAAGGTCGAAGGCACCCGTTTCGACGTGCTGTTGATCCACCATTCGCTGACTGTGACCACCTGGGGCGAGCGGAACGTCGGCGACCGCGTCAACCTCGAGATCGACACCATGGCCCGCTACGCGGCGCGGCTGGTCGAGGCGGCGAAAGAGGGGCTTTGATGGCCAAGGACAGAGTAAATTCTACCCGGGAAGGCAAGCTGACTCACAAGCCAGTGGCAAATGGGGACATCGGCTTTGCTATTGAGAAGCGCCAGCATCTCGATTTGTCCGCCAGGGACGCTCACGTCTTCGTTGACGCCTTGACCACACCGCGCCCGGTGAACGATCGTCTACGCGACACCGTGCATCGGTACCGTCAAGCCACCGGCGAATGAGCACCTCCGGCAATCTTCCGCTTGCGATCAAACCGGCTTCAGCCTAAGTCACCGGTTACCCCCGGAGACATCTATGGCTGGCACATCCCAACACGGCAAAGCGTTCATCCGTCCGAAGCAGAAGGCCCACCTTCTGATCATCGAGGCGCGCTTCCACGACGATCTTGCCGACGCGCTGCTCGACGGCGCGACAAGCGCGCTCAAGGACGCGGGCGCGACCTATGACGTCGTCACCGTTCCCGGTTCGCTCGAAATCCCCGCTGTAATTTCCTTCGCACTCGACGGCATGGCCGAAGGCGGTACAAACTATGATGGCTTTGTCGCACTCGGCACCATCATCCGCGGCGACACCTATCATTTCGACATCGTCGCCAATGAATCCAGCCGGGCGCTGATGGATATCTCCGTGCAGGACTCCGTCTGCATCGGCAACGGCATCCTGACCACCGAGAACGACGAGCAGGCCTGGACGCGGGCAAAGCGTTCGGAAGGCGACAAGGGCGGCTTTGCCGCGCGTGCCGCGCTGACCATGATCGCGCTCAAACAGCAGCTGGGAGCCGGATCGTGAGCGAACCCGCTGCGCCCGGCCAACCCGCGATCCGCCACGCCAACAAGCGTGGCGCCGCCCGTCTTGCCGCCGTTCAGGCGCTCTACCAGATGGACGTTGCCGGCAGCGGTGTCATCGAAATCACCGCCGAATATGAGGCCTTCCGGCTCGGCAAGGAAGTCGACGGCGCGCTCTACCGTGAGGCCGACGCGCAATGGTTTCGCGCCATCCTCTCCGGCGTCGTCGAGAACCAGAAAAGCATCGATCCGATCATCCGCCAGGCGCTGACCGAAGACTGGCCGCTGTCCAGGCTCGACTCGACGTTGCGCGCCATCTTGCGCGCCGGCGTCTACGAATTGATGAAGCGCGAGGATGTGCCGGTGGCGGTCATCGTTTCGGAATATGTCGATATCGCCAAGGCGTTCTACGAAGACGACGAGCCGAAGCTGGTCAATGCCGTGCTCGATCGCGTGTCGCGCCGGGTGCGCGGCGAGGGGCGCGGCAAGGACGCTGTATGACTGTCGCCGCCGGGGTCGCAAAGGAAGCGCGTCGGACGGCAATCATCCTGGCCGTCTCGCAGGCGATCATCGGTTCGGCCGCGCCGATCGCCATTTCGATGGGCGGCTTGGCCGGCCAATATCTGCTTGCCACTGACAAGTCGCTGGCGACGGCGCCGATCACCGGCTTCAATGTCGGCGTGGCGGTCGGTGCGCTGCCGGCCGCGGCCATCATCCGCCAGCTTGGCCAGCGCGGCGGCTTCATGACCGGCACGGTCATCACCGCACTCGGCGGGTTGGTCGCCACGCTGGCGCTATTTCAGGCCAGCTTCTGGCTGTTCGCGTTCAGTCTGGCCGTCATCGGCGTCGGCGGCGCCTTCGTTCAGCAGTTCCGCTTCGCTGCCGCCGACAATGCGCCGCCCGAATTCAAGGCGCGCGCCATCTCCTTCGTGCTCGCCGGCGGCATCATCACCGCCATCCTCGGGCCGCAGATCGTCATCTTCACCCGCGAATTGTTTGCGCCGGTGATGTTTGCCGGCTCGTTCGCCGCCATTCTGCCGCTGGCCGCGGTCGGCGCCATCATCCTATCGTTCCTGCGCATTCCGGCCAAGGCTGCCGGCAAGGCGGAGATCGCCGACAGCGACGCCCGGCCGCTATCCGAGATCGTCACCCGGCCGCGCTTCGTCGCGGCGCTGTTCTGCGCCGTTGGCAGCTACGCGCTAATGAGCTTCGTAATGACCGGAGCACCGCTGGCCATGGTCGGCTGCGGCCTGTCGACGGACGACGC
This sequence comes from Mesorhizobium sp. P2_H9, assembly GCF_056403215.1. Taxonomy (NCBI): domain Bacteria; kingdom Pseudomonadati; phylum Pseudomonadota; class Alphaproteobacteria; order Hyphomicrobiales; family Phyllobacteriaceae; genus Mesorhizobium; species Mesorhizobium sp. P2_H9. Next base: position 412,813 of record NZ_JBFUFX010000003.1, on the reverse strand, counting down.
CACGCTCGGCATTTCCTGGCATGTCATGGCGATGTTTGCGCCGAGCTTTTTCACCGGCTCGCTGATCCACCGCTTCGGCGCCGAACGCATCGTTGCCGCCGGCCTTGTCCTGCTGATCGGCTGCGCTGCTGTGGCGCTGTCGGGCCTTCATCTGTGGCAGTTCTGGACGGCGCTGATCCTGCTTGGCCTCGGCTGGAATTTCGCTTTCATCGGCGCCACCGCCATGGTCGCCGACAGCTACCACCCTTCCGAAAAAAGCAAGGTGCAGGGCTTCCACGATTTCGTCCTGTTCGGCTCCGTCGCCTTCGCGTCGCTGATGTCGGGCATGATCTACAATGCCTGGGGCTGGGAGATGCTGAACTGGATCGTCTTCCCGGTGACGGTGCTGTGTTTCGTCGCGCTGGGAACATTGAAGTTCACGGACTTGCGCCAACCCAGCTGACATCACGCTGTCGGGACTGGCCAAGCCGGAATGGCCGCTTCCGAACAAAATTATTGCGCTGATCCCTCATCTTATGAAACCGTGTGCCCCGACTGGGCGTTGAAGCCATGCTCATATGCGGCCACCGGATTTCGGTTCACAGCAAGGGGTTTTCACAATGTTTTCAATCAAGGCTCTCGCCGGCGCAGCCCTTGCGCTCGGCATCACCGCCGCCTCCGCCAGCGCCCAGGTGGTGGTGTCCTCGAAGATCGACACCGAGGGCGGCGTGCTCGGCAACATCATCCAGCTGGTGCTCAACGCCAACAACATAAAGACCACCGACCGCATCCAGCTCGGCGGTACGCCGGTGGTGCGCAAGGCGATCACCGCCGGCGAGATCGACATCTATCCGGAATATACCGGCAACGCCGCCTTCTTCTTCGAAAAGGCCGATGATCCGGTCTGGAAGGATGCCGCCAAAGCCTATGAGTCGGCAAAAAAACTCGACTATGACGCCAACAAGATTGTCTGGCTGGCGCCGTCGCCGGCCAACAACACCTGGGCGATCGCGCTCCGCAAGGAGGTTGCCGACGCCAACAAGCTGGCAACCCTGTCCGACTTCGGCAAATACGTCGCCGGCGGCGGCACGGTGGTGCTGGCGGCCTCGGCCGAATTCGTCAATTCGGCGGCAGCCTTGCCGGCGTTCCAGACCACTTATGGCTTCACGCTGAAGCCGGAACAGCTGATCACGCTGTCGGGTGGCGACACCGCAGCGACCATTGGCGCGGCGGCGAACCAGACCAACGGCGCCAACGCTGCCATGGTCTACGGCACCGACGGCGGCATCGCGCCGTCCGGCCTGGTCGTGCTCGACGACGACAAGGGCGTGCAGCCGGTCTACCAGCCAGCGCCGATCATCCGCGAGGCGGTGCTGAAGGAACATCCCGAGATCGAGACGCTGCTGAAGCCGGTCTTCGCCAAGCTCGACCTCGTCACGCTGCAGGAACTCAATGGCCGCGTCCAGGTTGGCGGCGAGCCGGTCAAGGGCGTCGCCGAGGACTTCCTGAAGAAGAACGGCTTCCTGAAATAGGGCGATCCCGGCGCGCCGCATTCGTGGCGCGCCGGATCGACTGACGGGGGCAGGGCGTGCGCATCCGGTTCGACAAGCTCGGCGTGGTCATCGCCGCGATCGTGGCCTATGCGGCGTTCCTCGCCCCGTTCGCTACCTTTCGCGCCAACCGCATCGTTCCCGGCCAGGCGCGCTCCATCCTTGAAGCGCTGCCGGCGACGACCGGATCGCTGCTGCTGGCGATCGTCGTCGCCGCGGCGCTCATTGCCCTGTTGAAAACGCCGCTGGTCCTGCGCCTTGCCGCCAGCGTGGTTGCGCTCGCGGCACTTTCGCTGCTGATCGGTTTCGCCGGCGCTTTCCTGACGCCGGCAGGCAACACCTTCGCCCGCATTTCGCCGGCCTCGGGCTTCTGGCTGCTGATCTTCGCCTTCACGCTGTTGCTCGCCGATGTGCTGACACGGCTGAACCTGTCGCCATGGGGGCGGGTCGGCGTGCTTGTCGTCGCGGCTTTGGCCATCGGCCTGCTTCTGGTGTCGGGAAGTTGGGACAGTCTCTCGATCCTCAAGGAATACGCCAACCGCGCCGACAGTTTCTGGGCCGAAGGCTCCAAGCATGTGACGCTGGCGCTGGGTTCGCTGGCGGCGGCGGTGATCATTGGCCTGCCGCTCGGCATCCTTTGCCACCGCGTCGAACGGTTGCGCGCCGGCGTGCTCAATGTGCTGAACATCATCCAGACCATTCCCTCGATCGCGCTGTTCGGCCTGTTGATCGCGCCGCTCGGCTGGGTCGCGACGCATGTGCCGGGAGCAGCCGCGCTCGGCATTCGCGGCATCGGCACCGCGCCCGCCTTCGTCGCTTTGTTCCTCTATTCGCTGCTGCCGGTGGTGGCCAACACCGTGGTTGGGCTTGCAGGTGTACCCCGCGCGGCCAACGATGCGGCGCGGGGCATGGGCATGACCGACCGCCAGCGCCTGTTCGGTGTCGAGTTTCCGCTGGCCTTCCCGGTCATCCTCACCGGCATCCGCATCGTGCTGGTGCAGAACATCGGCCTCGCCACCATCGCAGCACTCATCGGCGGCGGCGGTTTTGGCGTGTTCGTTTTCCAGGGCGTCGGCCAGACGGCGATGGACCTGGTGCTGCTCGGCGCCGTGCCGACGGTGGCGCTGGCCTTTGCCGCCGCCATCGTCCTCGACGCGGTGATCGAAATGACGACGACCAAACGCAGGGTTGAAACGGCATGATCGAGATCGAAGGCATTACCAAGCGCTATGATGCGACGACGGTCGTCGACGACGTGTCGATGGTGATCGAACCGCGCACGGTTTGCGTCATCGTCGGCACCTCCGGTTCCGGCAAGACGACGCTGCTGCGCATGATCAACCGGCTGGTCGAGCCGACCGCGGGCATCATCAAGCTTGACGGCGCCGACAATCGCTCGCTGCCCGGCTACCAGCTGCGCCGCAGCATCGGCTATGCCATCCAGGGCCACGGCCTGTTTCCGCACCGCACGGTGGCGCAGAACATCGCCACGGTGCCGGTGCTGCTCGGTTGGGACGCGGACCGCATCAAGGCCCGCGTCGACGAGTTGATGATACTCTACCAGCTCGATCCGCAAGCCTACGGGCCGCGCTATCCGCACGAGCTGTCCGGCGGCCAGCAGCAGCGGGTCGGCGTCGCCCGCGCGCTCGCGGCGGAACCCAACGTGCTGTTGATGGACGAGCCGTTCGGCGCACTCGACCCGATCATCCGTACCAAGGCGCAGGAAGATCTGCTGGCGATCCAAAAACGCTTCGGCACCACCATCATCCTCGTCACCCATGACATGGAAGAAGCCGTGCACATGGGCGACAAGATCGCCGTCATGGATGCCGGCAAGCTTGTGCAATATGCCAAGCCGGAAGAGATCCTGGCGCGGCCGGCGAGCGCCTTCGTCGAAACCTTGGTCGGCGCCAGCGAAAGACCGTTCCGGCTGCTGTCGCTCGGCCGCGTGCGCGATGCCGTAGAAAAAGGCGCCGCCGAAGGCGAAGCCATTCCCGGCGATGCCAGCCAGCGTGATGCGCTGGCGGAACTTCTGTGGTCGGGCCGTCCGGCGCTGCCGGTCAAAGGCGCCGACGGCAAGCCGCTCGGCCGCGTCACCATCGACGGGCTTGTTAAGCGCGCGGCGAGGCCGGCATGAAAGCCTGGCTGCCGTCACTGCTCAGGCTTGCTTTGGTGGTGCTGCTTGTCGCATTCGTCACCAATCCCGGCTGGTTCGAGCCGTTGCTGAAGCCGCTGACCGAAAACAACGCGCCGGCGATCTACAATCAGGGCAGCCTGCTGACGCTGACGCTGCTGCATCTGAGGACCGTGCTGATTGCCACAGTGGCCGCCACCATCGTTGCGGTGGCGCTCGCCATCTTGGTCACCAGGCCGGTCGGCGTCGAGTTCCTGCCGCTGTCGCGCAGCCTGGTCAATATCGGCCAGACCTTTCCGCCGGTGGCGGTGCTGGCGCTGGCCGTGCCGGCCGTCGGCTTTGGCGAAAAACCGACGCTAATCGCGCTGTTTCTCTACGGCCTGCTACCGATCTTCGAGAATGCGCTGACCGGCCTTACGACATTGCCCGGCAATGTGGTGGAGGCGGCGCGCGGCGCCGGCATGACCGGCTGGCAGAGGCTGGTCAAGGTCGAGCTGCCGCTCAGCGCGCCGATCATTTTGGGCGGCATAAGGCTGTCGGTGGTGATCAGCCTGGCCACCGCCACCATCGGCTCGACCGTTGCCGCCAAGACGCTGGGCGAGGTGATCATCGCCGGGCTGTTGTCGAACAACCTTGCCTTCGTCCTACAGGGCGGTCTGATCGTCGCCGCGCTTGCGGTGCTGATCTATGACGGGCTGTCGGCGATCGAGCGCTACACCGCGCGCCGGATGGGGCGTGAGGCAGAGTAATCCCGCACGGCGCCAGAACCGATTTCAATCGATCTAATAGGACGGCGGCGCCCGCAGACGCGCTGGCACATACGCCTTTTCGGTGAAAGCCGGGCAAAAACCGAACAATATCTTGACGTTCCGAGCCCTGTTTCGCATAAGCCGCTGCGAAGGGACGGATTCTGCCTGGCGGCATCCGCTCTCCGTCTCAACGGCCCAGGGAGGGGTTCTTTTGGGCCACCAATCGAGGAAAATTCGGCAATGACCATAATTTCCGCTGTCATCGCCTGCGGCCTGCTTTCGATCCTTTACGCCATCTGGGCGACGCGTTCGGTCCTTGCGGCCGATCAGGGCAATGCACGCATGCAGGAAATCTCCGCGGCCATCCGCGAGGGTGCGCAGGCCTATCTGGCGCGCCAGTACACCACCATCGCCATGGTCGGCGTGGTCGTGCTCGTGCTCGCCTGGTGGCTGCTTTCGATCACCGCTGCGATCGGCTTCCTGATTGGCGCCGTGCTGTCGGGCGCTGCCGGCTTCATCGGCATGCACGTCTCGGTGCGCGCCAATGTGCGCACCGCGCAGGCCGCTTCCAACAGCCTCGCCGCCGGTCTCGACATCGCCTTCAAGTCGGGCGCCATCACCGGCATGCTGGTGGCCGGCCTCGCACTGCTCGGCGTTTCGATCTACTACCTCATCCTGACCCACTTCATGGGCCTCGAGCCCAACGACCGCATCGTCATCGACGCGCTGGTTTCGCTCGGCTTCGGCGCCTCGCTGATCTCGATCTTTGCCCGTCTCGGCGGCGGCATCTTCACCAAGGGCGCCGATGTCGGCGGCGATCTCGTCGGCAAGGTTGAAGCCGGCATTCCTGAAGACGATCCGCGCAACCCGGCCACCATCGCCGACAATGTCGGCGACAATGTCGGCGACTGCGCCGGCATGGCCGCCGACCTGTTCGAGACCTATGCGGTGACCGTCGTCGCCACCATGGTTCTGGCCGCCATCTTCTTCGGCGGCACCGCCGCTCTGGGTGCGGCGATGCTCTATCCGCTGGCCATCTGCGGCGCCTGCATCCTGACTTCGATCGTCGGCACCTTCTTCGTCAAGCTCGGTTCCAACGGCTCGATCATGGGCGCTCTCTACAAGGGCCTGATCGTCACCGGCCTGTTGTCGATCGTCGGCCTCGGTGTCGCCACCTCGGCAACCGTCGGCTGGGGCGAAGTCGGTACCGTCGCCGGCATGGTCATCACCGGCAAGAACCTGTTCATCTGCGGCCTGATCGGCCTGGTGGTGACCGGCCTCATCGTGGTGATCACCGAATACTACACCGGCACCGGCAAGCGTCCGGTGAACTCCATCGCCCAGGCGTCGGTGACCGGTCACGGCACCAACGTCATCCAGGGCCTTGCGGTCTCGCTGGAATCGACGGCGCTTCCGGCCATCGTCATCGTCGGCGGCATCATCTCGACCTACCAGCTCGCTGGCCTTTTCGGCACGGCGATCGCGGTCACCACCATGCTCGGCCTTGCGGGCATGATCGTCGCCCTCGACGCCTTCGGCCCGGTCACCGACAATGCCGGCGGCATTGCCGAAATGGCCGGCCTGCCCAAGGAAGTGCGTCATTCCACCGACGCGCTCGACGCGGTCGGTAACACCACCAAGGCGGTGACCAAGGGCTACGCCATCGGTTCGGCCGGCCTCGGCGCGCTGGTGCTGTTTGCCGCCTATTCGAACGACTTGAAGTTCTTTGCCGCCAATGGCGACAAATATCCCTACTTCCAGGGCATGGGCGATGTCTCCTTCGACCTCTCCAACCCTTACGTCGTCGCCGGCCTGATCTTTGGCGGCCTGATCCCGTATTTGTTCGGCGGCATCGCCATGACGGCCGTCGGCCGCGCGGCGGGCGCCATCGTCGAGGAGGTGCGCAAGCAGTTCCGCGAGGATCCGGGCATCATGGCCGGCACCTCGAAGCCGAACTATGCGCGCGCCGTCGACCTGCTGACCAAGGCGGCGATCCGCGAAATGATCATCCCGTCGCTGCTGCCGGTGCTGGCACCGCTGGTCGTCTATTTCGGCGTGCTGCTGATCTCGGGTTCGAAGGCGTCTGCTTTTGCCGCCCTCGGCGCCTCGCTGCTCGGCGTCATCGTCAACGGCCTGTTCGTCGCCATCTCGATGACCTCGGGCGGCGGCGCCTGGGACAACGCCAAGAAGTCCTTCGAGGACGGCTTTGTCGACAAGGACGGCGTCAAGCACTTGAAGGGTTCCGAGGCGCACAAGGCTTCGGTGACCGGCGACACGGTCGGCGATCCCTACAAGGACACCGCCGGTCCGGCGGTCAACCCGGCGATCAAGATCACCAACATCGTCGCGCTGCTGCTGTTGGCCGTGCTCGCGCACGGCTGATCAGCGCCCAACGTTCGAAAACAAACCCGCGGGAGCGATCCTGCGGGTTTTTCTTTACGGCGTTGGGAGATTGATGTCTGGCGACCATAGCTTGCCGTCTCAAAACAAAAACCCGTGGGATTGCTCCCACGGGTTTTTGGTCGCCTGAGATGGTGCTGCTTTCCCTGGAGGGAACGCAGAATCTGGTGATCAGGGCGTGCCGCCGCCGCCGCTGGGCAGGCCGGGCGCCAGCTTGCTGGCGCCGTTGATGATCTGGCTGAGGAAGTTCTGGTCCTTGCCGCCGGTCGGCGTGGTGCGCGAGATGAAATCGAACATCTTGCCGTCCTTCAGGCCGTAATTGGCGATCTGGGTGACACGGCTGTCAGGGCCGAAATAGACCGCCAGCACTTTCTGGTCGACCAGCCTCGGCTTGTCGAAGGCGACGTAGCGCTTGCGCGTCTGCGAAATGTAATAGAACGCCTCGTTGTCGAAGGTCGCCGTCGTCGACGGCGTGCCAAGCGCCAGGAGCACCTGTTCGCGGCTGGAACCGACCGGAACCGAGTCGACCGCCTGCTGATCGATGACATAACCCTGCGTCAGCGTCTCACTCGGATTGAGATCGCCGATCATCTTGGACGAGTTGCAGGCGGAGAGCGCCGAAGCGATCACCAGCAACGAAATCGCGCCGGCAGGCATGGGTAAAAAAGTCGACTTGAATTTCAGCGCGCGCAACTACAACTCCATAAGCTGGCCGCAACTTGCGCTGGGCCGCAAAACCGGTAAACCAGCTTGCTTGCCGATGCAACAAGGCCCATTCAACATACGGTCCCCAGGAGACCACCCTCAATGTTCCAGCGCCTTTTTGGTCGCGAACGTCACGCCAACCGCGCTATCACCGAGGCGCTTTACGCACAAATCGTGGCAGCGGCGCGGCAGACTTTGTTTTATTCCGAATGGAATGTGCCGGACACGCCTCTCGGCCGTTTCGAGATGCTGTCGCTGCACATGTTCCTGTTTCAGCACCGGCTGCGCGGCGAGAGCGGCGTTGCCGCGGAGGTCGCGCAGGTGCTGATCGACGAGTTTTTCCTGGATGTCGAGCATTCGCTGCGCGAACTCGGCATTGGCGACGTCGGCGTGCCGAAGCGCATGAAGAAACTGGCGAAAATGTTCTATGGCCGCACTGCCGCCTATGACGACGCGCTGGAGCACGACGACCGCGAAGCGCTTGCTGTAGCCCTTGCCCGCAATATCAGGCCCGACGCCGGCGCCTGGCCGCAAGCAGCGCTGCTGGCGTCCTATGTCGTCAATGTCGACCAGCGCCTGGCGGCACAGCCGACCGAATCGATCGTTTCCGGCACGCTGGTGTTTCCCGTGCCGGGCCAGGCTGAAGGAGGAGCCCGATGAACCCTGCGGATCTCCCAAGCCCCGTGTCGTTCAAGGCAAATGTCGCCCGCCTGCCACACAAGGGCCTGATGGTGGTGATCGATGCCGATGCCGCGCAGCGTATCGCTCTGGCCGAAGAGCACGATCTGCTTTCGGTCGAAAGCTACCGCGCCGAACTGCTGGTGGCGCCGTGGAAGCGCAATGGCGTCAAGGTAAGCGGCCATGTGGTGGCCGACATCACGCAAGCCTGCATCGTCACCCTCGAACCGGTCGCGGCGCATATCGATGAGCCGGTCGACGCACTGTTGCTGCCGGAGCAGTCCAAGCTTGGACGGCAGGGCTTTGACGGCGGCGGCGAAATCCTGCTCGATGCCGAAGGGCCGGACAGCCCGGAGACATTTTCCGGCGACACGATCGATGTCGGGGCGCTCGCCGAACAGTTCTTCGGACTGGCCATCGACCCTTATCCGCGCAAGCAAGGTGTATCCCTGGACGCCGTTGGCGATTCGGAGCCCGCGGAGAGCGATTTCCAGAAAAAGCTGCGATCCTTGTTGGGAAAATCCTAAAAGCCGATCCAATATTAGAAAAGTCGGTTGTGCGGCAGCCCAAAACCGCTATTTTCGCCGAACCTTCGCGAGCCCCGTATTTCGCGAGGCCGCTGGCCCCAAGCAAGTGAGATGAACACCGCGTGATCAGGATTTCCATCGATGCCATGGGCGGCGATCACGGACCAGGCGTGGTCATCCCGGCGCTCATGACGGTCGCTACAAGGCGTCCTGATATCCGCTTCATCATCTACGGACGCGAGGACGTGGTGCGCCCGGAGCTCGCCAAATTTCCCAAGCTGGCCGATGTCAGCGAGTTCGTCCATTGCGAGATCGCCGTCAGGATGGACGACAAGCCGAGCCAGGCACTGCGCCACGGCCGCTGGAAGTCGTCGATGTGGAAAGCCGTCGAGGCGGTCAAATCCGGCACGGCGCAGGCCTGCATCTCGGCCGGCAACACCGGCGCGCTGATGGCGATGTCGAAATTCTGCCTGCGCACCATGGCGACCATCGATCGTCCGGCGATCGCGGCGATCTGGCCGACAATGCGTGGCGAAAGCGTGGTGCTGGACGTCGGCGCCACAATCGGCGCCGATGCGCACCAGCTCATCGATTTTGCCATTCTCGGCACCGGCATGGCGCGTTCGGTTTTCGGCATCGACCGGCCGAAAGTCGGTCTGCTCAATGTCGGCGTCGAAGAGATCAAGGGCCAGGAAGAGGTCAAGGAAGCCGGGCGCATGCTGCGCGAGGCCAATCTGGCCTCGATGAACTATCACGGTTTCGTCGAGGGCGACGACATCGGCAAGGGTACGGTCGACGTGGTCGTCACCGAAGGCTTTGCCGGCAACATCGCGCTGAAGACGGCGGAAGGCACGGTGAGGCAGATCGCCGGCTATTTGCGCGCGGCGATGAGCCGGACGCTGATGGCCAGGATCGGCTACGTCTTCGCCAAGGGCGCCTTCGACCGCTTGCGCGAAAAGATGGATCCCGGCCGCTCCAATGGCGGCGTCTTCCTCGGGCTGAACGGCATCGTGGTGAAAAGCCATGGCGGCGCCGATTCGAATGGTTTTGCGGCGGCGATCGAGCTTGGCTACGACATGGTGCGCAACAATTTGCTTGACCGCATCGAGGCCGACCTCGATCTGTTCCATGCGCGCAATCCGCATGCCCAGGCAAACAGGAAATCCGACGTCGTTGTCGACGCGAAGGAATAGGACAGAGCTTTGATCAGATCAGTCGTGCGCGGCACCGGTGCCGCGCTGCCCCGCCGCATCATGAAGAATGCCGACTTCGAAGGCATGGTCGAGACCTCCGACGAGTGGATTGCCCAGCGCACCGGCATCCGCCAGCGCCATATCGCGGCCGATGACGAGACGACGGCTTCGCTGGGCGAAGCGGCGGCGCGTGCCGCCCTCGACAGCGCCGGCCTGACGCCGGCCGATATCGACCTCATCGTGCTGGCGACATCGACGCCCAACAACACCTTTCCGGCGACCGCCGTCGAGATCCAGAACCGGCTCGGCATGCATCATGGCTTCGCCTTCGACATGCAGGCGGTGTGCTCGGGCTTCGTCTACGCGGTGACCACCGCCGACCTCTATATCCGCGGCGGCCAGGCCAAGCGGGTTCTGGTGATCGGCGCGGAAACCTTCTCGCGCATCCTCGACTGGAGCGACCGCTCGACTTGCGTCCTGTTCGGCGACGGCGCCGGCGCGATCGTCCTGGAAGCCGGCGAGGGGGAAGGCAGCATTGCCGACCATGGCGTGCTGGCGATGAGCCTGCGTTCCGACGGCGTCCACAAGGAGAAGCTCTTTGTCGACGGCGGACCATCGACCACCGGGACGGTCGGCCATCTCAGGATGGAAGGTCGCGAGGTCTTCAAGCACGCCGTGGGCATGATCACCGACGTCATCGAGGCGACGTTTTCTCAGGCCGGTATCACCGCCGCAGACCTCGACTGGTTCGTGCCGCATCAGGCCAATAAACGGATTATTGACGCTTCGGCCAAAAAGCTCGGGATAGAAGAGCGAAAGGTGGTGGTCACCGTCGATTTGCACGGTAACACCTCGGCTGCTTCCGTGCCGCTGGCTCTCTCAGTGGCGGTCGCCGACGGCCGCATCAAGAAGGGTGATCTGGTGCTGCTCGAGGCGATGGGCGGGGGCTTCACCTGGGGCGCGGTGCTGGTCCGCTGGTAAGTGCCGAACGGACGGGTTCGGTCCTTGACCTTGCCGGATCAATTACTTAGGCTCTGCCTTTGCTTGTATCGATTTATGTTTTTGAGCTGATGGGACGGTCGCATGGGGGGAAAGACACTTACGCGCGCCGACCTTGCCGAAGCTGTTTACCGCAAGGTCGGTTTGTCGCGCACGGAATCGGCTGAGCTTGTCGAAGCGGTTCTGGACGAGATTTGCGAAGCGATCGTTCGCGGCGAAACGGTGAAGCTGTCGTCCTTTGCGACGTTTCACGTCCGCTCCAAGAATGAGCGCATCGGCCGCAACCCGAAGACCGGCGAGGAAGTACCGATCCTGCCGCGCCGGGTGATGACCTTCAAGTCGTCAAACGTGCTGAAAAGCCGCATCTTGCGCTCTCACCAGAACAGCAAGGCCAAGGGCAGCAAATAGGCTCCGCGTCGAAGCCGGTTGAAAACGGTGGTCCTCTTTGACGCCGGGCTTGAATATTGTTTCATAAACCGCTGAAATAAAGCTCGATTCGGCAAAATGAGCCGGATCGCCGTCCAGCGTGAGGATTCGCCCATGGACAAGAGCCCCGATGCTTTCCGCACCATCAGCGAGGTCGCCGAGGATCTCGATCTGCCGCAGCATGTGCTGCGCTTCTGGGAAACGCGTTTCAACCAGATCAAGCCGATGAAGCGCGGTGGCGGCCGCCGCTACTACCGGCCGCAGGATGTCGAACTGATCAAGGGCATCCGCCATATGCTCTACGACCAGGGCTATACGATCAAGGGCGTGCAAAAACTGCTGCGCGAGAACGGCAACCATTTCCTGGTCGCCATCGGCAATGGCGACATGGCCGCGGTCGAGGCGATCTCGCAGCGCCGGCAGGCTGACGCCGTGCCGCTGACGCCTGCGGCCCAGCCGCGCGGCATGGACGACGAGATGCTGGTCGGCCAACCCAAGGTGAAACCCAGCCGCCGCTTCTTCGGCCTCGGCAAGCCCGACGACGAAGGTCCCGTCCAGCCCGGTGCGTCAAAACTGTCGCGCGACAACCGCGCCTTGCTGCAGGAGGCGCTGTTCGACCTTCTCGAGTGCAAGCGCCTGCTCGATCAGGTACGCTGACCTCCGATCGGTGGCGAGCTTTGGCGTCTGTTACCGGGAGGCCGGAACCGGCTTTGCAGCCATGCGTTACCTCTCCTTCTGCAATGAAGGAAACACATCATGGCATCGCTTTCCACCATCACCGACATCGACCTGGACAAGCGGGTCGCTGTCCTTTCCAAGGAGTTGGCTGCACTGCGCAAGGTCGTGGCCAAGCGGGGGGGCGCCTATTACGAAGACGGGCGTGATGCCGCGTCGGACTATTATGCGCAACTCGCAGATCGCATCAGTGACGCCTTGCCTGCGATCAGGAAGCAGGGCAGGGCGATCGAAAGGACGGCGCGCGATCATCCCGCGACCGCCGCTGCCGTGGGCCTGGCGGTGGTCGGGCTGGTCGCCAGCCTGCTCTTCAGCCGCAGGTAGCGGCGCTCTGTTCCGGACACAAGAAAATGGCGGCCGTCCCGCGGACGACCGCCATTTCCTTGATCGGCAGTCGATTACTTCGCGAGCTTGATCTTGCCCTGCGGCGAAACCTGCGCGGTCTGGCTGCACTTGCCATAGACGGTGCCGTTCTTGTCGGTGGCGTCCGTGTAGGTGCCCTTGCACTCGATCTCAAGCACCAGACAGTGGCCTGCGCCCTTGCAAACCGCGCCGCCGTCGCCGGTGGGATGCGTGCCATTGGCGAAAGCCGAGCCCGGCACCGAGATCGAGCCGAGCGCCGAAATGGCGACAGCAGCGGCAAGGGACAGGCGCTTGAAGTTCGAATAGTTGGTCAATTGAGCATTTCCTTCTCTGGATCGTGGAGCGCCGTTGTGGCGTCCTTCTGATTGGGATCGCCTTCTTGGCGTCCATGCCGACTTGGTGCGGTCCAGAGGGGAAAGGTTCACGCGGCGGTTCAAACTTTTTTGAGCGCCGCAGGCATCAAAGCGTCATTCTCGGCGTCAATTTCAGGCTTCGCAATCTGCCGGTATCTGTCGGGAATGGCCGGCATCGATCATGCATTTGGCGAGCAGCGCGCCAGCATAGAAGCGCGCCAGACCTCTGTGCCGCCGCCCCATGAAATGCGACCGATCGAGCCGCCAGAGCCGCTCGATTTCGCCGGCGAACGCCGGATTGGTGGTGGTGCCATAGCCGGCGCCGGGGTAGACGACGATCTCGCCGGCATAGAGACGATGATCGGTGACCAGGAAGTCGATGCGGATGTAGTCGAGGTTGCCGGCAATGGCAGGGGCGATCGACACCGCCTGGCGGACATAGCTGAGAAGTCGCGCATTGACGGGCACCGCCTGATCCTCGCGGGGATAGTCCGGATCGCGCCCGGGCAATGGATTGGCGTCCCGATCCAAAAGCAGCGAACGCCCCGCAGCCTTATCCTCGACCCAGGCATGCGTTACCACGCCGCCGCAAACATGCACTTTGATGTCGGTTGCGATCCGTGCGCCAGAGAGCGCCAGCCGCTCTTCCACGAACACGGTGCGAACGATCGGCCAATAGGCCCATTCGCCATCGCGGCGGCCATAGCGTTTTCTCAGCCAGTGCTTCGCCTTGGCGACGATGAAGCCGCGATTGGGGTCGCCACTGGCAACGAATATGTTCATCGCGCAGCCATGGTTTGTCTTGACGACGACATCGCCGGCCAGCAGGTCGCGAGGAATGTCTATGGCGTCGCGTCCGGACCAGAGCGTCCGCGGCAAGGCCAGTTCCGGGCAGGCGTCGCGGATATGGGCTTTGGCCGCGAGCTTGTCAGTCAGCGTCACGAACAGTGGATTGCGGTCGAAGATTTTTCGCCAGAGCAATCGCTCGTGATAGCTCTCAGGGGCGGCCGGATTGGGCAAATAGCCCAGCTTCATGACGAACCGAACGACCAGGGCCGGGTGGCGAAGCGTCAGCAGCAGGCGCGCAACAGCCAGAACGAGACGGTGTCTGGCCGGGATGTTAGCCTTCACTAGGGATACCTCTCGGGAAAGTCCCTGCCAGGCCGGCAAGCGGGCCGATCGACCCGAAGTCATCCCCTAGCATAAATCGCTCAGGCCGTGTCACGCCCTCATTTGGCGAGGCGAGCACGGCGCATGAAAAACCAGCAGAAAGGCAGCCTGGCTAGAGGTCCAAAGCCAGCCTTCCCACTGGACAAGACGGATACTAAATCTTCTTCGCAACCACCTTTTTGTGATGATGATGGTGGTGGTGGTGATGCCAGTGATGCTTGTGGTGATGACGATGATGGTGGTGATGCTTCTTGTGCAGCGGTGCTGCATCGGCGCTGCTGGCGCCGATGACCGGCAGCGAGACAGCCAGGGCAAAAGCCAGGCCGAGGGCCGACAGGAGAGACTTCTTCATGACTTCGGTTCCTTTTCTGCGCGGACCGCCTTTGAGGGGCACCGGATCATGCCGGTGATATGAGCGCCGCGATTGGAACTATCCTCCTGGATTTTTTCGACAGTTTTTCCCGACTGTAGAATTTTGTTTCCGGATTGTGTCCGAGGGGCTCCCGGGCCGACACCTCACATCGGCGGCACGATGCCGTTGTTTCCGACGACGACCCTGGCGGAGGTGAGTGCGCCGTCGCTGCCCCGCTCGGCGGTGAGAAACACTGTCGCGCCGGGCTTGAGGTCGCCAGGGACGGCCGGGGCGAAGGTGACGATCGGCGTCGTTTGCGGAATGGCGATCTGCTTCTTCTGGCCATTGTCATAGGTAAGCGTCACCGTCCGGCCATCGATGTTGGTGACATCGGCGACCGTGCCGTTGGTCATGCGACTGTTGGGCTGCAGATCCCACGGGCGGTCGCCTTCCGCCGGCACCCTTCAGAGCAGCCGGAAAGACCACGACTTCCAGCGCGCCGCTGCCGCCGTCGGTTTTCGAGACCGACGCGATGCCGAGGAAGTCGCCTTGCTTGATGTTCTGGGCGGATGCCTTGGCGACGCCGGAGATTTTCCACCCCTGTGCCAGCGTGATCGCATCCGTGTTGCCCTCGCGGGTCTTCACCGTCAGCGTCGATCCGGCAAAACCGGCCACCGTGCCGCGCACGCGCATGGTGTCCGCCGCCTGAGCCGCAACGAGGCTGGTGCCGGCAAGGCTTGAAATCGTGCCGAGCACGATCGCGAATGTCTTCAAATTCATGGGTTTTGTCCTTCTGCGAAAAGCTGGCCAGGGTGGTTGGCCAGGATGGTTGGTTTGCCAGCCACAGCAGTTCAACGAACGGGCGGCCTGAAACCGTCGAACAATTCGTCCGCAGTCCTTCAAAAGAATTTGATGGGACAGTCTTTGAGGAGCGCCGGCTTCGTCGGCAAGACGGCCGTTCCAGCGTTGGTTCACGATGCCGTGACGCTTCCATTGCCACTTGGCAAATAGTTAATGAGCAGGCATTCTCCCGCGTCTCAGGCAACACCCATAATTTGATCCAAACCCTTTCAGCCCACGGAGTTGCCAATGCCCCAAAATGCAAAACGCGAAGCCCTCTCCGAACTGGCGGCGACTGACATTGCGCCCGACCACAGCGCGCTGCGCGCCATACGGGAAAGCCGGGGATACAGTTTGGAAGAGCTGTCCCTGACATGCGGCCTGTCGACCGATGAGATTGCCAACATCGAGAACGGCAAGGATCATGATCCGTCGAGGCTTCGACGCATCGCCGCGGCACTTCGACTTCCGGAAAGTGCGCTGATCGATCCGGCAGTGCTGGCGCAACCCGCGGAAAGGCGAGCCGTCTGATAGCAGCGACGGCAAGCGTCTTCTCAACACGCCCGCCACGGTTTGCCCTGGCGGGCTTTTTGTGTTCGAGCGGCTTGTTCTCGCCGCAGGCGTCGAAAGGCGGCAAGGTTGCCGCCGGTTGATGGGGAAGCTATCCAGTAAGCTCCAGCCCCCATTTCGAAGGAAACAACGGCGAAATGAGTCTTGAATCGGTCCGTGCCTTTTTCGCTGCCCGTGCCCCCGACGTCGAGGTCCTCGTGACGGAGGCCAGTTCGGCGACGGTGGCTCTGGCGGCAGAGGCGCATGGCGTGGAACCGGCGCAGATCGCCAAGACGATCTGCCTGCGCGTTGGCGATCAAACGATGCTGGTCGTCGCGAGCGGGATTTCCCGGCTGGACAACCGCAAATTCAAGGACCGCTTCGGCGGCAAGGCGCGCATGCTGGACGCCGAGCAGGTCTTCGCTGCGACAAGCCATCCTGTCGGAGGGGTGTGCCCGTTTGGTCTGCCGGCGCCGCTGCCGGTCTATTGCGACGTGTCGCTGGGCGGCTTTGACGAGGTTGTGCCCGCGGCAGGCGCAACCAACGCCGCCGTGCGGCTCAACCCGCAGCTTATGGCGCAAATCGTCGACGCCGAGTGGGTCGATGTCTGCCAGTAGGGTGATGCGCGGGACGGGTGTTTCCTGGGCATGTTAGAATTCAGTGCATAACATCCACCTGCTGTCCATTAGTCCTTGCTGATGTATCTGCCCCAGAGCTAGCATCGCGCGGGGCTTTCAGAAGGCGAAATGCTAAAGCGGATCGTAGCGCCGACCAAAACCAGTTCGCGCCAATTCAACTTTCTCGTTCCTGACGACGTCATCGACGCTGTCGCGCGATATATCGACTGCTGTGCTCCCGGACGCATCATCTCAACTTTTTCGGCAGTTCAGTCGGTGCGGGATACAGTCTGCGATTGCGAGCTATCGGACGATCAGATCGAGCGCTACGCGGTCCTGTTCGCAGCGGACCAGGGCCTCGCGGTGCATTTCGATCGGAGAGGAAACCAACGGGATCTCTTTTCGAGCCTGGCCAGGAGTCACTGGCACCTCTTGCCGATCTGGCAAATCAACAGCGTGTCGGCATCGCCGCACGCCGCCGTCAGGCGGCTCGAGCGCCTTTCGTTCCGAGAACAACAAGGCGCCTGCGGGCGCCTAGGCGCTAGACACGCGGTCTGGATCTCGGCTCAGGCAAGCTGTCCGAAGGATTTGCGGCCAATTTGGCGGATCGCCGATCTCTTAGCCACAGGGATTTCTTTTTTCTTGCCAGGTGCTCATCGCGATCACCATCCCTGATCGTTCGGCCGTCCGCCGCTATCAGATAGTCGGCTCTGTTGGTTCGATAGTCTTCTTCCTGGACAGACATGGTTGCGATCTCCCAATGGCTGAGATCAACGCGACATGGCGCCAGCCAGTTCCACTCTTTTAATTTCCTTTGTTTGCAACGCGCCCCTTGTGCATCACAACCACAAAACCCCGCACGTCGCGGGGTTCAAGGGTCGTGACTGCGGAAGGCTTGGGGGCTCGACATTGCTTGGGGGAAGCATGCTCCGCCGTCACCGTTCTCAACTTTCTCAGGTGAGAATGGTTCCGGGTTTAGAATCGCAAACGCTCGACCGTTCGCTTGGCCGCGGTTTCTTATTTACTGAAGTTGAGTTTTTGCGTCCCCAGGCTCCGGGCAGCATCCTCGATCGCTGCCCTGTCGGTTCCGAGTTGGTCGATGAGGTCTTGCGCCTGTTGGCCGGTTATGCCGGTGCGCACGGCCAGGGCCTCGACTGTTAGAACGTCTGTGCTGGCAACCTCGCCGGTTTCCGGCAGCTCTGCCTCTCGATCGATTTCATCCTTGGCCCTGAGCCAATGCCTCTCGTGGTCGCCATCCCGACCGCCTTCGCGTTCCCAGATTGCATATGCCCGCTGCCGAATCTTTTCGTTCCGTTCGTCGCCCATGTCGTTTCCTCCGGGTTGGATTTCATTCAACGCGGAGCGGGTCGGAATGATCCGGCACGGATTGGTGATTTTCGGGGGAGGTCGTGGGTTAAAGCAATGGCCAGCCTCGGCCGGCCTTTTGTCGGCGGCGACGACAAATGTGTTTGGGGGATTTCGGGTAGGCGCCAAGCCTTTGAAAAAATGGTCGGAGTGGCCGGATTCGAACCGACGACCCCTTGACCCCCAGTCAAGTGCGCTACCGGGCTGCGCTACACTCCGGACCGGTCGCGATGTATCGTGATAAGCCGGTTCGGGTCAACCGAATTCGGCGGCTTTTCTGCTGGATGGATTTGGCGCCTTCGGCACGGGCTGCGGCGCCGGCCGCAACAGCCGCTGGTGGCGGTATTCGAGCGCGATGGCGCCCCAGATCAGGCCGAGCAGCAGATAGACGTGGCGCCAGTGGTCGATGTCGATGAAGGTGCCGAGCCCGATATTGCCGATGAAGGCGACATAGGCGCACAAGAGATAGGGCTGCCATGGCCGGTCGCGCAAAAGGATGCGGAAGCCGGCAGCGATCGTCCACAAGGTCAGCGACAGGAATGAGACGAAGCCGAGCCAGCCATAGTCCATCAGCGTCTTCAGCCAGATGTCGTGGGTGTCTTCGCCAAAGATCGTGCCGAAGACCAGCGGGCCGATGCCGAACGGATGTTCCAGCGCCATCTGGAAGCCGATCGTGTAGCGGGCGAAACGGCCGAGACGAGCGGTATCGTAGCTCTGCTCCAGCTGGGCGCGGCTGGAAAACATTTCGGACACGCCGGGCAGCTGCAGGATGACGATCATCGCGATGACCAGCAGCGCGATTGCGGCAATGGTCATGATGACGACACGCAGCCGGAACCTGCCGCTGTTGCTTTGCAGGAACAGGCAGCCGGTGAGCAGGATTGCCGAGACGGCGAACATGCCCCAGGCGCCGCGCGAGAACGAGAAGAAGATGCCGGCGGTGATGATCAGCAGCGGCACCGCCAAGAGCGGCATGCGCGCGATCGAGCCGGTCAGCAGGAGATAGAGCAGATAGATGCCGGGCAGCACCAGGAACGGTCCGAACACGTTCGGATCCTGGAAGGCGCCCTGGGCGCGGTCGTATCTGGTAAAGACTTCGGCGCCGGGGAAAGCGTGGAAATAGCCGGCAATGCCGAGCAGCGAAGTCGCTACCGCGGAGAAGACATAGGCGATGAAGATCAACCGGTAGAGGTTGGGCTGCACCGCCGTCACCGAGGCGAAGAACACCGAGGTGAAGGCGAGGAACAGCGACACGGCGAGATAGAGCGGCGTGTTGGCGAGGTCCGACATCTGCGTCATCGCGATCATGCCGCCGATGTTCATCGTCAGCAACAGCACCAGCAACGGCACCGCCGCGCGCGAGATGCGCAGGCCAAACAGCGCCCACACGCCGATCAGCCCGACCATATAGAGATCGTAGGGCGCCGGCTCGTCGATGACGAAACCGGACAGAAAAACGCCAATGAAAACCGCGCCCGACGCAATCAGCGCGATCAGCTTGGCGTTTACCGCCGAAGGCGGCAACGTGTTGACCGCGGCCGGCGCATGCGTGAAGGCGCTCAATACGCGTTTTCCGTGTTGAGCAGCCGCACCGGCGTCAACAGAAGGATCCTGAGATCGAACAGCAGCGACCAGTTCTCGATGTAGTAGAGGTCGTACTCCGTGCGCATGCGGATCTTTTCGTTGGTGTCCATCTCGCCGCGCCAGCCATTGATCTGCGCCCAGCCGGTGACGCCTGGCTTGACCTTGTGGCGGGCGAAATAGCCGTCGACCACCTCATTGTAGAGAAGGTTATGCGACTGGGCGGCAATGGCGTGCGGGCGCGGACCGACCAGCGACAGCGAGCCGAGCAGCGAGTTGAAGAACTGCGGCAGTTCGTCGATCGAGCTTTTGCGGATGAAGCGGCCGACGCGGGTGACGCGCGGATCGTTCTTGGTCACCGTCTGCTTGGCGGTCGGGTCCGAGCGGTCGGTATACATCGAGCGGAATTTGTAGACCTCGATGATCTCGTTGTTGAAGCCATGCCGCTTCTGCCGAAACAGCACCGGTCCCTTGCTGTCGAGCTTGATGGCGATGGCCGTGGCCAGCATGACCGGCGAGAACAGGATGATGCCGATGATGGAGAAGATGATGTCGAAGGCGCGCTTGGCAACCGAATCCCAGTCGTTGATCGGCCTGTCGAAGATGTCGAGCATCGGCACCGAGCCGATATAGGAGTAGGCGCGCGGGCGGAACTGCAGCGCGTTCGAATGCGCCGACAGCCGGATATCGACCGGCAGCACCCACAGCTTCTTCAGCAGCTGCAGGACGCGCGATTCGGCGGTCAGCGGCAGCGACACGATCAGCATGTCGATGCGCGCGATGCGGGCGAACTCGATCAGCTCGGAAATGTTGCCAAGCTTGGGATAGCCGGCAACGATGGGCGGCGAGCGCTTGTCGTCGCGGTCGTCGAAGATGCCGCAGATGCGGATGTCGTTGTAAGGTTGCTTTTCGACCGAACGGATCAGCTGCTCCGCTGCCTTGCCGCCGCCGACGATGACGGCGCGGCGCTCCATGCGCCCGTTGCGCGCCCAACTGCGGATCAGCTTCGACATCACCAGCCTGAGGCCGAAGATCAGCACGAAACCGACGACGAACCAGGCGCCGAAGAGCAGGCGCGAATAGTCCTCGGATATCTTGAAAGTGAACGCCGTCAGCGCCATCAGCGCATAGGTGCCGGCCCAGACCAGCAGCATGCGTCCGAAATTGGCGATCGGCCGCATCAAGGCGACGATCTGGTAGCAGTCGCTGACGTCGAGCAGCACCACGGCGACGAACGAAGCGGCGGCAATGGTCAGCGGATATTGCCAGGCGAGATAGTTGAAGAAGCCGACATAGTGGAAATAGAGCAGGAGTCCGGACGCGAACAGCAGCCCGAATTCGACCAGGCGCAACACGCCGCTGACCATGATCGGCGACATCGTATCGCGCCGGTACTGCGAAGCGACCTGGCGGGCGACATTGTTCAGGCTGCCGGGCGCATCGCCTTCAGCAGGACTCTTGAGTTTGCGCACCGCGTCGGCAGAAAAACGGCGCGTGGGGTCGATTTCGTTCATGGAACTTTCCCGCGGGCTTCGCCCAACTGGATAGCAAAAGAGAGCTAAGAAAGCCTTGAAGCAACAGGTGGCTTTGGAAAGGGTTCAGCGCCCGAGGGCGGCGAAGTAGGCCTTTTCAATCTCGGCCGCCATGACGTCGGCGCCGAAGCGCGCCTTGAGGTCGGCGGTGCCGGGCATCAGGCTGATGTAGGCGCCGAGGTCGGCCATCGCCTCGCTCACCTTGTCGCCGAGCTGCTTAGGGTCGGGGCGGATCAGGGCAGGGGAGGTCTCGCCGAAAATCTCCGGTATGCCGCCGACGGCGGTGGCGATCATCGGCATGCCTGCCGCCAGCGTCTCCAGCACGATATAGGGCATGGCTTCCGCGCGGGACGGAACGACGACAAGCCCCGCCAGCGCAAAGGCATCCCTTGCCGGCATTGGCGGCAGGAAGCGGACTTGGCCGTCGAGCCCGAGCCGCTTCACCTGTGCATGATAGCGCGGCAGGTCGTCGCCATCGCCGACCATCACGGCGCTAAGCGGGCGGCCAAGCCGGGTTGCGGCCAGCACCAGCGCATCGATGAAAATGTCTGGCCCTTTGAGGTCGCGCATCATGCCGATGTAGAGCAGGTCGGCAGCATTCGGCACTGTGCCGACCGGTTCGAATTCGGCGGCGCGCAGGCCGTTATAGACCAGCCTGTTGGGGATCGGCGGCTCGCCGACTTTCCGGCGATAGGTTCGCCTCTCATAATCGGAGACAAACAGCAGGCAGTCGGTGAAGCGGCCCATGAAGCGTTCGAGCGCGAAGAACAGTTTTCCCGTGGCCGTGGTTTCGTCATAGTGGAGAGAGCCGCCATGCGGCGAATAAAGGCGGGCTACGCGAGACCTTGATACCCGCAACAATGAGCCGAACAGACGGGCATAGGCGCCACCCTTGGCGCCGTGCCCGTGAAGCACGTCCGGCCGCAATTCCTTGATAATCTTGTAGGTGCGCCAGGCCGAGGCGAGGTCGCCCGGCCCGACATGACGCTGCATCGGCGTGCGATGGATGCCGAGCGCCAGGCTGCCTTTCATCTGTTCGAACAGGTGTTCCTCGAAATCGCCGCCCGTCGTCGAATCGCAGACGATGCCGACGGAATGACCGGCGGCGACCTGCGCCTCGGTCAGGTCGCGCACATGCCGAAAAATCCCTCCGACGGGTGAGCGAAAACAGTGGACGATCCTGAGCGTGTCCGCCACGTGGTCTAGAACAGGCGTTCGCGGACGTAGACGGTGTCGCCGGGCAGCAGCGGATCGGAGGTGACCACGCGCCCGGTCATCACCTTGCCGTTGATGTCGCGGGTGATGTCGACGCTCTCCTGGTTGGCGCGCGGCGAGAAGCCGCCGGCAATCGCGATCGCCTTCTGCACGGTCAGGCCCGGCACGTAGGAATACTGGCCGGCAGCCCCCACTTCGCCCATGACGAAGATCGGCCGGTAGCGGTCGATCTCGACCGACACATCGGGGTCGCGCAGATAGCCCTGGCGCAGTTTGTCGGCGATCTCTTTCTCCAGCTGTACGGCCGTGTGGCCACGTGCCGGCACGGCACCGACCAGCGGGAAGGAGAGGTAGCCGGACTGGTCGACGCTATAGGTGTTGGTCAATCCCTCCTGCTCGAACACGGTGACGCGGACACGGTCGCCGGCGCCCAGGCGGTAGGGCTGATCGAGCACTTCGTGGAACGCCGCTGGCGTCGGCCTGTAGCTGGAGCAGCCGGCAAGCATCGACACGGCAAGCAGAGCGCGAAAGAGGGAAGCAGTGCTTTTCATGACCGGACACGAACCTTCATCACTCTGGCCGCCAGGACATCGCGGCAAACCTTAACGGATCCGGGTTCGTTATCATCCCGTTAGGGTTAATGGCCGGTAAAGGGGCGCTGCCGATGTGGCGGCAATCGATAGAAACCGGCTTGTTTTCCGGTCGTTGTTTGCCGCCTGCGAGCCAAACCCCAACGGCTGCTTACAGCGTTCTTAACGGCTGAGTTACCATAGTTGTTTACGGTGCAATCTAGACTCAGTACCGGAGCAGGAATGCATGTCCGTTCAGTCCGCGGCCGCAGATGTCGATGTCGATCTCAGGCAGCTCTTCGCAAGTCTTGCGAGGAACTGGCTGCGCATTTTTGTGGTCGCGCTGGTGGTGACAGGGCTGGCGTTCGCCTTTGCCTGGCTCGCCACGCCGCACTACAAGGCCACGACGCTGCTGAAGATCCAGATGAACGAATCGGCCTTCACCCGCCCTGCCGGCACCAATGACGACGACAAGCCGGTCCTTGATGCGGAAGGTGTGGCCACCGAGGTTCAGGTCATTTCCTCATCCGATATCCTCAATAAGGTGGCCGAACAGCTCAATTTGGCAAATAAGCCGGAGTTCGACGATGCGTTGAACATGTCGCCGGTTACCCGCTTTCTGGTCATTGCCGGCCTGAAAAGCGATCCGGAAGAAATGCAGCAGGAAGAGCGCGTGCTGAAGAAGATGCGCGACAAGCTCAATGTCTACGGCGTCGAGAAGACGCGAGCGATCGCCATCGAATTTTCCTCCGAAGATCCCAAGCTTGCCGCCGACATTCCGAACGCCATTGCAGCCGCCTACATCGCCTACCAGGCGGCGGCGAAGACCAAATCGAATTCCGCGGCCACGGCCTTCCTGGGGCCGGAAATTACCGACCTGCAGGCGCAGGTGAAGGCTGCCGAGGCCAAGGTTGCTGCCTACCGGGCGCAGTCGGACCTGTTGATGGGTGGCAACAATTCAGTGCTGGCGACACAACAGCTGTCCGAGCTGTCGAGCGAACTGTCGCGGGTGCGCGCCAATCGCGCCGCGGCCGAAGCGACTGCCGACAGCGTGCGCAAGGCATTGCAGAACGGCGCCTCGCTGGATGCGGTGCCGGAGGTGCTGTCGTCCGATCTGATCCAGCGCTTGCGCGAGCGCCAGGTCGAGCTGAAGACCAACATCGCCGACCTCTCCACCACCTTGCTCGACAATCATCCGCGCATCCGGGCGCTGCGGTCGCAGCTCGCCGATCTCGACGGCCAGATTCGCAACGAGGCGCAAAAGATCATGCGCGGATTGTTGACCCAGGCGCAGACGGCCAAGGCCCGTGAAAGCCAGCTCATCGCCGACGTCAATACGCTCAAGGCTGCATCGGCGCGCGCCGGCGAGGAACAGGTCGAACTCGATGCGCTGCAGCGCGAAGCGACCGCGCGGCGCCAGCAACTCGAATCCTACATGACCAGCTTCCGTGAAGCGTCCTCGCGCAAGGACCGCAACTATCTGCCGGTCGATGCCAGTGTGTTTTCCGAAGCGCGGATGCCGTCCGAACCCTATTTCCCGAAGATCGTCCCGATCGTCGGCGCGGCCTTCGTCGGTTCGCTGCTGCTGATGGCGATCGTGACGCTTCTCCAGGAATTGTTCTCGGGTCGCGCCATGCGCCCGGCCCCGGGCGCCCGTTTCGAGCACATCGAGCAGGTTGCGATGCCGGCTGCCCGCCAGGAGCCGGCGATTGTCGAAATCGCGGAAGCCGAGGATCATCCGGCTGTGGCTGAAACCGAGACGGAGCCGGCAGCGGCTGTCGTGGCGGAAAAGGCTGCCGCGAGGGCCGAACCGGTGCGCTCCAGCCTCGGCGAAGTCGACGTCGAAAAGGCAGCCGAAAAGCTGATCGCCAGCGGTGCGGCCCGCGCCATATTCGTGTCGCCCGAAGGCGACGAAGCGGCGGCCTCGGCGGTGCTGGTGGCGCGCGAAGTCTCCGACGCCGGGCTGCGCGTTTTGCTGCTCGATCTCACCGCTTCGGGCGCTGCCTCGCGGCCGATGCTCGACAGCGGGCTTTTCCCCGGGATCACCAATCTGCTCGCCTCCGAGGCGCAGTTCAGCGAGGTCATCCATCCCGATCTCTATTCGGACTGCCACGTCATTCCCGTCGGCACCGCCGATCCGGTTCGCGCCATGCGCGCCGCCGACCGGCTGCCGATCATCATGCAGTCGCTGACCACCGCCTACGATCTGGTCGTCGTCGAATGCGGCCCTACCGATGCGCAAGGAATCAGCCGCCTGGTGGGCGAGGGCACCGAGGTCTTCCTCTCCATGCTAGAGCCCCATGACGAGGTGGCGCAGGCGGCGGTCAAGCTGATCGAGAACGGCTATCCCGAGCTCACTCTGGTGACGCCGATCGGCCACGAGACACCGGGAACGCCGGTGCCGGGACGACGTAGCGCCGCCTGAGATATGCGATACCTACTCTGGCGGCGCGGCGATTGGCGAAAGCAGGCGTGACATCTGATCTCCCCCGCAAGGGGGGAGATCAGGCAGTTTCTGCGCCGCATCCAGCTTCAGCTGTCGTCCTCGGCAGCCGCAGGTGCAGCCTGTCCGGCGGTCTTGCGGCGCAGCATCTTGGTCAGCTTCCAGATCGTCGGGCTGTTCTTGATGCAGGCCTTCAGCCGCGCGCTTTGCCGCAGCACAAGCGCCAGCGCGCGGCCTTTCAAGCTCAGGGGGACCAGCACCTCGAAATGCTGGGTCTCGATGTCGCACCACAGCCGCTTGTAGGGTTCGTCGCCGACCGAGAAATCATAGACGTCGAAGCCCGTCTCGCAGGCCTCCTGGATGTTGTCGAAGAACAGAAAGTCGCCTGGGCTGGTGTGGCCGAGATCGTCTTCGGCGATCGCTCCGAATTCGCAGATCAGTCGTTTGCCCGAACGGCTCGATCCGGTGATGGCGCGCAGCTTGCCGGCGACCTCGAGTCCATGCAGCACGAAGGGCGGGTTTTTCTCTTGAAGCGCTTCCACGAACAGCGCGCGGAAAAAAGAACGCACTGGCGCATCGCCGAAGACATTGGCGATGCCCATCTTGCGGAAGCGGAATTCCTTCATCTCGAAGAAGGCGTCGAGCAGCCGGTTCACCTCGTCCGCCGTGCCGGCCGCGATGCGGCGGTAGCTGCCGACGGCTTCGAATTTTCGAGTCTGCGAACGGTGCTTCTTGCGCTTGCGCTTGCCGCTGGCGCGCGACAGCAAGGCATCGAAACCGCCTGCAAGGTCGACCGCGAGCGACAGATTGGGGCTCGGAAAATGCGGGAAGCTGGCAAGCGGATTGGCAGCGCCGTCGAGCTTCGGCAACAGCCGTTCCAGCGCGAGCAGGTCGATATCGGGCCGGGTCTTGCCGATTGCCGCCAGCATCGAGCGAATGGCCGAACCGTCCGGCTTGGCCAGCCAGCGCGGATCGGCGGCGGCGAAATTGCCATTGGCATGGCGGCCGGCCATGAAGCGGGCGACACGAAACGGGCCTGTGCGGGTGACTTCCAGCGCCAGCGCAAAAACCGGCCTGTCCTCAATGCTAAGGGTTGCCACGACAACGTCCGGGCCGGCCTGCGCCGTCCAGTTCCGGATCCACGACGCGCTCTGCGCCGGGGCGACCAAGGCCGAACGGCTGAATTCGCCATAGGCCGCAAGGGCTGTGCCGTCGGAGACCGAGGCCGACAGGCCGGCCTGGTCAACGGAAACCGCGCGCGGCGACGCTTCGGTTGCCGCAAGCCGATTGCCGTCAAATGACGCGGTGGCGTCAACCATACCTCAATCCTTAGGGCGTATTCATCGCGATTTGGGGGTTCGCATAGGCGCGTTCCGTGCTTGGATGAGCCTAGGCGTAAAAGGTGAATGAATGATCGACGGAGGCGAGGCAATCCGGAAACTGGCGCTCAATGTCGCCCGCTATACCGGCCTTGCACCGTTGGCCAAGCCGTTCGTCGGCGGCATCGGCGCCATCCTCATGCTGCACCGGGTGACCGCGACGCCGGAGAAACCGAATGGCGTCAACCGGCATCTCAACATCGCGCCCGACTTCCTCGACGCCGTGATCGCCGACATGAAGGCGAAAGGCTATGCCTTCGTCACGCTTGACGAGGCCATCGAGCGCATCAAGGCCGGTGGCAAGGGCGGCCAGTTTGCCACCATCACCGCCGACGATGCCTATCGCGACAATATGACCGAGGCGCTGCCGGTGCTGGAAAAGCACGGTGCGCCGATCGCCATCTACGTCGCGCCGGGGCTGATCAACGGTGCCGCCGACCTGTGGTGGGACGTGGTCGAGGACATCGTCAACGCGCGCGACCGGTTGACGCTGCCGACGCCGGCCGGCCCGGTGAGCATCGACTGCTCGACCCCGGGCAAGAAACTCCAGGCCAATGCGCGCCTGCATAGCTATCTGACGCTGGAAATCCGCGAGGAAGACCAGCGCGCGGTGTTGCGCGACCTGGCGCGCGCCAACGGCATCGAGCTTGACGGGCTACGCTCGAGCACGCTGATGAACTGGGACGATATTCGCACCATGGCCGCGCATCCCCTGGTGACGATCGGTGGCCACACGGTCAACCACCGCAATCTGAAGCGGCTTTCCGAAGCCGATGCGCGCCACGAGATCGGCGATGTAAGGCGTATTTTGCAGGCGGAACTGGGCGAGGAGCCGCGCCATCTCGCCTATCCCTATGGCTATGCCAGCGCCGTCGGCTGTCGCGAAGTTGGTTTTGCCCGCGATGCCGGCTATGCCTCGGCGGTGACGACGCGGCACGGCGTGCTGCGCGCCGAGCATTCGGGCTTCCTGCACGCGCTGCCGCGCATTTCAGTCAACGGCCGCTACCAGAGCGTCGCCCACATTCGCACCATGCTGTCGGGGGTAACGACGCCGCTGGCCAATGCCGGCAAGATGGTCGTAACGGTCTAGGCACGTCAGCTCTTCGCTGGCGGCTCCAGGATCAGCCACTTGATGATGCCCATTGCCGGCAGCACCCAGAGCAGGCCGCTCAGCAGGAAGAACAGGAAATGCGCCAGCGGTCCCGACTGCGACAGCTGCGCGACCGCCACGATCGACGCGACCAGCGCGTAGATGATGACTAGCGCCACCAGCAGAAATGTTCCGATCAGCTTTTTCAGGCGAATGGGCATTGTCCGGCCTCTTGCAAGCGCTTCGAATAAGCCTTGAGACAGTGACACGCAACCCGCGACAAGCGGCGCGACGGCGTGCCGCGCCGTCCGGTCTTGTCAGCCGGGTTGCGATGGTTCACCAATCCGCGACTTCAAACCGTTGGAACAAGCCCATGGCTGCCATACCAGCTGCCGCGCCTTACATCGCTCGCGACCGCGACCTGCGCAACCGGGCGCTGGTGCGCGGCTGGCTCTATGTCGTGCTCCTGGTGCTGGTTGCGCTGGTGCTGGTCGGCGGCGCCACCAGGCTCACCGAATCCGGCCTGTCGATCACCGAGTGGCAGCCGATCCACGGCGTCATCCCGCCGCTCAACGACGCCGAGTGGCAGGAGGAATTCCAGCGCTATCAGCAGATCCCGCAATATGCCGAGCTCAACAAGGGCATGAGCATCGAGGCGTTCAAGACGATCTTCTGGTGGGAATGGGCGCACCGCATCCTGGCGCGCAGCGTCGGCGTCGTCTTTGCCTTGCCGCTGCTGTTCTTCTGGGCGACGCGCCACGTCGAACGCAGCCTGGGGCCGAAACTGCTAGGCATTCTCTTGCTCGGCGGCCTGCAGGGCG
The DNA here is from genome assembly GCF_056403215.1 of Mesorhizobium sp. P2_H9. Taxonomy (NCBI): domain Bacteria; kingdom Pseudomonadati; phylum Pseudomonadota; class Alphaproteobacteria; order Hyphomicrobiales; family Phyllobacteriaceae; genus Mesorhizobium; species Mesorhizobium sp. P2_H9. Next base: position 384,499 of record NZ_JBFUFX010000003.1, on the reverse strand, counting down.
CCATCGGCTGGTGGATGGTGGCATCCGGCCTGGTCGACCGTGTCTCCGTCAGCCAGTACCGGCTGGCGACGCACCTGACGCTTGCGGCATTGATCTTCACCGCGACCATGGTGGTCGCGCGCGGGCTGGCCCCGCATTCGGAGCCCGCCGCCGACCGCTCGACACAGCGCCTGGCCGGCTTTCTCGTGCTGCTGGCGCTGATCCAGATCTATCTCGGCGGTCTGGTTGCCGGCCTCGATGCCGGTCTCAGCTACAACACCTGGCCGTTGATGGACGGCAAGATCGTTCCAGGCGACCTGCTGCTGCTCGAACCGGCATGGCGCAATTTCTTCGAGAATCCGAAGACGGTGCAATTCGTCCATCGGCTCGGCGCTTACACGCTCTTCGCCGTGGCGCTCTGGCACATGGTCGCCACGCGACGGCGTCTGCCCGGCTCGACACATGCCCGTCGCGCCACGGTTTTGCTCCTGCTGGTGCTGGTGCAAGCCTCGATTGGCATCGGCACGCTGTTGACGCATGTGCCGCTGCACATGGCGCTGACGCATCAGGGTTTTGCGCTGGTGGTGCTGGGCTTTGCCGCCGCTCACTGGCGCGGCACCAAGGGCGCTTATCCCTTGCCCAGCCGGATCGCCGTCAGAGGCTGACGGCGGGCTCGCTGCTTCGTCAAATCCAGAGTGCGGTCGACGTGTCTTTCGTCTCACCATCGAACTCTGCCTGGCGTAGCGCCGCGGCAGACGGGGTCGACTGGCCTTGGTCGGTGGCTGCGGCCTTGTCGGCGGCCTTGAGCGCATCGAGCTTGGCCTTCAGCGCCGCAATCTCCTGCTGCAGCTTGGCCGCCTGGACCTGATCCTCGACCGTCTTCGCCTCGTCTTCCTTGGCCTTGATCTGCTTTTCGAGCGCGGCCTCCTGCGAAGCGTTGCTCGACGCGCTGGACGAAGAAATCTGTGTCGCCTGGGACGAAGCCGAAATCGCGCTGACCATGAGAATTCCCTGAAAGATGTCAGTCTTTCAGTAGATCATCATGGTGAACAGGCGGTTACCTGCACATCCGGCGCCGACCTGCCAGCGCCGGCGCGTCCATCAAAGGCCGAGCATCAGGTCCATGTTCTGCACGGCGGCACCCGAGGCGCCCTTGCCGAGATTGTCGTAGACGGCGAGCAGCAGCGCCTGTGCCCGGTCGTCATTGGCAAAGACATAGACCTTCATGCGGTTGGTGCCGTTGTAGACTTCCGGATCGATCTCCGGCATGCGCTCGAGATGCGCATAGGGCGCGACCTCGACCACGCCGCCATCGATGGCCGCGAAGTGGTCGGCGATCGCTGTATGCAGTTCGGCACCGGTCGGCACATGGTCGAGGCCGCCGAGTTGCAGCGGCACCACCGTGATCATGCCTTGCGCGAAATTGCCGACCGCCGGCTGCATGATCGGATCATGCGAGAGTTTCGCATAGGTCCTCAGCTCCGGCACATGCTTGTGCTGCAGCGTCAGCCCGTAGGGCAGGAATTCCGAGGCATCCTCGCCCTTGGCGACATACTCCTCGATCATCGGCCGGCCGCCGCCCGAATAGCCCGAAATGCCGTTGACGGTGATCGGAAAATCTGGCGGCAGCAGCCCTGCCGTCAGCAGCGGCCGCAGCGTCGCGATCGGCCCTTGCGGCCAGCAACCGGGATTGGCGACGCGCTTGGCCCGGGCGATCTTTTTCGCCTGACCCTTGTCCATTTCGGCAAAACCGTATTCCCAGCCTTCGGCGACGCGATGCGCTGTCGACGCATCGATGACCTTGGTCGTGTCGTTGGTGATCAGCGAAACGCTTTCTTTGGCGGCTGCGTCCGGCAGGCACAGGATCGCGACATCGGCGGCATTGAGGAACTCGGCGCGCGCCGCCGTTTCCTTACGGCGCTCGGTCGGGATCGAGATGATCTCGAGGTCGCCGCGCTCGGCAAGCAGCGCCCTGATCTGCAGACCGGTGGTGCCGTGCTCGCCGTCGATGAAGATTTTCGGTTTCATGGATTGACCAAATTCCCTGCTATTTCAAAACTATATGCCGCTTGCCTGATTCACTGCGGCAGCGTGGTGATTGCCGTTGTTCATCTCTCCGAGCCGGGCCTTTCGCTCGGCCAGCAGGCCGAGATACTGCATGGCCACCATCGAACCGGCAATCGCCGTTATATCGGCATGGTCATAGGCCGGCGCAACCTCGACGACATCGGCGCCGACAATGTCGACCTGACCGAGTTGGCGCAATGTCGACAGGATCTTCGCCGAGGAAGGTCCGCCAGCGACCGGCGTGCCGGTGCCCGGCGCGAAGGCCGGATCAAGGCAGTCGATGTCGAAGGTGAGATAGGTCTTCCTGCCGCCGGTGCGATCGACGATGGCATAGGCGATGTCGGACGCCCGCATCTCCTCGATTTCATGGCCGTAGAGGATCTTGATGCCGAACGTATCCGGCGCGTGGGTGCGGATGCCGATCTGGATCGAGCGGTCGGGGTCGATAATGCCTTCGTTGACGGCGCGGCCAACGAACGAACCATGGTCGATGCGCTTGCCATCGTCCGGCCAGGTGTCCTGGTGGGCGTCGAACTGCACCAGCGCCAACGGCCCGTGAATGGCGGCATGCGCCTTGAGCAGCGGCCAGGTGACGAAATGGTCGCCGCCCAGCGTCAGCAGGAAGGCGCCGGATTTCAGGATTTTTGCTGCCTCGCGCTCGATCGTTCCTGGCGTCTTCTGGTGGTTGCCTGAGTCGAGCAGGCAATCGCCATAGTCGACCACCGCGAGCTGTTCGAACAGATCACGCGAAAACGGATATTGCGGGTCGTTGTCGAGGATGGCCGAAGCACGGCGGATCGCCTGCGGCCCGAAGCGAGCGCCCGGCCGGTTGGTGACGGCGGCGTCGAAGGGAATGCCCCACACCACGGCGTCCGCGCCCTTCACGTCCTTCGTGTATTTGCGCCGCATGAACGACAGCGCGCCGGCATAGGTCGGCTCGAAGGCAGCGCCCGTTTTGGAGCGGGCGGTGAAGGCGTGGTCGATGTTCTGGTTGGCCATATAGCGATCTCCTATGCGTCGACGCGGACCTTATTGGACATAATTTTCAGAAATGCGACCCCTTCCGCAGGCGATGGCCGCTGGAACTCGGTCACAAATTCTTGCGTGCCGGGCGAACTGCGGTGCTGGCACGCAAATTGCGGTAACAAGCATGAAGACAGCCGAAAGCAAGCATCCGTCCCGTCGTGGGACGGAATCGGCCGGGGAACGGAACAACTATGGGCGCGCCAGCGTTGCGAACTTCCGCCCGATCGCCGGATGTGGCGCGACCTGCACCAATCAGGTTCGAAGCGCTGGACAGCTGGCGCGGCCTCGCCGCAATCATGGTGGTGCTGTTTCACGCCCAGATCGTCAGCAACATTCGACTGATCGGCATCGTCCGCTCGGGCGAAGCCTTCGTCGACCTGTTCTTTGTCCTGTCGGGCTTCGTCATCGCCCATGCCTACCTCGACAGGCTTTCGACCCCTCGCGACATGGGACGTTTCTTCGTCTTGCGACTGGGTAGGCTTTATCCGCTGCACATCTTCATGCTCGCGCTCTTCCTCCTGTTCGAGATCGCCAAAACCTTCCTGCCGGGACTGGTCAACGCTTCCGATCCCTCATTCTCCGGCACCAACGATCTCTCCTATCTCGCCAGCAACGCGCTGCTGCTCCAGGCTTTTTGGCCTGCGGATTCGCTGAGCTGGAACACGCCGTCATGGAGCATTTCGGCGGAGTATCTGGCCTATGTCCTGTTCGCCGTCGCGGTGCTGACACAGCGCAAACGGGTTATTTTGTGGCTTGTCCTCGCCATGATCGCCGCACCACTCGTGCTTTGGCAGGCCTCGGCGCAAGGCATGGCCTCGGCATCGGGGACCGGCTTCCTGCGCGCCATCTACGGCTTTTCCATTGGCGCGCTTTTGTACGTGGTTTCCTTCCGCTCGATGCTGTTGCAGCATGCCGCTCCCGTCAGCCGGGCGGGATCGCTACGCTGGACCGTGATCGAGCTGTCGGTGACGGCGTTGGCCGTCGTGGTCGCCTGGAAGACGCATGCGACCCCGCTGAGCTATGGCTTGCCCTTTGTCTTCGCGCTGCTGGTCTGGGTTTTCGCCAGGGAGAGGGGGATGGTCAGCCGCCTGCTGCGCCTGCGCCCGTTCATTTTCATCGGCACACTGTCCTATTCGATCTACATGATCCACCTGTTCATCCAGTTGCGGCTGCTGAACGTGGCCCGGCTGGTGGACATCATCGCCGGAATGTCCCTCGTCCGGCAGGTCGGCCGCACCGACCGCTATGGCGACGGCATCGATCTCGGTAGCCTGTTTGCCGGCGATCTGCTGATTGTCGCCATGGTGGCGGTCACCATCGCGGCCAGCTACGTGACCTATCGGCTGATCGAGCAACCGGGCCAGCGCCTCTTCCGGCGCCTCGCCGGCCGCCTGTTTGGGCCGGTCGGCCATCCACACGATGTCGACAAACGGCTGCTCCAGCCGGCGTTGACGTAACTTCCCCGCTTTTCGAAGCCGGCTTCGTTCACCCAGATGTCACGGGCATCGCCTATCCCCGGTTCGATCCGGCAAGGAACGATTCTCGATGCGGACCATTTGGCTGAGCCTTCTGCTTTCAACCGCACTGGCGGTCTCCGTCGGCCAGGCCGTGGCCGGCGAAACCCGGGCCAGGCAGATCCTCGACCGCTTCGAACACGCCAACCAGTGGCGCGACCATGTGTTGGTGGCCGCGCATCGCGCCGGCGGCATGCAGGCCGGCAAGACGCTCTATCCGGAAAATTCGATTGCCGCTGTCGAGGCATCGATCGCCATGGGCGCCGAAATCGTCGAGGTCGACATCAGGCGGTCGAAGGACGGCCAGCTTGTCGTCATGCACGACAGCTGGCTCGACCGTACGACGACGTGCAAGGGCGAGGTGGTCAAGCACACGCTGGCCGAGCTGAAAACATGCCGGCTGGTGATCGAAGGCACCGGCGTCGCCACCAATGAGACGGTTTCGACGCTGCGCGAGATGCTGATGGCGACCAGGGACCGGATCCTCATCAACCTCGACAACAAGCTCGCCGTCGGCGACCTCCAGGACATGATCGCGGTCGCCCGCGACCTCGGCATGGCCGAGCAGGTGATCGTCAAGGAGAACCTCTGGAACTCCGCCAGGATTACGACGGTCAAGGCCGCCATGGATGCGATCGGCGGCGGCTTCCAGTTCATGCCGATCATCGCCGACGATGCGGTTCACGATGCCGGCTTCGCCGAAACTGTCGCCCACGCCTTCCCGGTGCACGCCATCGAGCTGATCAACTGGCGGGCCGGCGCCGAAACACTGACCGAGACCGGTGGGCCGCTGTTCAGCCCGCACATGCGGGCGGAGGCGGCGAGGGGCGACTGGCACATCTGGGCCGACACTTACGCCATCGTCAACAAGCCGGGCGGCTTCCTGGCCGGCGGCCGCGGCGACGAGCTGGCAGTGCTCGCCAGCCTGCCGCGCGAAACCTGGGGGTTCTGGGTCGAGCGCGGCGCGACCATCATCCAGACCGACGAGCCGAAAGCGGCGATAGGCTGGCTGGCAGCCAACGGCTTTCGCGTGCCTTATGCCACCGAAGCGGAGCCGGCGCACACGGCAAGCATCAACTAGGAATTCAAAGCAGGCGCTTCACCCCACCCGGCGCTGCGCGCCGACCTCCCCATCGAGGGGAGGTAGGAAGTCACGGCAATTCTCGGCCCAGCCTTGGTCTGCCGAGCTCCGCAAGAATCGGAACGAATGGCTGAAAATAAGGCGCGGCGCCCTACCTCCCCTTGATGGGGAGGTCGCGCCGCAGGCGCGGGTGGGGTGACAGCCCAGCCCGCAAAAATTTGCTTTCAGGCGGCCATCGCTACGCCGTCCAGTTCGCTCAGCGCGTCCTGCGACAGCTCCAGTTCCGCCGCCGCCAGATTCTCCCGCAAATGCCCGACCGACGACGTCCCGGGGATCAGCAGGATGTTCGGCGAGCGCTTGAGGAGCCACGCCAGCGCGACCTGCATCGGCGTGGCGCCGAGGCGCCTGGCCACAGCCGACAAGGTGGACGACTGCAACGGATTGAAGCCACCCAATGGAAAGAACGGCACATAGGCGATGCCGTCGCGGGCAAGGTCGTCGATCAGGGCGTCGTCGTCCCGATGCGCCAGATTGTACTGGTTCTGCACGCAGACGATCTCGGCGATCCCGCGTCCTTCCGCGATCTGCGCAGGGGTGACGTTGCTCAGCCCGATATGCCTGACTAGGCCCCGCCGCTGCAGCTCGGCCAGGGCGGTGAGCGGCGCTTCGATCGACCCTTCGGCGGGGCCACGCGTGTCGAACATGACGCGAAGGTTGACCACGTCGATCGCCTCGAGGCCGAGATTGCTGAGATTGTCGTGCACCGCCTGGGTCAGCGCTTCCGGCGAGAAGGCCGGCAGCCATGAGCCATCCGCGCCACGGCGGGCGCCGATCTTGGTGACGATGACGAGATCGTCGGGGTAGGGCGCCAGCGCCTCGCGGATCAGCAGGTTGGTGACCTGCGGGCCATAGAAGTCGCTGGTGTCGATATGGTTGACGCCCCGCGAAACCGCCTCGCGCAGCACCGCCAACGCGGCGTCGTGGTCCCTGGGCGGGCCGAACACCCCTGGGCCTGCGAGCTGCATGGCGCCGTAGCCGAGCCGCTTTACGGTGTGGCTGCCGAGGGTGAACGTGCCGGACTGGTCTATGTTGGCCATGATCTTTCTCCTTGAATGACCAAGCAGAAATAGGCGCTGTCCGCTGTCCTTATAACCCTATATAATCTGCACGGGCTGTACAGGATAGCGAACAGTGAATGTCGAACTGAGTGATCTCAACGCCTTCCTGGCGGTGGCACGTGCCGGGGGCTTTCGCGAAGCCGCGCGCGCCAGCGGCGGAAGCGCCTCGGGTCTGAGCGAGGCGGTCCGCCGCCTGGAAACACGGCTCGGTGTCCGGCTGCTCAATCGTACGACGCGCAGCGTCGCCTTGACCGACGCGGGTGCCGGGTTGCTGGGGCGGCTCGGGCCAGCCTTGAACGAAGTCCAGGCGGCACTTGACGTGGTGAATGGCTTCCGCGACCGGCCGACGGGCACGCTGCGCCTCAACGTGCCGGTCAGCGCGGCGCGGCTGGTATTGCCCAGCATCGTTCCGAGGTTTCTCCTTGCCTACCCCGGCATCCAGCTGGAGGTGGTCAACGAGGAGAGTTTCGTCGATGTGCTGGCGGCTGGTTGCGACGCCGGTATCCGCTACGACGAGCGGTTGGAGCAGGACATGATTGCCGTGCCGATAGGACCACGCGTCCAACGCTTCACCGCCTCCGCTTCGCCGGCCTACCTAGATCGCCATGGTCGGCCTCAACACCCCAGCGAATTGCTCGGCCATGCCTGTTTGCGTGGACGTTTCCCCAGCGGGGCAATGCCGTCGTGGGAATTCGAGCGTGACGGCGAGGTGGTGCTGGTCGACCCTACAGGTCCGCTGATCGTTGGGATCGGTGGCGGCATCGATCTCGTCGTCGACGCAGCGATCGCTGGACTGGGCATTCTATGGCTCTTTGAAGACTGGCTGCGCCCGCATTTCGAGAGCGGCGCGCTCGAACCTGTGCTGGAGCCTTGGTGGCAGCGCTTCCCGGGGCCATTCCTCTACTACCCCGGACGGCGTCTGGTGCCAGCGCCGCTCAGGGCGTTCATCGACTTCATCAAGACACCGGCCGGTCGCGGCCAATAGCTGGGCGAAACGCCGGATTCATCCATATTGGGCATGGTCCTCCTCCTTTCGGCGGGGGGAGCCGACCCTGTCCCCCCGCCCAACAACCGGATACAGTCGGACATTCAGTGAGGGCGATAGGGGGCTGAACTCAATGACCGCGACGCATTATTGGCTGTGGCGCAAGGAAGTGCGCGCAGCCATAGACAGTGTGTCGGCGCTTGGCGAAGTACCCGTGGCGCCCTCGATCTCCCGATCCGTATTTTTAGCCATTGGAGTGTAGCGTGCAACGGCGATACGTGACGCTAGATTTGCTGCGCGGCATCGCGGCTATCGGCGTCATGCTTTATCACAACTGCATCGACGTCGTTCAAAGCGGCTATCTGGCTGTCGATCTATTCTTCATTCTCAGCGGATTCGTGATCGCTCTTTCTTATGAAGACAAGCTAAGAAATGGGCTAACGCTATCGTCATTCCTCTCGACACGCTTCATCCGCCTTTGGCCAATGATTGCGGTTGGAAGTGTCCTTGGCCTTTTGGCCGGACTGGCTCACTATGTGGCGCATCCCGGCAATCTCTCGACCTTGGCTGCTCAGTTCTTGGCTTCCCTCGTTCTGTTCCCAAAAATGGCCGTGTCTGCGGACGAAGAACTATTTCCACTCAACACCGTATTTTGGTCTCTCTTTTTTGAGGTTGTCGTTAACGCGATATATGCGGCATGGTTATATAATCGGCGATCGCAGGTTCTACTGATTGTTTTGGTCGCGTTTTCCGCAGTCTGTATCCTGATTGAACCAGAAATAAAGATGCTAGGTTTATTCGCCCGCGCGCTCTTTGGGTTTTTCCTGGGCGTGCTGTCCTATCGCATGTCGAAGACATTGCGCTTGCCGGCAGGGAGGTATGGTTCGTTTTTTTGCTCCGCCGCGGTTGCTCTCATCCTCACCATGCCGACCTCAGCCAAGCCACCCGAGGTGCTTTTTCTGCTCATCGATGCAATATTCTGTGTAGTAATCCTCGTAGCGGCAAATAGCGACAACGCCATGCCTGCCAAAATGGCGGCCTTGTCTCAATGGCTCGGGGATATCTCTTACCCGCTCTATGCCATTCATCGACCGCTGTTTTATTTCTGCTCAGTGCTCATCGTGAGGTTTACCGCCGGTTTGATTGCCTACAACCTTGCGGCACTCGTTGCTTCCATCGCTGCGGTGGCTGCCTCGGGTGCCTTACTGCGCTTTTTCGATCAGCCAGTTCGCCGTTATCTGACGGGCCTGATCCGACGCCGGGTATTGGCGGCCACTCCAAGCGTCTAGCAAGCTGACCAATAGCTGCGTGCAAACAAAAAGGCCGCCCGGAGGCGGCCTTTCGAGGAACTTGCAAGCGCAGCGCTTAGCGCTTCGAGAACTGGAACGAGCGGCGGGCTTTCGCCTTGCCGTACTTCTTGCGCTCGACGACGCGGCTGTCGCGGGTCAGGAAGCCGCCCTTCTTGAGCACGGCGCGCAGCGTCGGCTCGTAGTAGGTCAGCGCCTTGGAGATGCCGTGGCGAACCGCACCCGCCTGGCCGGAGAGGCCGCCGCCGACAACAGTGGCGACGATGTCGTACTGGCCGGCGCGGTTGGAGGCGATGATCGGCTGGTTCAGGATCATCTGCAGGACAGGGCGCGCGAAATAGGTCGCGAATTCCTTGTCGTTGACGATGATCTTGCCCGAACCCGGCTTCACCCAGACGCGGGCGATGGCGTTCTTGCGCTTGCCGGTGGCATAGGCGCGGCCCGACTTGTCGAGCTTCTGGACATGGACGGGTGCTGCCGGCTGGGTGTTGGTGTTGCCGGTGGCGGCGCCCAATTCTGCGAGCGAGGAAAGCTCAGCCATCTTATGCAACCTTCTTGTTCTTGGCGTTCAGCGCGCCGACGTCGAGGGTGACGGGCTGCTGGGCGACATGCGGATGTTCCGTGCCTGCATAGACGCGGAGGTTCTTCATCTGGCGACGGCCGAGCGGGCCGCGCGGGATCATGCGTTCGACGGCCTTCTCGACGACACGCTCGGGGAAACGGCCCTCGAGCAGCTGGCGCGCGGTGCGCTCCTTGATGCCGCCGGGGTGTCCGGTGTGCCAGTAATAGACCTTGTCGGTGAATTTCTTGCCGGTGAACACCACCTTGTCGGCATTGATGACGATGACATTGTCACCATCGTCGACATGCGGGGTGAAGGTGGGCTTGTGCTTGCCGCGAAGATGATTGGCGATGACAGTGGCGAGACGACCAACGACGAGACCCTCGGCGTCGATCAACACCCACTTCTTCACCACATCCGCAGGCTTCTGCGAAAAGGTTGTCATGGATTCTGCTTTCGGTTCGGACCTTCCGGAGAAGGCGTTTCTTGTTGCTTGGATTGGCGCCAAGCCGCTTGCTCGTCGCCAATAACAAAACGGCGGCCTTTGCGGGCCGCTGCTTCGTGAGGGCTTATAGGTGAGGGCCGGGGCTGCGTCAAGGCACGTGAAAAGCTATTTGGCGAGTAAAACGAAGCAAAAACAATGGCTTGGGTAAAAGGTATTATTTTACCACATCGAATAGGCGCTGCTTGCCTGACAACATCCGACCAGGTCCTAGTGCTTTGCTTCGATTTCCTTGCGGGCTGCGCTGGAGAGGAACGCGGATCGTGTTATGCCCCGTTCGCGCGCTGCGGCGTCGATCGCCCGTAAAACGCCGCGCTCGAAAGTCACATTCGCCCTCACGACGGCACTGTCATTGTCGATGAGTGGCACCGAGACCAGATAGCCGCCTTCGGCGAGTGCACTACGAATGTCCGGAAGTGCAACAATCGTTTCGTGGCTGGACGGTTCCGGAACGGGCATATCCTCCGCCCACAGTTGTAGCGCCCCAACTGCATTCGGCACGATGTCTTCCGCCTCGTCCGCAGCCGAAAAGCAGCCGGGAATGTCGGGAAAGCGGATGCCGAACGCGCTATCGGGCTCTTTATCGACCAAGGCGAAATAGTTCTTCATTTCGGTCTCCAGGGCGCTTTAGGGCGCCTTTATCCAGCCCGCTTGCTTGGCGATCGCCCGCGCCGTGCCGGTTGGCAGATCCTTCTCCGGATGCAGAACGATCAACACGATCTCACCCTTTCGGAATTTATGATGCGAGCCGCGCACGGAAATCAGCTCGAAACCATCATCCTTGAGGCGCTTCACGATTTTGCGGCTGTCACGCTCCAGCAAAGGTCACCTATGCGCACATTTATACACATCAAGCCGGAAATCAATCGTCATTATGGCGCCCGTTTTGGCGGGATCGAATAGGTCCCTGTGGCGTGCGCGACCGTGTGTCCGTCCGGCCCGGCGACGATGTCGATGTCGAACACCATCAGGTTCTTACCCAGTTTGAGGATGCGGCAATGGCCGTCGATCGGCCCGGCTTCGGCCTTGCGGACGAAATTGATGTTGAGATTGGTGGTCACCGACAGCGCATCCGGTCCGGCATGGGAGAGCACGCAGACATAGCCGCCAATGTCGGCCAGCGTGAACAGCGATGGACCTGACACCGTGCCGCCGGGGCGCAGATGCCGCTCGTCGGCGTTGAGCCGCACCGTGCAGCCGCCCGGAAACACATCCAGCGCCTGATAAAAAGTGAACTGGTCGTTGAGCTCGGGATAGACGGTTGCCATCAGCGCATTGACCTGCGCCGCATCCAGCACCGGCTTGAGATTGCTTTGGGCGGGCATGTCTGTCTCCGTTTGCGCCATGCCTGTATGAACGCAGCGCGGCATTTCTGGCAACACCCCTGTCTGTCACCGAGGGTGTTGGACGAAGCGAGGCGGCATACTAGATTAGTCGGACCCAACCTGATCCAGAATCGCGGAGAAGCGACCCATGGCTGAAATCGTCGCCATCAAGCCGGCTGTCGCCGAAGGCCCTGTTGTCACCAAGCTGGAAAAGGGCGTGCTGCGCCTGACGCTCGCCAATCCGCCGGCCAATGCTCTGTCGTTGGCGGTGATGGCGGCGCTGACGGCGGAGCTCGAGCTGGCCAAGGCCGACAAATCCGTGCGCGTCATCATTCTGTCGGCGGCCGGAAAAGTATTCTGCGCCGGGCATGATCTCAAGGAGCTGACCGCGCGCCGCGCCGACGCGGATAGGGGCAGGGCGTTCTTCGAGACGACGTTTGCCGCCTGCGCGGCGCTGATGCAGGCGATCGTGCGCCATCCCCTGCCGGTGATTGCCGAGGTCGATGGCCTCGCCACCGCCGCCGGGCTGCAATTGGTCGCCAGCTGCGATCTGGCCATCGCCTCGCATGAAGCGACCTTCTGCACACCGGGCGTCAACATCGGCCTGTTCTGCTCGACGCCGATGGTGGCGCTGTCACGCAACGTCTCGCGCAAGCACGCCATGGAGATGCTGCTGACCGGCGAGACGATCGATGCCGCAACGGCCAAGGAATTCGGCCTGGTCAACCGCGTCGTGCCGCGCGAATACCTGAATCAGATTGTCACCAAATACGCGCAAACCATTGCTTCCAAATCATCTTTGGTGGTCAAGACCGGCAAGGAGGCGTTCTACGCGCAGGCCGAAATGGGGCTGGCCGACGCCTATGCCTATACCGGCCGCGTGATGGTCGAGAACATGCTGGCGCGGGATGCCGAGGAAGGCATCGGCGCCTTCATCGGCAAGCGCAAGCCGGAATGGCCTGAGGAATAGAGGTGGAACCGCGCATCTCCATCATCACCGTCGCCACCGACGATCTCGGCCGCGCCGTGCGCTTCTACGAGGCGATGGGGCTGAAGCGTCACGCCGGCATCACCGACGGCGTTGCCTTCTTCCAGATGGGCGGCGCCATTCTCGGCTTGTTTCCGCGCCAAAGCGCCGAGGAGGATTCCGGCATCGCCTTCGGCAGCGCACCGTCGGCGGTCTACCTCGCCTACAACACCCGCTCCGACGCCGAAGTCGATGAGGTGCTGGCGGCGGCCGAGAAGGCCGGCGGCAAAATCGTCAAGCCGGCCGGTCGTGCCTTCTGGGGCGGCTGGTATGGCTACTTCGCCGATGCGGACGGACATGTCTGGGAAGTGGCGCATAATCCGGCCTTTCCGATCGCGGAAGACGGATCGATTTCGCTGCCGGATTGATCGCTTCCGGATGGCCTATCGCAAGCAGTTGACCCGATTGAAGGCGCCCTACCTCAAGCGCATCCTGATCGACCCCGCCCGCGTCGAGGATTGGGAAAAGTATCCCTGGAACCTGCCGCTCTTCCGCGGCCATGAATTCGAACTGGAATTCACCACGCCAATCACCATCATTGTCGGCGAAAACGGCACCGGCAAATCGACGTTGCTCGAGGCGATCGGCGCACTGGCCGGTTATGACGAAGCCGGCGGCGGCAAGGGCTACCGGCCGGTCGATCACTCTGTCGCCATCGACAAGAGCGGTGCGGCTCTGGCCAACACATTGCGCGGCCACTGGCTGCCAAAAGTCACCGCCGGGTGGTTCTTTCGCGCCGAATCCTTCTACTCCGTCGCCCGCTATCTCGATCAGGCCGCGCTCGAAGACCCGTTCAAACCGCCGCCACCGGATTTCCTGTCTTGGTCGCACGGCGAGGGGTTCATCCGCTTCTTCGAGGAGCGCTGCCGCCGGCAAGGCATCTACATTCTCGACGAGCCCGAAAGCGCGCTTTCGCCGTCGCGGCAGATCGAACTGCTCAAGATGCTGCGGCGGATGGATCAGTCAGGCACGGCGCAGGTGATCATGGCGACGCATTCGCCGCTGCTGATGGCCTGTCCCGGCGCACGGTTGTTCCGCATCAGCCGCTTCGGGCTCGACCCGACCGATTTTAGCGACACCGATCATTTTCGCATGATGCGCGACTTCTGCACGGACCCACAGTCCTTTATGGAGGAAGCGCTGAGGGAGACCGACGAGTGAATCACGACGCCTACGACAACGCCTATATCGCCGGTATCCTCAATTCGGTGAAAACCATTGCCATGGTCGGCGCGTCGGCCAATGACGTACGGCCGAGCTTTTTCGTGCTGAAATACCTGCTCGCTAAGGGATTTTCGGTGTTCCCGATCAATCCAGGTCATGCCGGCAAGGAAATCCTCGGCCGCACGGTCTATGCGAGGCTCGCCAACCTTCCTGGACCCGTCGACATGGTCGACATCTTTCGCGGCTCGGCAGCCGTGCCTGGCGTCCTGGAGGAGATATTGCGGCTCGATCCGCTGCCGAAAGTCATCTGGATGCAGCTTGGCGTGCGCAATGACGAGGCGGCGGCGCGTGCCGAGGCCGCCGGCATCAAGGTGGTGATGAACCGCTGCCCGAAGATCGAATACGGCAAGCTGTCGGGCGAGATCGGCTGGACCGGCGTCAATTCCGGCGTGCTGTCGTCGAAGAAGCCGCTAATGCGCGCGGGATTCCAGAGTTTTGGAGTACGCCAGAAGTAGGCGGAAGTTTATTCCGGGAAGAAGTCGATTTCCTCGCACGTTGATCGCAGATCGTCCGCTGAAAGGTATTTTCTTCTTTGCATTCACACCCGGGCTTCGCCAACAATGCCCGGCGATTTCAGACGTTTTCAGAAAGGGAGGTTTTCGATGACCCGCACGCCCGGTTTCAACACGCTCGCCGTCCATGCCGGCGCCAAGCCGGATCCGGCGACCGGCGCGCGCGCCACGCCGATCTACCAGACGACCTCCTTCGTCTTCGACGATGCTGACCATGCCGCCTCGCTGTTCGGGCTGAAAGCGTTCGGCAACATCTACACCCGCATCATGAACCCGACGCAGGCGGTGCTGGAAGAGCGTATCGCGGCCCTCGAAGGTGGCACGGCGGCGCTGGCCGTCGCCTCGGGCCACGCCGCGCAGGTGCTGGTGTTCCACAATCTGATGCAGCCTGGCGACAATTTCGTTGCCGCGACAAGGCTTTACGGCGGCTCGATCAACCAGTTCGGCCACGCCTTCAAGAATTTCGGCTGGGAGGTACGCTGGGCCGACACCAACGATATCTCCACCTTCGAAAGCCAGATCGACGACAAGACCAAGGCGATCTTTATCGAGAGCCTGGCCAATCCCGGCGGCGTCTTCGTCGACATCGAGAAGATCGGCGACATCGCCCGCAAGCACGGCCTGCCGCTGATCGTCGACAACACGCTGGCCTCGCCCTATCTCGTGCGGCCGATCGAGCATGGCGCCGACATCGTCGTCCACTCGCTGACCAAGTTCATCGGCGGTCACGGCAATTCGATCGGTGGCGCCATTGTCGACGGCGGCACCTTCGACTGGTCGAAGTCGGGCAAATATCCGATGCTGTCGGAGCCGCGCCCCGAATATGGCGGCATCGTCCTGCACGAGACCTTCGGCAATTTCGCTTTCGCCATTGCCGCGCGCGTGCTCGGCCTGCGCGACATCGGTCCGGCGATTTCGCCTTTCAATGCCTTCCTCATCCTCACCGGCCTGGAGACCTTGCCGCTGCGTATGCAGCGTCACTGCGACAATGCGGTCACCGTCGCCGGCTGGCTGTCCAATCATCCCAAGGTTGCCTGGGTGAACTATCCCGGCCTGCCCAGCGACAAGAACAACGCGCTGCAGAAGAAATACTCGCCGCTTGGCGCGGGTGCGGTGTTCACCTTCGGCTTGAAGGGCGGCTATGCCGCCGGCATCAAGTTCGTCGAGGCCCTGGAATTGTTCTCGCACCTCGCCAATGTCGGCGACACCAAGTCGCTGGTCATCCATCCGGCCTCGACCACACACCGCCAGCTTTCCGACGAGCAGAAGGTCAAGGCGGGCGCTGGGCCGGACACGGTCCGGCTTTCGGTCGGCATCGAGGACGTCAACGACATCGTCGCCGATCTGGAACAGGCCCTCGCCAAGGTCTGACCCCGGGCAAACAAGGAGCGCCCATGACCGCGCCAAAATTTCTCACCATCGGCGTCGATACCGTCGCGCCGGAACCTGGCGCGCCGGCGCCGGATCGTCTGATTGCGGGCGATCCGAAATTCCGCACCTGGAACGTCGAGGAACGGGATGGCGGGCTCTATGCCGGCATCTGGGAAGCGACGCCGGGCAAATGGCGCATCGAATATGACGAGTGGGAGTTCTGCCATATCCTGTCAGGCGTCTCGGTGATATCGGAGACGGGCGGCGTGACGCGCACCGTCAGGGCCGGCGACAGCTTTGTGCTCAGGCCCGGCTTCAGCGGTAGCTGGGAAGTGCTTGAAACGACCCGCAAGGAGTATGTGATCAAGCTTTAGACCATGATCCCGAAAAGTGGTCGCCGGTTTTCGGAAAAGATCATGGTCAAACAAAAGGATAGCAATCACAAAAGCCGATCGATGTCGGTATCGGAAAATCCGTACTCACGTGCGCGGATTGCCTTTCGCCACCAGCAATCCGTCCTGCAACACCCAGATCGGCCGCGAGAAATCGACCAGCTTCCTGCGTTCGTCCGAAACGAAGAGGCCTGTGGTCATGTCCCACTGGCCATCGATCAGGCCGGGAAGCAAATTGGCGAACTCGGTCTCGACGGGTGAAAACGCTTCCAGTCCCAGCGCCTGGCAGAGCTTCTGCGCGAGTATGGCGTCGCAGCCGCCGAGAGTTCCCGAACCGTCGGTGAAGCAGAAGGGAGGCTCCTGCAAAAAAGCGAATCTCATTTTTTCAGTCATGCGATCTCGGTCCTGCGATGGCCTCCTTGAGGGCGGCTCGTTACCTACTTCCCAGGAAACTGGCTGAGGCAGGCTTCGGAAGCCTTGTCGTGCTTTGCCAGCAGATCGACGTCTTCAGCCTCGACATCCGAATCGGAAATCTCGTCGCGATAATACTGCGCCAACAGGTCCAGTCCGATCTGCGTGACGCCCTGGGTCGGCATTTCCCGGGCAAGGCAACCGCACAGGCCAAGCGCGCGATCGGGCGAGCCGATCTTGCGGTTGGCGAGGATAAAATCCTGGCCTGGACAAGCTTCGATGAAGCCATCGAAGCTCAGTTTCTCCTGCGGCTGGTCGCCGTGATTGAAATAGGCCGGCTGCCATTGGCCCTTGCCGGCGACGACCTCGCAGCCCGTTGCGACGTCGCCGGCGTCCCTGGAGACGGCTAGCCAGGCTTTCTCCTTGTCACCGACGGGATAGTCGAATTTCTCGCCCAGGGAGGCGGCATATTGGTCGAGGTCGGCCTGTGCAAAGCCGATCGCCTGAAAGCGGTTGAACTGGCATTGGCATTCGTTGGCGACCTGTTCGGCCTCGCCTTCTTCAGGCTGTTCGCTCGATTTGCTTTTCTGGCAGGCCGCGATGAAGGTAGTACCGTCGAGCGACGTGGCGGGGAAGGTCGAGACTTCAGCGTAGCGATCGCCCGTCCAGCCAAACAGTTTTTGGTCGAGTTGCAGATCGATGAAGCCGTTGCGCTTGAATGCGCCGAGCCCGACCCTGTCCGTGGCCGTCAGCCTTGCGCCTGGAATGTCGCCAAGAACCTCGCGGTAGCTGTCGCCTTCGAGCACGAACAGGAACAGCCCGCACTTCACCCCGTCGCAGGCGGGATCGGCGACATAGACGTAGAGTTCGGAAAACCCGTCGAGATTGAAATCGACCTCGTACGCCCAGAACTTGTCCGCCGGCACGGCCGCGCCCGTCTGGCGTTCGAGCAGTCTGCCAGCCATTGCCCGAGCTATGGCATCGCTGTTTTCCTGCGGGATGTTTTCAGGCTGCTGCTGGGCGAACGCGCCGGCGATGCCTGCGCACACCAGCGCCAGGGCGAATGCCGTCGCCCGCGTGAAAGACAGTCTCATGTCGCGACCCCCGGCCCGCGACATCAAAAACTGACGGCAAGCCTTTCCAGCCCATGGAAATGATAAGTGTCGCGGAAGCGCGGCTGTTCGGCAAGATGCAACCGCGGTTGCCGCTCGAACAGGGTTTTCAGCGACACCTGCAATTCGAGCCTGGCGAGCGGCGCGCCGATGCAGAAATGGATACCGGCGCCGAACGAAACATTCTTCTGGTCGGTGCGGCCGGGCCTGAAGGCGAAAGGTTCGGCAAAGGCGCCGGGGTCATGATTGGCCATGCCGAGCAGCAGCGCGATCTTGTCGCCGGGCTTAAGCACGATTCCAGGCCCGACCTCGATCTCCTCATAGGCATAGCGCAGGAACATGTGCAGTGGGGCGTCGAAGCGCAGGCACTCCTCGACGGTTGCCGCGGTCGCCTCCGGCGACGTGAAGAAGCGCCTGATGTCACCGCCTTGCGCCAGGATCGAGCGCACGGCATTGCCGGTCTGGTGGACTGTGGCTTCATGGCCGGCGTTGAGCAGCAGGATGGCCGAGGATACCAGTTCGTCCTCCGACAGTTTCTGGCCGTCTTCCTGCGCCGAGATCAGCAGCGACAACAGGTCGTCGCCAGGTTTCTTGCGTCGCTCGGCAACATAGCCGCGCAGGAAATCGGAAAAATCGCGGGCAGCGCGATTGGCCGTCACCTCCGTCTCGCGCGTGCGGCCATGCATGTACATGGCCACCATCTCGTGCGACCAGTCGAGCAATTGCGGCCCCATTTCGATGGGAACGCCGAGCATTTCGGCGATGATGGTGATCGGCAAGGGTGCGGCGAAGGCAGGCAGCAGGTCGACCTCGCCCGGTTCGAAGCGGTCGATCAGTTCGTTGGCCAGCGCCTCGACACGCGGCCTGAGCCGCTCGACCTGGCGCGATACGAAGGCGCGGTTGACCAGCGTTCTGAGCCTGGTGTGAACCGGGGGCTCCAGTTCCAGCATCGAGTTGGCCTCGATGCCGTCGAAGGCGGCGAGATGCGTGCGGTCCTGACCGACGCCGCGGCTGTCGGGAATGCCCGCCGGGTTCTGGCGGCCAAAACGGCGGTCGCGCAACAGCCTGTTGACGTCGTCGAAGCCGCCAAAGCACCAGAAGCCGTAGTCTTCCCAGAAGAAGGCGTTCGATGCGCCATGCAAGAAGTCATAGGCCGCGTAGGGGTTCTGAAAAAAAGCCGGCTCGTGTGGATCCAGTCGCACATGGCGGCTGGCTGGATCAAAGGCCAGGTAGGGTGGCGTCAAATCGGTCATTCCAGATCATTAGCGCGGCTTGCCAGACAGGCGCCAGACCGTATGTTGGCGCCCGACGGCCCAATGCGTTGAGCCAGTGGCCGCGGCTGCGGAAAGACGGTATTGATGAATGTGATCGTGGTTGGCGCGGGTATTGCGGGGCTTTCGACGGCGTGGTCGCTGGTCAAGGCCGGCCACAGCGTTTCCATCGTCGAGCAAGGGCCGATCCCCAATCCGCTGGCTGCGTCGGGCGACCATCATCGCATCATCCGCCGCGCCTACCGCGCCGGAACCGGCTATGGCCAGCTGATCACCGAAGCCTTTGCAGCCTGGGACGAGATGTGGGCCGACCTGGGGGAAAACCATCTCGATGCGCGCGGCGTGCTGTGCGTCTCGCTCGAACCGGGCGACAAGGGCGATGAATACCGCGAGGGCCTCGCGGAGGGGAACTTTCCTTTCGAATTGCTGGAGCCGGACGCCGCCGTCAAGCGCTGGCCGTTCCTCGAAGCTGGTTCGTTCCGCTATGCCTTCCTCTCGCCCGAGGGCGGGGCATTGCATTGCCGCAAGATTGCAGCGGGGCTGGCAGGTTGGCTGCGTGCCAATGGCGCCAACGTCTACGAAAACAGCAAGGTGGTTGAGGTCGACGCTGACGCCGGGCGCATCGTGCTGGCGCATGGCGAGACGATGCAGGCCGACCGCATCGTCGTCACCGCCGGCGCCTGGGTGCTGAAACTGTTTCCGGAACTGGGCGGCGAATTGAAGACCTATCGCACCGCGCTCGCCTATGTCGAACCACCGGCGGATCTCAAGGCGGCATGGGAGGCGGCGCCGGCCATCCTCGTCGGCGGTTCGACCGATGGCTACATGATCCCGCTCACGCGCGGCGCCGGCATGAAATTCGGCTCAGGGCTGCACCGGGTGCCGACCAGCGACGCCGACTGGAACCGCCAGCCGGTGCCGGGCGAGGGCGAGGCGATCCGCAACCTGTTTTCGCCGCCGATCGCCCGTATCGGGGAGTACAGGGTGACCGAGGTTGTCACTTGCGCCTACACCTTCACCGCCGACGACAAATTCATGGCGCAGGAAAAGGGCAAGTGCCTGATCGTCTCGGCCTGCTCTGGCCATGGCTACAAGTTCGGCGCCGCCGTCGGCAGGCGCGTGGCAGCGGCCGTCGTCGACGGCGATGTCGAGGGTTTGAAGGCATGGCTGCGGGCAGAGGTGGCTTGAGCGCAAGCCAAGGTCCTGCGGCTCAGCGATTGAGCTCGTCGGCAGCAGCAAGGACTTCGGACACAATCGCCTGTACGTCATCCCCATTCGTTCGATGATTGACGAAACACGCTCGCAGCGCGAACTGGCCATTGACCGTTGCATTCGACAGATAGACGCGGCCTCGCGCGATCACGCGACCGAGGATCGCTTCATTGTCCTTCGAGCGGTGGCGGAAACAGACTGCGCTTAGCGACACGGGCGCAAGCTGTTCCAGTTCCGGATGCGACGCGATTGTCTGCGCCAACATTTGGGCGTGGCGCAGATCGCGCGCGATGGCTTCGCGATAGGCGCGGCGTCCGTGATACTGCAGCGACATCCAGAGCTTCAACGCACGGAAACGGCGAGACAGCTCGATCGACTCCTCAAAGAAGGCGAATGCTTCCAGGGGATCTTCGCTCAATATCCTGACATAGTCGTCGCTGTGCGAGAAAGTTGTGCGCGCAATGTCTGGACGACGATAGAGCAGACAGCCACAGTCGAGTGGCTGATACAGCCATTTGTGGGCGTCGAGCGACAGCGAATCCGCCAAAGACAACCCCAGGAATTTTTCCGGCACGGCCAGTGCCGCCAGTCCCCCATAGGCACCGTCGACATGCATCCACAGCGCCTCTCTGCGGGCGATGTCCGCAATTTCGGGGAGTGGATCGATGGCACCGGAGACGACGGTGCCGACTGTTGCCACGATGGCGATGGGTGTGTTTCCGGCTTCGCGGTCGGCGGCAATGGCGGCCAGCAGGGCGTCCGGTCGCATCCTGAGTTTATCGTCGACAGCAATCAGGCGAAGGTTTTTCTTGCCAATGCCCAGTAGGGCGACAGCCTTCGGAATGGACATGTGCACCTGTTCGGAGGCGTAGATCACGCAGGGCCGTGTGCCGGTTTCGTTGGCTGGAAGCTTCGCTTCACGCGCCATCGCCAACGCCATGAGATTGGCCGTCGAACCGCCGCCGCACAGGCTGCCTGTAAATTCGGTGCAGCCAACGGCTTCCGCCAACCATCCGACAACGGCACGCTCGATCGATGTCGCCGCCGGAGCCGACCGCCACGACGTCACATTCTGATTGAGCACCGCAGCGAGCAATTCACCCAGTGCGCCGATCGGTTCGCCCGAGCCGACGACGTAACCGAAGAATCTGCCGGTAGCAGGTCGCACATGCTCAGTGATTGACTTGAAGTCCTGCAGGACCTCCTCACCCCGCCCATCCTCCAGCCAGGGCCGCGAGAAGAGTTCGGTCGTATCTTTGCCGCTGGTCGAGGGGTACGCCCGACGCCCGTCAAGCGAAGCCCAATAGCTTTTGGCGAGATTCAGGGCTTGGTCTGCAAAATCCGATAG
Organism: Mesorhizobium sp. P2_H9; assembly: GCF_056403215.1. Taxonomy (NCBI): domain Bacteria; kingdom Pseudomonadati; phylum Pseudomonadota; class Alphaproteobacteria; order Hyphomicrobiales; family Phyllobacteriaceae; genus Mesorhizobium; species Mesorhizobium sp. P2_H9. The sequence goes on along the minus strand of NZ_JBFUFX010000003.1, from coordinate 363,153 downwards.
TTGTTCATGGGAAACTTCCAGGTCGCGCATGTCCCTCAGCTCAACCTAAATCTTGCCGCGGCGCAGGCTACGCTGCGGGTAGAAATCCAGCAACTCTCATCATCAGGGTCCGATTGGCGGACACGGGATCGGCGTCTATCCAGTTAATATTGGCAATGCCGTGGAATGTGCACGCGCCGCCAACTGGTCGAGCCTTTCTGCACCACCACCCGCCGCGCCACCCTCTGGTATGACGGCGCTATCTCGGTGATATGCCGCCGCTCCGGTCGCACCAGCACTTCATGGGCAACGCTCTCATATTCGGCTGGCAGGACAACCCGTCGGGTGCGCGCTGGTTCAACCACCACCGTTTCGGCGACACTGGCGTAGCGGGCCTTGCGCCAGACCTTGCACAGCACCTTGCGGCCGTGGATGACGCGCCATTCCCAGGCATAGCCGCCATTGTCGACCTTGACCGAGTGATAAACGGTACGGGTGATGGCCGGCACCACCTCATAAGTGACGCGGGGCGGCGCGGTCTGCTCGACGCGCTCGAGCGTGCCATAGATCGGCGGGTCGTAGTCGACCAACTGCCCGCCGGGGCTGACCATCACGTCTTCATAGACGGTATCGTAGACAGCCGGACTGCGGACCAGTTCGTAGCATTCGACGGCGCGGCCGCCCGCCGCCGTGCTGGAGATCGTGCCGAGAACAGTCAGTCCGGCAATCGTGAAGGAAGCGGTTTTCCTGAACATCGTACTCCCCCTGTTTGAACTCCAGACGCAAGCTCAACGTTGAATTGTAGGGGATGCCGGGCTGACGAAAAGCGGTTTCGCCCGGTTTCGTTAAGCGACGCAGTTAAGGAATTGCTACCCGGCGATGGTTTCGCCCGCTCGCCGACGATGATAAGGGCATCGGACAGATCCTGCTTGGCAACCTTAATTCGACTTAACCGGATGGCTAGGCCGGTCGGCCTTGCGCAAGGGTGAGCCGGCATCCTATTTACATCTCAACGATCCAGAACCGATTCTGCCCGACTTGCTCATTCCCCGGCGCCGGAATCCCACCTTCAAAAAGGGATAGTCCATGAAGAACCCCGTCGAAACCTATATGAACCTCGTTCCGATGGTGGTCGAACAGACCAATCGCGGCGAGCGGGCCTACGACATTTTCTCGCGGCTCTTGAAAGAGCGCATCATTTTCATCACCGGTCCGGTCGAAGACGGCATGGCGACGCTGGTTTGTGCACAGCTTTTGTTCCTCGAGGCGGAAAATCCGAAGAAGGAAATCAACCTCTACATCAATTCGCCGGGTGGTGTCGTCACCTCTGGCATGGCGATCTACGACACCATGCAGTTCATCAAGCCGGCGGTGTCGACACTGTGCATCGGCCAGGCGGCCTCGATGGGCTCGCTGCTCCTGACCGCCGGCCACAAGGACATGCGCTTTGCCACGCCGAATGCCCGCATCATGGTTCACCAGCCTTCCGGCGGCTTCCAGGGCCAGGCTTCCGACATCGAGCGCCACGCCCAGGACATCATCAAGCTGAAGCGCCGTCTCAACGAGGTCTATGTCAAGCACACCGGCAAGACCTACGAGGAGATCGAGAAAACCCTCGACCGCGACCACTTCATGACCGCCGACGAAGCCAGGGATTTCGGCCTCATCGACAAGGTCATTTCGTCGCGCGAGCCGGTCGAAGGTGTCGCGGCATAAGCGCTTCGTGGCAGTTGGATGGCGGTATCTCCGATCGCGGAGGTGCGTATCCTGCGCTTTTGGCGCGGCTTGCGGCATTTCGGCCACAATTGGCTGTTCCCTCGACGGGTAGGATTGCCTACGTTAAGGCTATGTTGAGTTTCGACGGCTTAGCTTTGCGTGGGGTTGTTGCGAATCATTGCCACGTTTTCTGATTTGTGTTTCGTACGGAATACGTTGCGGGAGCCGGGACACTGGCGGCGGCGATTTCCCGCGATAGATTGAATATGCGCCCTTTCAGCCAGACCATCGGCGGGCGGCCATGAAAGGACATGAAAATGAGCAAGGTCGGCAACAACGGCGGTGATTCCAAGAACACGCTTTATTGCTCGTTTTGCGGCAAGAGCCAGCACGAAGTGCGCAAGCTGATCGCCGGTCCGACGGTCTTCATCTGCGACGAGTGCGTCGAACTCTGCATGGACATCATCCGCGAGGAGAACAAGACCTCGATGGTGAAGTCGCGCGAGGGCGTGCCGACACCGCAGGAGATTCTGAAAGTTCTCGACGATTATGTCATCGGCCAGCCCTACGCCAAGCGCGTGCTGTCGGTGGCCGTGCACAACCACTACAAGCGCCTGGCGCATGCCGGCAAGAACAACGACGTCGAACTGGCCAAGTCGAATATCCTTTTGATCGGCCCGACCGGTTGCGGCAAGACGCTGCTGGCGCAGACGCTGGCCCGCATCATCGACGTGCCGTTCACCATGGCGGACGCGACGACGCTGACCGAAGCCGGTTATGTCGGCGAGGACGTCGAAAACATCATCCTGAAGCTGTTGCAGTCGGCCGACTACAATGTCGAGCGCGCCCAGCGCGGCATCGTCTACATCGACGAAATCGACAAGATTTCGCGCAAGTCCGACAACCCCTCGATCACCCGCGACGTGTCGGGCGAGGGCGTGCAGCAGGCACTTTTGAAGATCATGGAAGGCACGGTTGCCTCCGTGCCGCCGCAGGGCGGCCGCAAGCATCCGCAGCAGGAATTCCTGCAGGTCGACACCGCCAACATCCTGTTCATCTGCGGCGGCGCCTTCGCCGGGCTGGACAAGATCATCTCGGATCGCGGCAGAAAGACCTCGATCGGCTTCGGCGCCATCGTCGCTTCGCCGGAAGATCGACGCACCGGTGACGTGTTCCGGCTGGTCGAGCCCGAGGATCTCTTGAAATTCGGTCTGATCCCCGAGTTCGTCGGCCGTCTGCCGGTCCTGGCGACGCTGGAGGATCTCGACGAGCCGGCGCTGATCCAGATCCTGACCGAGCCGAAGAACGCGCTGGTCAAGCAGTACCAGCGGCTGTTCGAGATGGAAAACGTCGACCTGACCTTCCACGAGAATGCGCTCTCGGCGATCGCCAAGCGCGCCATCGAGCGCAAGACCGGCGCGCGCGGCCTGCGTTCGATCATGGAAGCGATCCTGCTCGACACCATGTTCGAGCTTCCGGCGCTGGAAGGCGTTCGCGAAGTGGTTATTTCGGAGGAGGTGGTTACCGGCAGCGCCCGGCCGCTCTACATCTACTCCGAGCAGAAGGAAAAGAAGGGCAACGTCAGCGCCTGACGTGAGCCCGCAGTCGAAGTTTTTGAAACGGCGCCGCGAGGCGCCGTTTTGCTGTTGCGGATGTGCCGCGTTGTGACGAACGGATTGTGCTGGCTCTTGATCTTTGCCCCTCGTGCATCCAACTAACAAAAGAAGGCTGTGGGGCTGAGTTCTGTGCTGTAAAACTCCCGTCACAAACGGTGGTAGGCGGAACGACCCTCGGTCGTTAATATGAGATTCGCGGTTGGCCGATTGGTGGCCGCGACATGAAAGGTTGGACAATGGCCAAAGTATCCAAGGCACCCAGCAACGGCGTCTTCGCAGTCCTCCCACTGCGCGACATCGTGGTGTTCCCGCACATGATCGTTCCGCTCTTCGTCGGGCGTGAGAAATCGATCAAGGCGTTGGAAGAGGTGATGGGTCAGGAAAAGCAGATTCTGCTTGCCACCCAGATGAACGCCGCCGATGACGATCCCGAGCCCGGTGCCATTTTTGACATCGGCACGCTCGCCAATGTGCTGCAATTGCTGAAACTGCCGGACGGCACCGTCAAGGTGCTGGTCGAAGGCGCTTCGCGCGCCAAAATCGTCTCGTTCACCGACCGTCCCGACTTCCACGAGGCCCACGCTGCGGCGCTGGTCGAGCCGGAAGAGGAAGAGGTCGAGGTTGAGGCGTTGGCGCGTTCGGTCGTCACCGACTTCGAGAATTACGTCAAGCTGAACAAAAAGATCTCGCCCGAAGTGGTGGGTGCTGCCAGCCAGATCGACGACTATTCCAAGCTCGCCGATACGGTCGCTTCGCATCTTGCCATCAAGATCCCCGAGAAGCAGGAGATGCTGGCCACGCTTTCCGTCAAGGAGCGGCTGGAAAAGGCGATGGGCTTCATGGAAGCCGAAATCTCCGTCCTGCAGGTGGAGAAGCGCATCCGCTCGCGCGTCAAGCGCCAGATGGAGAAGACGCAGCGCGAATACTACCTCAACGAGCAGATGAAGGCGATCCAGAAGGAGCTCGGCGAAGGCGAGGACGGCCGCGACGAGGCCGCCGAGATCGAGGCGCGCATCAAGAAGACCAAGCTCTCCAAGGAGGCCCGCGAAAAGGCGGAGGCCGAACTGAAGAAGCTCAGGACGATGTCGCCGATGTCGGCTGAATCGACCGTCGTGCGTAACTATCTCGACTGGATCCTGTCGATACCGTGGGGCAAGAACTCCAAGGTCAAGCAGGACCTGGCTTTTGCGCAGAACGTGCTCGACACCGACCATTTCGGTCTCGACAAGGTGAAGGACCGCATCGTCGAGTATCTCGCCGTGCAAAGCCGCCAGAAGAAGCTGAAGGGGCCGATCCTGTGTCTCGTCGGCCCTCCCGGCGTCGGCAAGACCTCGCTCGGCAAGTCGATCGCCAAGGCAACCGGCCGCGAATTCATCCGCATGGCGCTGGGCGGCGTGCGCGACGAGGCCGAGATCCGTGGCCATCGGCGCACCTATATCGGCTCGATGCCCGGCAAGGTCATCCAGTCGATGAAGAAGGCAAAGAAGTCCAATCCGCTCTTCCTGCTCGATGAAATCGACAAGATGGGCCAGGATTTCCGTGGCGATCCGTCGTCGGCCTTGCTCGAGGTGCTCGATCCCGAACAGAACTCGACGTTCATGGACCATTACCTCGAGGTCGAATACGACCTGTCGAGCGTGATGTTCGTGACGACGGCGAACACGCTGAACATCCCTGCGCCCTTGATGGACCGCATGGAGATCATCCGTATCGCCGGCTATACCGAGGACGAGAAGATCGAAATCGCCAAGCGTCACCTGATGCCCAAGGTGATCCGCGATCACGCGCTGCAGCCGAAGGAATTCTCCGTCGGCGAGGACGCGATCCGCGGCATCATCCAGACCTACACCCGTGAAGCGGGCGTCAGAAGCCTGGAGCGCGAGCTGATGAAGCTTGGCCGCAAGGCGGTGACCGAGATCCTGAAGACGAAGAAGAAGACGGTGAGCATCACGGCGGCGAACCTCGCCGATTACCTCGGTGTCCAGCGCTTCCGCTTCGGCCAGGTCGAGGCTGACGATCAGGTCGGTGTCGTCACCGGTCTCGCCTGGACGGAAGTCGGCGGCGAGTTGCTGACGGTCGAAGGCGTCATGATGCCCGGCAAGGGCCGCATGACGGTGACCGGCAATCTGCGCGATGTGATGAAGGAATCGATTTCGGCGGCGGCCTCCTATGTCCGCAGCAGAGCCATCGATTTCGGCATCGAGCCGCCACTGTTCGACAAGCGTGACATCCACGTGCACTTGCCGGAGGGCGCCACGCCGAAGGACGGTCCATCTGCAGGTGCAGCCATGGCGACAGCCATCGTGTCTATAATGACAGGTATTCCGGTCCGGGCCGATGTGGCGATGACTGGCGAGATAACGCTACGCGGCCGCATCTTGCCGATCGGCGGCCTCAAGGAGAAGCTGCTCGCCGCACTGCGCGGCGGCATCAAGAAGGTGCTGATCCCGGAAGACAACGCCAAGGATCTGGCGGAGATTCCGGACAACGTGAAGAACGGCATGGAAATCATTCCGGTCTCACGCGTCGGCGAGGTTCTGAGGCACGCGCTGGTGCGTATGCCGGAGCCGATCGAGTGGGTCGAGCCGGTCAATCCGCCGGCCGCGGTTGACAACGGCGATGATGCCGGAAAGACGTTGGCGCATTAGCATTTGCTAACGTTGCAGTGCACAAAGAGAGAGCCGGGCCTTGAGCCCGGCTTTTTCATGTGAAAAACCCACCTTTTCCGGGCTTTTTCAAACTTTTTTGCCGCTTTTTGACTTGGTTGCGGGAACGCTTCTTTCTAAAGTCCCTTTCCTGCCGGATGAGTCGAAGAGTTCCGGTTTTTCTCATGGAAGGGAATTTTTATGAACAAGAACGAACTGGTTTCCGCTGTCGCTGAATCCGCGAGCATTTCGAAGGGTGACGCACAGTCGGCGGTCGATGCGGTGTTTTCCGTGATCACTGGCGAACTGAAGAAGGGCGGCGATGTACGGCTCGTCGGCTTCGGAAATTTCACCGTCTCCAAGCGCGCGGCGTCGACTGGCCGCAACCCGCAGACTGGCGCGGAAGTGAAGATTCCGGCGCGCACCGTGCCGAAATTCTCGGCCGGCAAGGGCCTCAAGGACGCGGTCAACTAAGACCATTTTTTCTTTTCAGAGAACATGAAAAGCCGGGCTTGCCCCGGCTTTTCTTTTTTGTGGGCAATGAGGGCGCGCAGGCCTTACGCCGTCGGCGCGTCCGCCCGCATCAGCCCTTCCTGCTTGAGATCGGCCCATAGGGCCGCGGGCAGTTTGGCATCGAGCAGCGAGCGGTTGCTTTCGACCTCGCTTGGCCGCTGGCCGCCGGGGATCACCGAGACGACGGATGGGTGCAGCAGCGGGAACTGCAGCGCCGCCTCGATCAGGCGCACGCCGTGGCGTTTGCAGACGGCTTCGATGCGGGTGACGCGGTCGAGTATGTCCTGCGGCGCTTCCGAATAATTGTAGTAGGCGCCGGGCTTGGGTCCGGTGGCCAGGATGCCTGAATTGTAGGGACCGCCAAGGACGATGCCGATGCCGCGCCTCTCACAGAGCGGCAGGAAGCTGGCAAGCGCCTCCTGTTCCAGCAGCGTATAGCGCCCGGCAAGCAGGAACAGGTCGAAGTCGCCGCGTTCGGCGAGTGTCTGGCAGACCTGCCATTCGTTGATGCCGCCGCCGAACGCCTTGATCACGCCCTGGTCGCGCAGGGACAGCAGCCCGTAATAGCCGGAGGCCATGAACTCCTCGATGCGCTGGTCCGAGGCTTCCTTGCTGCCATGGGTGAAGATGTCGACGTCATGCACGAACAGAATGTCGATGCGGTCGACGCCGAGCCGTTCCAGCGAGGCTTCGAAGGAGCGCATGACGCCGTCATAGCTGTAGTCGTAGACCTCGCGGCGCGACGGCGTGTCGAAGAACTTGCCGATGCCGGTGCGCTGCTCCGGCGGGCAGGCGCGCATGATGCGGCCGACCTTGCTCGACAGCACATAGTCGTCGCGCTTTTTGCCGCGCAGGAACGGATTGAGCCGCGTTTCCGACAGGCCAAGCCCGTAGAGCGGCGCGGTGTCGTAGTAGCGGCAGCCGGTCGTCCACGCCGCTTCCAGCGTCGCATTGGCGTCCTCGTCGGAGACGGCGTGGTAGAGGTTGCCGAGTGGCGCCGTGCCGAAGCCGAGTTCGGTAAACGCGATGCCGCCATTGCCGATGCGGTCGAAATGCCGTGTCTTCATGTCCTGCTGAAATCCTGGATTGATTTGTCTGACATGACACTATCACGCCGGAGGCACAGCAAAAGCCGCCACGGCGGTTGGACAGGCATTTTCGCGGTGATAGCATGAACAAAAACAAGCCTTTCCCCGGAAGAGCGCAACCAGGAATCTCCAGCCACAGCCTTGGCAGACAGATGGGACCCTCATGACGAATACCGGCTCGGATATGTTTGCGACTGCACTACAAGAGCTCGGCGCCGTGCTGGCGTGGGTCGATGAAAGCCGCATCGATGCGGCCTGCGCCATGCTGGCCGGCGCCAAACAGATCGTCACCTATGGCTGCGGCCGCGAGGCGCTGCAGGTCAAAGGTTTTGCCATGCGGCTCTATCATCTCGGCCTGCCGGTGTCGGTGGTCGGCGACATGAACACGCCACCGCTCGGCAGCGGCGATGTCTTCCTGGTCAGTTCCGGCCCGGGTGAAACGTCGACCGTGCTGACCTTGATGCAGGTCGCTCGCGAAGCCGGCGCAACCGTCCTGCTGCTCACCGCCGAGGCCGGCAGCAGCGCGGCAAAAGGTGCCGACTTCACCTTGCTCATTCCCGCGCAGACCATGGCCCGCGACCAGKGGCCGGAAAAGACCTCCGTCCTGCCGATGGGTTCGGTGTTCGAGGGCGCGCTGTTCCTGCTGTTCGAAGTGATGGTGCTGAAGCTCAAGGCAATTATCGGCGCAACGCCCGAAGCGATGCGCGCCCGTCACACCAACATGGAATAGACCATGCGCTACGAATTGATGCTGCCGCACCAGATCCGCAAGGCGATATCAGAGAACTGGCCGGTGGTGCTGCCGCTCGGCGTGCTCGAATACCATGGCGAGCACATGGCTGTCGGCATGGACACGCTGGCGGTCGTCAAGATGCTCGACCTGTTCGAAAAGGAGGCCGACATCGTCATCCTGCCGCCCTTCTACTACGGCGCGGCGAGCTACGTGGTGGCGCCGCCGGAGGGCAGCGGTTCGGTGCAGGTCGGCGGCAATGCGCTGGCGCCGTTCGCCGAGGAGCTGTTCTACGGCCTGTTGCGCGTCGGTTTTCGCAACATCCACGCCATCATCCACCACCAGACCGAGAATTTCGCCGCCGGCATGCCGACCGACCTCGCCTTCAAGACCGCCGGCCGCCAGGCGATCTTCCGCTTTTTGGAGAAGGAGCGCGGCGAGGGCTGGTGGGGCGCAAAGGAGATGGCCGACTACTATTCCGGACACGCCGCGGGCGAAAACTTCTTCAACTGGGTGCAGGTGCATCCGCTGATGCCGGCGGCCATGAACGGAAAGTACCCGTTTGACCATGCCGGCATCGGCGAGACCTCGCTGATGCTGGCACTGTGCCCGGAGGCGGTCGATGCCGGCCACTTCGCCGACAATACTGGCTGGTACACGGCGAGCGCCCCTGACGCCTCGGCGGAACTGGGGCAAAAAGGCGTGGCGATGATCATGGATCATCTGCGCAAGACGCTTTCGCGCTAGTTGCCAGTCAACGAGTGCTAAGCGCCGGATGAGCCGGCTCTTTGCCTTTCGGCCCCATACTCGGCGATCGACTTCTCCGGATCGCTCTTGGTCCCCACCGCCCAGATGAAGGTGCCACCGCCGGCGATTGCCAGGATGGCAAAGAGCGCGATGCCGAGCGGAAACGACTTGGTGTAGAGCACGGTCAGCAACATGGACAGACCACCTCCCACCATCGCCACCACAAAGCCGGCGATCACCGCGCGGCCTTGCCAGGCGATCGGCATGACGCCTTTGCCGTAGCGGTGGCTGCCGACATAGCCGACGCGGATGTTGCGGGCGAACCAATATGGGCCGGCCATCGCCTACTTCACGGCTCCCGCCGTCATGCCCATGATCAGATAGCGCTCCAGCGCGATGCCGATAACTGCAAGCGGCGCGATTGCCGCGGTGGCAAGCGCTGCCATCGACCACCAATTGATGCCTTGCGAGCCGGTCTGGCTCGCCACCATGACCGGAATGGTCTTGGCATCGGTTGAGGTCAAAAGCGCGGCAAAGAAATACTCGTTCCAGCACAGCACCATCGCCAGGATAAAGGCGGCAACCATGCCGGGCAGGGCGATCGGCATAACGATGCGGAAAAACGCGCCCCAGATCGACAGGCCGTCGACAAGGGCGGCTTCCTCCAGTTCGACGGGAATTGAGTTGAACTGGTCGCGCATGATCCAGATGACGATCGGCAGCACCATCAGCGTGTAGAGCAGGATCAGCCCGACGCGCGTGTCGAGCAGGCCGACTTCGCGGTAGAGCACGAGGAAGGGCAGGGCGAGCACCACCGGCGGCAGGATCAGCTGCGACAGAAAGAAGAAGGAGATGTCCTCGTTCTTGAACCAGGCGAAGTGATAGCGGTAGCGGGTCAAGCCATAGGCGGCGAGGCTGCCGATGATGATGGCCAGGCTCGACGCGCCGACCGAGGTGATGACCGAATTCATGAAGCGCTTGAGGAATTCGTCGCGCACCGTCGAGGTCCGGAAGATCGAGTCCGGCGACAGGCCAAGCGAGCGCCAGCCTTTCCAGTCCGGCTGGAAATCGACGAACGGGATAAGATGCCCCTGGGTGACGTCGACCGCGGTCTTGAACGAGGTGGTGATCGTCCAGTAGATCGGAAACAGGCAGATGAAGGCCCAGAAGGCGAGTGCGCCGTAGATGAAGACGCGGTTGGCGACGAAGCTCGCCGGCGAGCGGATTTCGGAAGCGGTATAGTCGGTGGTCTGGACGCTCATTGTAGCCGCCGGCCCTAGTTGACGTTGCGCACGAAGCGGTTGGCGAATTTCAACAGCCACGTCACGAACACGACGATGATTACGAGATAGGCCATCGCCAGCATGGTGCCGTAGCCGACATTCGAGCGGTCGCGGTACTCGCGGTAGATGAAGCTGGAGACGGAATCGGTCGCGCCGCCCGGGCCGCCCGAAGTGACGGTGATGATGATGTCGGCCAGCTTCAGCTTGAAGATGATGCGCAGGATGACCGCCGTCACCGATACCGGCAGCATCAGCGGGAAAGTGACCTGCCAGAAGGTCTGCCAGGCGGTGGCGCCGTCGACACGCGCGGCCTCGAGCACCTCGCGCGACATCGCCTGCAGGCCGGCGAGCAGCATGATCATCATGAACGGGATGAAGGTCCAGGCATCGAGAACCATGATCGAGATGCGGGCGGTGATCGGGTCCGAGAAGAAGGCCGGGTTTTCCCAGCCGAGAGTGCGTGCCAGCGTCGCGGCCGGCCCGAAGCGATATTCCATGATCGATTTGCCGACCATCCACGATACCGCGACCGGCGACAGCATCAACGGCATCAGGAAGACGACGCGGAAGAATTTGCGTGCCCGGATCTGCGCGTTGAGCAGCAGCGCCAGGCCAAAGGCGATCGCATATTCGACCAGCACGGCAAGCACGTAGAGCACCATGTTGAACAGCGCGTTGCGGTAGTACGGGTCGGACAGCATCTGCCAGAAATTGTCGAGCCCATTGAATTTCCGGCCGGTGATGGAACTGAGGTTCCAGTCGGTCAGCGCGATGTAGAAGCCGAACAGCGTCGGAAAGATCACCATGGCGATGGTGAACAGCAGTGCCGGCAGCAGGAACAGCGCGCGCTGGCCGTCTTCGCCGCGCGTCAGCACCTGGCCGATGCCGATTGCCACGCCCCAAAGCATGTAGGCATAGACGACCGGCCGCCAGGTCTCGAAGCCAATGGCGTCGACTTCAGTCTTGTACAGGATCTGGACTGCGATGATTGCCAAGAGACCGAGCGTCGCAACGGCCATCAACGTCCGGCCGAGCCGCTTGCGGCCTGGCGCTATCAGGTCGGATGGAACGGCGTTTGCCGGCCATGCATTGGTGGGCAAGGTCTGGTCAGCCACGCGTCTCGTCCATTCATAAGAAGGCCCTTCGACCGGCCTGGCCGGTCAGGTCCGACGGCTTTGCACCGCCGGACCCTTGTTCACTATACGATCAGCCTACACGCCAAGCGAGGCCTTGTAGAGCTTGATCTGGTTCTCGCGGCCGAGCTGGTCGGTCAGCTTCTCCCAGGCGGCGGCGATGGCGTCGGCGCCTTCCTGCGCCTTCATCTTGCCCGCGAAGGTGTTGGCCAGAATGTCCTCGGCGGCGCTGTAATACTGGAAGATGCCGGGAATGCGTGGCTCGATCGCCGCGTTCGGATGGTTGTAACTGTCGGCTTCCGACTTGAGATACGAGGTGATGAACGCCTCGTCGTAGCCGGCCGCCACCCATTCCGGAATGTTGAAATGGCTGTTGCGGTAGGGCTGGAAGCCTGACGGATACGCCGCGCACCAAAGCGACAGGTCCTTGCCGCCGAGATGGGCTGCTGCCGACCAGGCCGCCTTTTTCTTCTTTTCGTCGCTATCGACGCGGGCCATGACATAAACGCCCCAGCCGAGATAAGCGCAGTTCGGCGAGAAGTTCGGGCCGCTGGCCAGCGTATCCCACTTGCCGGTCTTGGAGTTGTAGACATCGTCCGAGCCGGGCAGGATCGAGAAGCCGACGGTGTCGCCGATAACCGAAGAATCGTTGGTCTTGGCGTTGGAGCCGATGTCGCCCCACCACGGGATCATCGAGCCGGTACCGGCGAGGAACTGGCTGAAGCCTGTGGTGTTGGGATCGGCGTTGATCTGGTCGGCCGGTTCGAAAGGCAGCGCGTCGATCACGTCCTGGATGGCACGCACCCAGGCCGGATTGTTGATGCGCGGCTTCATCGTGTCGGCGTCGAACAGCCAGGCCTTGTCGTCCGGGTGCTTGGCATAGGCGGTGGCGCGGCTGCCAAGGAAATAGAAGCCGAAACCGCCCCACGCCTTGGGCGCGTCGAGATAACCGTAGACGTCCTGGCCGTTGAATTTCTGGCCTTTCAGGAATTTGGTCACGGCCTGCACCTGCTGCCAGGTGGTCGGCACGCCCCACGGCGTTGCATTGCCGGCGGCTTTCCAGGCGTCGGCGAGACCTTTGTCGGAGAAAACATCGGTGCGATAGTTGAAGTTGTGCGCATCGCCGTCGACGGTCACGCGATACTGCTTGCCGTCCCATGTACCGACAGGCGGCTTGAGATAGTTGACCAGGTCGTCCATTTCGATTTGCTTCTTGACCCAGTCCGGCATCTCGGAGGCCAGCCCCTTGCCGCAGACGTCGCCTTCGAACGGCGCACCCATCTCGATGACGTCGAAGTCGACGGTGCCGGTGGCGATCGACTGCTGCAGGCGCGCGCCGTAGTCGGCCTGCGCCAGATCGATCCAGGTGAACTTGGCGCCCGTGTAGTCTTCCCACGCCTTCAGGAAGCCGCGGTACAGCACATTGTGCAGGTTCTGGTTGTTGAGACCCATGAAGGTGAGCTCGACACCGGCGAACTCGCCTGGCTTGACACTGGCCTTGGTGGCGCCAAGGCACATCTCACCGACCTTCTGGAAGTCGGCATCGGTCGGTTGACCCTTGCCGACACCCGGGACTTGCAGGATCTGCGCGCGCAGATCATCGGCGAAAGCCGGACGCGTCAATGCGCCGAGGCCGGCGCCCGATGCCGCCGAGAGCGCGGCCATGCTGGCCGCTCCCTTGAGTATGTCGCGTCGGGTTGCTCCCGCGCGGACCAATTTTTCGTAAAGACCGACTCTCATCTACCATTCCTCCCAGAACAACAGTCGTGAATTGACCAGACATGGATTTGATATGCCAATCTCAGACGCCGAAACGTCCGCGGTTCTCCTATATCATATGGGGACGTGGGACCCCACCCTGCGTCGCCAGGAGTTCCGTTGACCGGAAAAAGGGCCGGCTGTCGGATTGGCACTCGCACTATTCGCGTAATCGATTACCTTGTCAACAAGGATGGGTTTTTATCTATAAGATACTGGCTTGCCCTAATCGTTGGCAATGGCTAGCTTCACCGAAAACGATAGAGGGGACGATGGCTCAAGTCGCGATCACCAATGTGGCCAAGGCGTTCGGAACCGTCAAGGTCCTGCACGATGTCAGTGTCGATATCGCCGACGGGCAGTTCGTGGTGCTGGTCGGCCCGTCTGGGTGCGGCAAGTCCACGCTGCTCAGGATGGTGGCGGGGCTGGAAACCATATCCGGCGGAACGATCGCCATCGGCGACCGTGTCGTCAACCATCTGCCGCCGGCCAAGCGCGATATCGCCATGGTGTTCCAGAACTACGCGCTCTATCCGCACAAGACCGTGGAGCAGAACATGGCCTTTGCGCTCAAGCTGCGCAAAACCGATCCGGCCGTGGTTGCGGAACGGGTCAAGCGCGCCGCCGACATCCTCGACCTCAACCCCTATCTCAAGCGTTATCCGCGCCAGCTCTCGGGCGGCCAGCGCCAGCGCGTCGCCATGGGCCGCGCCATCGTGCGCAACCCGCAAGTGTTCCTGTTCGACGAGCCGCTCTCCAACCTCGACGCCAAGCTGCGCGTGCAGATGCGCACCGAGATCAAGGAACTGCACCAGCGGCTGAAGACCACTACGATCTATGTCACCCACGACCAGATCGAGGCCATGACCATGGCCGACAAGATCGTGGTGATGCGCGATGGCCGTATCGAGCAGGTCGGCGCGCCGCTGGAATTGTTTGACCGGCCGGCCAATCTGTTTGTTGCCGGCTTCATCGGCTCGCCGTCGATGAACCTGCTCAAGGGCGTCGTGAAGAAGGGCGACAAGCCGGTTGTCGAGATCGCCGGTACGCCGTTCCCGATTGCGGCAAACAGCACCGTGGAGAACGGCCGCAATGTCGTCTATGGCGTGCGGCCCGAGCATCTCGAAATCCACCCTGACGGTGTTGCCGCCAAAATCTCGGTGGTCGAACCCACAGGTTCCGAAACGCTGGTCTTCCTGCGCTTCGGCGAGGGCGAGATGGTGGCGCTGTTTCGCGAGCGCCACGACTTCAAGCCGGGCGACACGCTGCATCTGAAGCCGCGGCTTGACCAGGTGCATCTCTTCGACGCAGAGACTGGCAACCGGCTCTGATTTCACACCCAAAATTCGTTCGGGAGGAATAAATGCTCAAAGGGATCAACCCGTTGCTCAATGCCGATGTGCTGCAGGCCCTACGGGCAATGGGACACGGCGACGATTTGATCATCGCCGATACCAATTTCCCCGCCGATGCGGTGGCGCGCCAGACCGTGCTCGGCAAGCTGCTGCGCATCGACGCGTCGGCGGCGGATGTGGTCAAGGCCGTGCTGTCGCTCTATCCGCTGGATACGTTCGTCGACGATGCGGCCGCCCGCATGGAGATCGTCGGCAAGCCGGATGAAATTCCGCCCGTGCAGAAGGAAGTGCAAAGAGAGATCGACAAGGCCGAGGGCAAGGCTTGGCCGATGATCTCGGTCGAGCGCTACGCCTTCTACGAACGCTCAAAGAAGGCCTATTGCGTCATCCAGACCGGCGAGCGCCGCTTCTATGGCTGCTTCGCCTTCCGCAAGGGCGTCGTCCCGCCGGACGCGGAGTAGCACCATGGCAGAAGGCAAGCCTGTCGTTATCCTCGGCGTCTTCGTCGCCGACACCGCATATCGCGCCGATCGCCAGCCACGTATGGGTGAGACCATTCTCGGCAACTCCTTCAAGCTCGGCCCCGGCGGCAAGGGGTCGAACCAGGCGGTGGCGGCCGGCAAGCTTGGCGCCGACGTTACCTTCCTCACGCGGCTCGGCGTCGATGCCTTCGCCGATATGGCGAGGCAGACCTGGGCGCAGGCCGGGGTGAAGAGCGCCGTCATCGACACGCCCGAGAGCTACACCGGTGCGGCCTACATCTTTGTCGAGGAGGCAACCGGCAACAACGCCATCATCGTCAGCCCCGGTGCGGCGATGCTGATTTCACCCGCCGATATCGACGCTCATGCCGGCCTGATCGGTTCGGCAGGCGTCTTCGTCACCCAGTTCGAGCAGCCGATCGAGGCAGCGCTGCGGGCGCTGGAGATCGCGCGTGGGGCAGGGGTGACCACCATCCTCAACCCGGCGCCTGCGGCGATGCTGCCCGATCGCATCTACGCGCTTTGCGACTATGTCACGCCCAACGAGACCGAAGCCGAGGAACTGACCGGCATCAAGGTGTCCTCCATCGACGACGCCCGCCGCGCCGCCGACAGCCTGCTCGGAAAGGGCGTCGGCGCTGTCATCGTCACGCTCGGCGACAAGGGCGCATTGCTGCACACGAAAAACCGTTCCGACCATGTTCCCGTGGTCAATGCCGGGCCGGTGGTCGAGACGACAGGGGCGGGCGACGCTTTCAATGGCGGCCTGGCCGCGGCGCTCGCCAAAGGAGTGGAGCCGTTGCAGGCGATGCGCTTCGCTTGCGCCGTCGCCGGCATTTCGGTGACGCGGCCGGGCACGGCGCCGTCCATGCCGACGCTGCAGGAGGTCGAGGCGCTGCTGGCGAAGGGGTAGAAGCAGGCGCGAAATTGTTTTCGGCATGATTGGCGCGCAAGGAGGAACTTCGATGCTCTGGGTGGCCCTGGCCTTGGGGGCATTGCTTGCGGGCAAATGCCTGTCATTCGTCTCGACGCTTGCCAAAACGGCGGCCAAAATGGCGCAGCATGGCTCAGACCAGGCGTCCAATTCAGGCCAGAATGACCCCCGACTGGCTGACAGGCTTGATGGGTATCTGCTTCGTCGAACTGGTCGGGGCGGTCAGCGGCATCTGGTATTTTGAGGGATGGATCTACGGTCTCGTCGCGCTTGCCGCAGCTGTTGCTCTTCCTGCCATTTTCCATGCAGCGGTGCCGCCGCGCCCGGGCTCGATCCTGTATCTGCGCAGTGCGGCGCACACGCTGGCAGGCCAGTCCATCGACCTGGCAAAAAACGGTGATTCCAAGGGCGCCTCGGCGAGAAGAGAGATGATCAGGCGGCTCGTTTCAACCCGGCCCGAGATGGCGCGATACCTATAAATCCTGAAATTGTCAGGCCGGCATTCAGACTTCCGAGGCGCTCGTGCTTGGGGTATCATATTAGCAACAGGTAATGTTAATCAGCAATCCGGTCTTGCGCCATTGGCATAGGTGTCCCGTAATGGGTCGTCATGTCTGGCACCGCAATTGCACTGTCAGCAATGCCGGGGGCATCCATCGCTCCCGGCGAACGGGGCCCGCCGCTTCGCAAAATGAAGCGGCGGGCTCTTTAACTGCCGATTTGAAAGCCGCCTGAATCGCCGAAACATGGGTGCTGGGCCATTATGTATTTTCCGCAATTTTTGGTGGGCATGTTCGCAACGTCGTTCATCGTTGCGATCTGGGCCGAGATCGAAACCGGGTCCGTCTGGAAGGCGCTCGGCTGGGCTGTTCTTGCAATGTTTGTTCTTCAGCTTGGATACATCGGCCTCGTCGTCCGCCTGATTTACAAACGGGGATCGGAAGCCATCGAGGGAGATGGTGCGAGCGGGGCTCGAGCCCGCGACCTCCGGCGTGACAGGCCAGCATGACCCTTGCTGGCTGACAGGCTTGATAGGCATCGAACGCGTCAGGAAGGCGCTGCTTCCACACGCGCAACTGCCAAGGGTCCCGAGTGACCCGGAGATGACCAACTACTGCCTGACGTAGCAGCGCTTGTGGGCGCCGGGTGCGGGATCGTCACCGAATGAATCGTTGTCGCATTGGACACCG
The DNA here is from genome assembly GCF_056403215.1 of Mesorhizobium sp. P2_H9. Classification (NCBI taxonomy): domain Bacteria; kingdom Pseudomonadati; phylum Pseudomonadota; class Alphaproteobacteria; order Hyphomicrobiales; family Phyllobacteriaceae; genus Mesorhizobium; species Mesorhizobium sp. P2_H9. The sequence continues at coordinate 345,984 of NZ_JBFUFX010000003.1, read as the reverse complement.
TTCCTGAATACGTCTTGCGTGAACCGGCCGCGCCCCCCGTACCTCACCACCTTGCGGCCCCGGAAATCACAATATTCGCCTTCACGGGCACAGGCGACCCATTCGTCACGGCGAGGCTCGTCGTAGCCGCCATCGGAGTCGTCGCGATCGCGCAGCACGATGAAACACGCCTTTTGCCGGCCGGGCGCCGGGTCACCAAAGACACGAGTTGAGCACGGCACTGCGTCGCGGTCGAAAAAGCGGGAGGTGCTGCGACCCTGAACGCCGAACACCACTTCGGAGGGATAAGGCAGCCGGCAAATGCCGCCCTCGCGCGCGCATCGCTGAAGCCGATCGGCCGAGGCTGTATTGGGAAAGAGAGCGGAAGCGATCATTGTCAGTCCGACCAGGCAGATCAATGTGAACACCATGCGCATCGAAACGTTTGGGGCGATTGACATTGCAAGTCCTCCTTCCAGCTCAGACATTCTATAGCAGGCCTATTGTCCGACGATGAATCAAGCGATCTATCGGCGGATATGCAAGTGGCGTTTCACCAGAATAGTCAGCTTACCGCCGCGGCACCCCATTTGCACAGAGCCACCAATGATTCGAAGTCAGTCGTCAAGGAAGCGCGGCAGGAAATCGACAACGTCAGAAGACCGACGGCAATGGCCGGCATTCGGAGCGCCTCAGTTTGCCTGTGCAAGAACAGATTTTTGACATCAACGTCGACATTTCTCCGGCACCAAGGATCGTGACCCTTGAAGAGAAATGGCGCGAGTGACGGGGCTCGAACCCGCGACCTCCGGCGTGACAGGCCGGCACTCTAACCAACTGAGCTACACCCGCGCATGGACGAGCACGTGTCAGCCGTGTTCGTCGTTGGGGCGGTGGATAAGGGGTTCGCCACCGAGTGTCAAGCGCACCCGGACAGCATAACAGCAAACAGGAGAAGGTTTTTTGACAAGCGGGATTTTGTTGTCAAAACCAGCCGATGGCGAGGGGGCCGCCTGTTCATTTGGCCTTGCGAAGCCTGTCTTGACCGCTTAAAGGTCCGCGCCGGAGCGGGCGATTAGCTCAGTTGGTAGAGCGCTTCGTTTACACCGAAGATGTCGGCGGTTCGAGCCCGTCATCGCCCACCACTTTGATTTTAAACTATAATTTCAGTGTTTAATCTGTAGAATACAGCCCACAAAACCGCCGACTAGCTACAAAATAGCAACAGCTTGGCCGGATGGGTGAGAACAAAAATCGCTCGCCGATCATCGCGGCCCTTGTAACGGTGATCTCCACCTACTAGTTGATGAGCCAAGAAAAAGAATGGCGGCCGTCCAAGGGCCTAAGCCATCTTAGTCAGAGGGCGATCTCGGTTATCCGAGGTCTGGGTACTTTGGACTACCCCTGTCGCTTAGGCGCTTCGCTCTGACCAACCATCCTTGCCAACAAGGACGGTGGTCGGATTGCGCCCCGCATTCTCATCGCTGTCCTGCATTCCGAGGGCATCTATGAGACAGCGAAGTACCGAGCGGACATTTGTTCAACTCTATCTGTGGTTTGCGAAAAGGGGCCATTTCCCCCTCCCTCCACCGCTCCCCGTTCGTAAAAAGCGAAGGAGGAATGCGAACGAAGGTGACCTTCGGACGCCTTCGCAGGCTGCGCGTTTTCTAAAAGTCAGCGTCAAGACGCTTGCCAACTGGCGCGTGAAAGGAACGGGTCCCGGCTTCCTCAAAATCGGCAGCCGCGTGGTCTATGACTTTGCGGAACTAAAGGCATTTGCTGCCTCAGGTTCCCGCAGTAGCACTTCCGACAAAGGAGGTGCGGAATGAACGCGCGTCCTTCGAAGGTGCACGGGGCACAGGCACAGAACATCCTGCCACCCAAGTTCGAGTCGGTTGCTACCTGCCGGAAATACCGTCGCGCGGCATTGGGCGCCGCTCCAACCACTAAGCACTATCTCGCGGAAAAATGCAGCACGAAGAAACGTTGCAATTCGGGCCTGTGCCCCCTGTGCATCCGTGCCCTTCGAATGCGGTTCGTAGAGTTCCTGCATCAAGAGGCACTGCATGAGCGAAAGTGGTTCTTCGTCACGGCCTACATCCGCGGCTGGACGAAAAAGCCCGGAGACATGCGAGCCTTTGGTCGTCTGAGAGACAATCTAGAAATCAAAGCGTTCGTCCGACGCCTCCGCCACTTGAAGGTCCCGAATTTCATGCTGATCGGTGCGATCGAGACGGTCTGGCGCACAATCGATAACGAAGCGACCGGCAAGCCGTTTCATCTGCACTTCATGATCAGCGGGCCGTCTGAGCCTCAGATAAAGCAGGCAGCTCGCGGGTTTGACCTCGACAGATCCGCAAAGGGGCAGCCGCTTAGGGTCGAGGCCGTTCCACCCGGTTGGGAAGATTTCCGCAACGCTGCGACCTACACCGTCAAGCAGCCATTCTGGAAGTACTCGTATCACGGTGAGCCATCCCGAAAGAAGCGCGCATTTCCAAATCGGCGAGAGCTTCACGAGCTCATCTCTAACCTCGGTCCTCACCCGGTTTCCGGTCGATTGGCGTTCGTAGGGATGCGTTACGACCACGGACGGTTCCGACTGACCTCCAATGTGAAATCGGTGTCGGCGAACTCTCAAGTGGAAGATGGCTCAAACAACCCTGCCGATGCCGAGAAGAGGCCTCCCAACGAGGTTGTGGGGAACTTGATCGGAGCAATCGTAGCAACACTACGCGAGGGAAATTGGGCTCCTCAACCTCACGCGACACATCAACCAAACGCCGCTTCGACTATGGCTGTGCCCCCGTGCACGGCCGATCACCACAACGTAATCGAAAGGAATTCCGACATGGGTGCACAGGGCACACGTCTTCAGAAGCATGATACGACCGCTCCAAGCGCGAAGGGCATCTTCAGAGTCAAACACGTCGAGATCGACGACGCGACGGGTAATTACTCCTACGCGCTCGCTGTCCAGAAAAAGGATGGCGTAGGAGAAATAGTGGTGGCGCGCTCCGCCTTCACAGAGGTTTCCAAGTTGAAGCGCACCTTGCTTGATAAGGGCGTCCTTGTTCCCCCTGACTTGGAGAGTCGCTGTGCGGCGATTTTGGACGGCGCAATGCCTTCGCGCGAGATACGGGTCGTCCGAACAGGCCGGTGGGTTGGTGACGCATTTCTTTGTCCCTTTGGGGTCTTCGGGAAGCGATCAGACATTGCCAACGTCAGACTCGATCGAAGCCTTGTCGTTCCGAGACATGCAAAGGGCACTCGAGACGAATTCCTCTCCCAAATTCGCCGTTTCCTGTTGCAATCCGATTTTCTCGTGCTCGCCTATGTCGCTGCACTGCTGCCTAGCATGGCGTCCCGACTAGGACGGTCGTCGTCATTCGGCCTGAACTTTGCGGGCGAGTCGTCCACGGGCAAAACAACCGCTCTGGTCTTGGCCCATTCGCTCCTCACGGAGGCTAGCGAGCGGTCGCTCTTCAATTTCAATGCCCCGCCGGTCCACTTGATGAACAGACTTACAAGCTTCGGTGGGCTGGTTAATCCGTTCGGAGATCTGAAGGCGGCCAACGAGAAAGGTAGGCAGGCAGTGGAGAAGCTGCAGACGACCGTCTTCAATGCGGCGAGCGGGAAGGGCCGCGACGGTCCAACTTCCGGTTTTGAAACTCCGTCTTTCTCTATACCCTTCCTTTCGAGTGAAAAGCCCATGTCGCAGCTCTTCCGAGATGGCAACGTGGACTACGAAGGAGGCGACGCGGTTAGGTTGATAGATATCCCCGTCCCGAACCGCAGCGAGGGTGGCATCTACAACCGCAAGCGCGCGGAAGTGACTTCGGCGAACTTGGCCGCCGAGCTTAAGACGCTGATCGAGAGGCAGCACGGAACGATACTCCCGGCGTGGATCAAGTACCTGTCGTCCATTCGGATCGTCGGACTCGATTTCTCCCGAGCGATAAGCAAGATCGAGTTCATGAGGTTTGTCGATAAGCCGAACGACGGGGCCCATGACCGCATCGCCGAATGTTTTTGCCTACTCTACGCAGCAGGCGACCTCGCTTCTCAGGTGGGGCTTATCCCCGTCAAATCCACGACCATTAGGAAAGCTCTGGTCCGACTGTACGACTCGGTCCTCTGCCAGTTTGTCTCGGCCTCTAAACGCGACGAACAGGCTTGGGGCCTGTTCCTCGACAGCATCGATAGGTTTCCCCTGTTGGTTAGAGGCGAACCCCCGGTGGACACCGCGAAGACGTCGGAGGGCTTTCGTCGTCTCGAGAAGGACGGACTCAGGCTCTACCTCAAGCTTGAGGCGCTCCAGGCCCTTGTCAGGGACGACTGGTGCGTTGAACACGTGATCATGAAGCGGCTGGTCGAACTCGACGCCTTGGATGAAGGCTCCCGTGCCAGAAGCGTTCATGTCGCGCAAAAGGGTCTACTTAGGACGCGCTATCTCAGTGTCAGGTTGGGGAGGCTTGATCGCTAGACAGTGTATCTGCCACCTGCGAGCCCGGAGCGAGAAAGGCTCCGGGTTCATGACTGTCCTATCAAACGTGTGATCGGGCATCGGGGGACAGGGACGGTACGCCTACATCGCTACGCTCTTATAGAGCGAATTAGCCCTCACTCGCCAGAGTTGCCCTTGTCCTTCTCTATCTGCCGTTGAACCTTGCCTTTGTCGATCGTTTGGCTCAACGGTTTGAGAGTTTCATTTACGGCATCCAGCAATGCCAGCCGGTTCGGTGTCTCCCAATGGTCCCAGAAAACACGTGCAAGCAGGTGGGTAGACAGCGCTAGTCTCAAGAAAGGGAACGGAGGGAGTCTTGCAATGGCCGCGATCAAGGCGCTTTTCTCGCGAACCGCGTCGATCTCTGCGCCCCAAATTCTAGCGACTAAGTTCTCGATGTCGCTGTCGGGCTGGATGCTAGCAAGACTAGCTCGCAGAACCTTCTGTCCTGCGGCCGCGCCGATGTGCTCAAACATCAGGCGAAGCGGGTAGGTGAGCAAAGAAAATTCATAAGAATCCACTAGGGTTTCAGCAAGTTCTTGTATCTCCGGCGTTAGCTGCTCGTCGGGTGACACATTAAATATTGCCTTGAGTACCTCATTAGACCTCATCTTATCTCGAAGTTTATCGAAATTTGCAACGGGAAACTCGCGCATTATTCTGTCCAGAAGCACAGTTGTAATCTGGACAATTCCTGCTGCGAGCTTCCTCTTTGGCTCTCTATCGATGCGCTCGGATCCGGAACCTATAAGAGTAGTAGCAATCGCCCAAACCCTGAACCCGTCCCTCGTCTTAACGTCGTCCTCTTTTCCTTCTCTCTCTCTGGCATTCAGTAATTCGATATCTTCTTTTGCCTCTTCCTCCACCCTGCTGGCAATATCGAGCAAGCGCTGCTTGTCTCCGCTGTTGGCACGATTGTTACCGACATCCTCGAACGCCTTTTGAAGCCGCTCCTTAAGCACTTGGACGCGCGCTTGGCGCTCAACATAAGGCGGCCGAAGCTCGTTAGTTAGCAGGATGTGCTCTTCATTTGTTTCTTCATTCAGCTGACCGGCCTGCGAAACCAGTGCGGACACAATATTGTCTACCACTTTCGGATCGGCACCCAGCTCGGCATAGATGTCGAACGTATTAAAATCGAAGTCATCATTGTTTGGGTCAAAATAGCGAAGAGCATCTTCCGGCCTCTCACGCAACTCAGTCGCCAATAAATATGACTCGATAAAGGGGAGCGTTATCTTCGCAGACCCGTCAACAAAATCGATAATGCCCTTTTCCTGAAACGCTGAAATGAACTTTATGGGATCAATATCGTAATCTTTTCTCTCAGAGAACTCAGTAATGAATGACACTAAGCTTTGTCTGTCGAACCGACGAACCTTCACCTTTATATCAAAGGCCAATGCACGAAGAAACGCCTCCCGAGTAGTACGACTCAACACGACGTCATCTGTATCAGACGCGACCACAAAGCTGAGAAAACCGCCTACCGCTAGTTGAAGCAATTCCGCCCTCCTGTTTGCCTTCAACAGAGAGCTAAGAACCTCCCCAGCGACTCCAGCAAAATAACTCGGATGGGCATTTAGTTCAAAACGTCGAAAAAGCTGATGAAGTCTATACGCAATCACTGCTGATTCCTGCTCTGGAATCTTAAAATTTTGCTGAATGAAAGTAGCTATCTCGATAAAAGAAATATTACAAATCTCATGCCTCACGGCGCCGGTCATTATCACAAGATCCGTCTCACCGGCTACCGAAGCGCCATGGTCCTCTAGAATTACGAAGTGAGCATCAGGATGTTTGCCGATTTCCTCTTTCAGGGCTGCTATTCTAGATCGCGATTTTGACGGGAATCCATCCAATATAAAGATTGGCTTTATCTCAGGCTTGGCTAGCGCATCGCGGAAGCGGGCGTCAACGACGTTATCTATAGAGCCGGATGGAGGTTTGATTCGCTCGCCGTCTATTACGATGGGAGCCGTTTTCTTTCCGTGCAATTCAATACGGCCGAGCTCTGCAGCGATGATCCACGGCAGACTATTATCGGGATAATTTCTGGGAATCTCGATAATGGTTATGCGGTTGCGCGTAATGGCTTCAAGCATGTCGGTAGGGTCGGTTTTTCTAATCCCGGCATACACAGTGGCTGATGACGCACCCGCCCTGACCCTAGGCAGTGGGAGACGATAACCTTCTGGCTTTCCGCGATATTCCGGTGAAAGGTGACCAAGTTGCGTATGTGCTTCGAGGCGCATGGCATCCAGCAACTTAGGCAGTTGCGCGCCGTCGGCCTCAAGGTGAAGCTGAGTAGATTTCATACGAGATTGACGACGCTCATTAAGAAAAATCTCAAATACTCTATTTCCTAGCTGAGCCGCCAAGAGTGAAATTGCGTTGTCGGCAGCAATTCTCCGAAGATGCCCACCAGTTTGGGTTTCGAGTTGATTTTTGTTCTCATCTGAGTAATCGCATATACCCCGAATGGCTATCGCCGGGATTTCATTCATGGCAGCGACATGAAAAACCCCACCCGCCTCCGTCTCGACAGCCAACACCTTGCGGTCTAGCCCTTTCATCAACGATTTATAAATGCTGCTTTTTGAGACTGACCCGCATACGATATTTCCGTCGTGCAATTCGGGCATCCCGATGACTTCATTTTTTGAGCCGCGACCAATAAAATCGCCAAAGATCAATGCCTGCGCAGCATAGTACCGAGTGAGTTGCCAGTCTTCATATGCGGAGATGGTGTCTTTCCCGATCGAGAAATATGTAATCGCAAATGTAAGGCGCGGGTTTGTATTGTAAAAATTTGAGGACAGCTCCATCGAAAGGCCGCCACCTTTATCACTCACCTTTGCGTTCTCAAGAACGTCTATAACACTTCCGGTGATGCAAACGTCACCGACAGCTACATCGTTCGATATTCCACCGGCGATTCCAACAACAATAAAGACCCCAATGTTGTATTTGGAAACCGCGAATTCTGCAGCTCTTGTTGCCGCAGCCTTTCCCATGTCGTCTTGAAGTATCGCTACGGCCTTCACGGTTGGGACGCCCGTTTCCAACTCGACGGCCAGAATTGTACCCTTAGTTGTTTCACTTTTGACCGGGAAGCGGGCAATCAGCCTCTTAAATTCCTCTCTAAGCGGGACAATAATACAGATGTCGACGTAATCCCGGTCGTCGCTGCTATTTTCCATCGTCTTCCATGCCCCATGATTCGCCCGTCCAACTTAATATCTTGCGGCTATCCTGCCGCAATACGCTAGCTCCCTTCAGGGGTTACCCACGGGTTGTAGAGGGCACCAAGTGCCTCCGGCTGATGTCATCAAGGTGAGCCGGACGATCGTCTAGGTGGATCAGGGAACCGAAACTTCAGGGTATGCCCTGAGGTGACGTAACACGGTCCGGTTGGGGCGATGTAACATCGGAGTTGACATCGACTATTTGTGACAGTGTAGCCTTCGGCCTAAACCTTGAGGTGACAGCCAATGAGCCGTATAGGGTACGCCCGCGTCAGCACGATCGACCAAGATCTCGATACGCAAATCGCCAAGCTGAAAACTGAAGGCTGCAGCATCATCCGAGCGGAAAAGGTCTCAGGCGCCAGCAGGGACGGCCGGGCCGAGCTTGCAACCATCATCGACTTTCTACGGCCGGGGGATGAGCTTGTCGTCACCCGCCTCGATCGGCTCGGCCGAGACACTCGCGACGTTCTAAATTTGATCCATGAGTGCGAGCAGAGAGAAGCCTTCGTCACCGTACTGGACCCGCATGTTTCGACCCGCGGCGAGATGGGCCACGTTGTGCTAACGGTCCTCGGCATGGTTGCACAAATGGAACGTCGCTTTATCAGAGAGCGACAGCGCGAAGGCATCCGAAAAGCGAAGGGCGCAGGCATCTACAAGGGAGGTAAATCGAGGATCGATCAAAAACGCGTCTGCGAGATGCATGACGCGGGTGGGGGTGTGTCCGACATTGCGAAAGCACTGGGTTGTTCGCGGATGCAGGTCTATCGGATTCTACATGCGGACGCGGCCTCAAAATCTGGCGCTCATTTCCTGTAAAGACATCGGATCGTCCAATCCATTCTTGCAGCGGCTATTCGAAAAGCCCCTTTGAGGCTTTGCGCTTCCGCGACATGTCGAGACGTTTTTCACCGGTCTTCACCTTGCTCTGGCCGCGTGACAATTTTTCAACGATCACGTCTATTGCATCCAGTTCTGTTGCAATGTCGTTTCGAATTTTTGATCGAAGACGTCCGAGCACCCGCGGCTCCAGATCCGTGCCCCCCTCTCCGAGGATTACTTTGTCGGAACTAGTCGCACAAATTTGTCCCAGCCGCGCGAGCTCGTCGTGATCCGGGTCACCTATCTTAAATCGGGGGAACGGCACCTTCACAATGGTTTTATGAATATCTCGGGGACCAAAAAGCCCACGAGACTGAAATTGCTTGATAGCTCTGTTGGCATAGCCAGAATTAATGAAAGACGCGAGATAGAAGGCCTCCTTCTGCGTTCTCACCTCGCACCAGTATGCCTTGTGGTCTACTATGAATGGATGGTCGAAGGATTGGCGATCCACTACGGCAGCGGACGCATCCGTCGCGGACGAAGTGTATAGTACGAGGTAGCGAGCCCGAGGATTTTGGCCCGTAAGCTTGGACTGCCAATTGAGATAGCTACTGAGCGTATTTCCGCCATTGCGTTCGGTGCGGTTGGACTCCCAAAGGTCTTCGGCTCGTCTGAACCACGCACTCGCAAATCGGTAGCCCTTCGCCAGCAAGGAGTCGGCTTCGAGCACCTCGAATTTTCCATTGGATTCAACTACAGGCAAAAGGACCAGAGGCGGCGCTATAAGTGCGAAAGGAACGATGTTCCGAGAGATCGCAGTGCGGAAAAATAGAGCGCTTTCGGCTCGCTCTTGTATCTGCAGCCCCTTCCATGGCTTCTTCGCCTCACGCTCTGCGGCAATAGAGGTCTTGAGGGCAAGGACACGATCGCGCAAATCCTCGCCAGCGTCGACGCGCTGGTCGATATCGACGAAGAAGAAATTCCGAGGGACGATTGTGGCGCCCTGAGTGAAACTTGATGTGTAAGCGTTTGCACCAGCGAGCGAGTCCCCTGTGGTCGCGGTGATCGCCGACTTTGTACGCTTCTTCGTGCTTTGTAGCCGCGAGTAGAACCAGCGTTTCTTTTCCCAAGTCAGGCTACGTCGCGCCTCCAAGAGATGAACCTGCGCCTTACGCAGGCGACCTGAAACAGAGTACCCATCAATACCAAGTTCCGGCAGGGCGTTCTCGCCTTTCCCTTCCTTTCCGTGCTGCGCGAACAGGACGCAACACGGCACCCGAAACAGCGGCGCGACACCATCAAGATCCCAAACGGCGGATAGGCGAAGGCCTGCAACGTTCCCGGCGCGAGTAGCCTCATGCTGATCGGCAGACATGAAGCTCCGCGGCAGGACGAACGCTAATCTGCCGCTGCGCTTCATAAAGTAGTTGACGGAGTGGGCGAGGAAAATCGCTGCTATCTCAAGGTGTGGAAAATTTGCCCTATTTTCCGGCGTTACCCGATAGTGATCTGACAGCGTCCTCAGCAGGTTCTGGTAGTCACCGTTGGACACTCCCGCGTATGTCAACCACGGCGGGTTACCAACAACGAAGTCGAACCGGCCCATTAGGAAAATCGGCTTGTAGGAGTTCTGTAGGATGAACTTCCAAATGCTGTCGCGGCCCTCGTTATTTGCGCCCCACATTGCGCTATAGATGTCGTACAGTTGACTTGGAAGATCTCGCGATTGCGAGTCGTCGAACAAGGAGGCGCCGAGCTGAAAGAAGCGCTCTCGCGACAGTAGCTCACCGTATCTGTCGACGAGTTCATCACAGAAAGTGATTAGGGCATCGAAGGCTTCCGGCGCGGACACTCCACGAGTATCGATCGCATAGGACCCGTTGTCGACGGTTACATTGAACGTCGACTCAAACAGATCGGCCGTCCCTCGCGGCACGAGAAGACTGTTTGCAAGGTAGATGTGCAGCGTCACTGGGCGGCGAGCTCGGCGGACAGTCTCACCGAGGGACAAAAGGACGGTGGTCTTCGCAATGAGAACCGACAGTGGATGGATGTCGATGCCCACCACTTGCTCGGCGAGCTTCTCAGCGCCGAGATCAGGGTATTGTTCCCGAAGTCGCGCGATCCCTGCGCGCAGAAAAGAGCCGCTGCCGCAAGCGGGGTCGAGGATGGATGACGTGCGTTCGAGAGGTAGCTCCTCCATCACTCGTTCGCAAAGCCAGTCCGGAGTATAGTACTCGCCAAGCGCGTGACGGGTCTCGAGGTCGATCAGTTCTTGATAGACACCCTTGAGAATGTCTTCCTGCACTTCTGAAAAGTCGTAGGAGTCGATCTGGCGTCCTATCTCGCGGAACATTGGGCGAAGTGCCGTTAGGAACTCGTCTGAAGCGACCCAGTGAAAGAAGTCATCTTCTACAAAGCGTTCCACGTTCAGGCGGTCGAAGATCCGGCCAGAAAGGACGTCACGAATCGTATTGTCGTCGGTCGCCGTCTCCTTCGTAATGACCGAATAGGCTATGAATTTTGCAAAAACAGAAAGGTAGGTGTGAACGAGGAACAGCTTGGGTGAGTTATCGAAATGGCCGTAGGCAATCGAAAGGAAGCGGTTCCATTGCTCGAATGCGACCTTGAGTTCGCTTTGGTGCTCCAGGGCTGGCAAACATCGGTTCAGCGCGGTTATGGAATTAATAAAGGCCCGAGACGTATCCCCGAAGTTCGCCCTGATGTTTTCTAGGGTCGCGGTCTTACGCTCGTCCGCAAACAGGACCTCGTCGAGGAAGAAAGGGAATTCGGCGAACGTGCTAGGAGAAAGATCAAACGCTTGGACCTCACGTAACTCAAAGCTGCGTCCCATTAGTTCATCGACTGCGACGTGAGACCAGTCGGGTGCGTAGCGACGCCAGCGTATGCCTGCCCTCGAGGTATTCTTTAAGCTGGTCCCGGGCATGGTCCCCCGTTCGGGCGAGATCGCGCTCCCATTCAATAATTACGGCATCGGTCTGGCTATCCGCCCGCCCCCTTGCCGTACGGCCGTCCCTGATGATATTTGCCACTGAGGTTTCAGCCCCCATCGCCATATCGCGTATGAAGCCTTGCACCTTATCGTCACTCCGGAAAATGGTGGTGACATAGGTGAGGAATCTCTCCTTCTTGGCCGCCTCAGAGTTGGCTCGCCGCAGGTCGTGATAAAGATGCTCAGTTTGGGCAGAATCGAAGAGTGTTTCGAGCACGGCAACCTCGAGAAACGGAAACGGCAGCCCTAACACGATAGTCAGGTGCGACGCCATCCTAGCTCGCCCGTGCCATTGGCACGGGACGACTTTTGAGACTCAGTGTTGCCCGCTGGTTGGATCCTTTGTTACGGACGGCTAAAGCTTTGTTCCAGTCTTCGGCGCTTCTTGGGAATCTAGGCTTCAAACAGCTGCGGAGGGGCACGTGGGTGCATATTCGGAAGAAACGATCGGACAATTCGCAGAGGCCTACGAAAAATGGATCCCGCGGCAAGAACAACTAATGACGGACTATATGACTCGGGCTTACCGAGGTGAAAGGGCATCCGAGTATGCGCGGCATGGTTTGTCGAGGCGATTGCAGAGCCTTCGTCACGGCATCGATCGGATGTTTCAGCTGATACCCCCGGAATCGGACGAGCCTCCAAGCCGCGATCAGCTCATGGATGCTACCGCCTTCATTCACTCGTTTCTGGTGAGCGTCTACGGTGGTTTGGACAACGTCGCTCGAATTTGGTGTTGGGAAGCCGAAGTGAAAAACGGGAGGGGAAAACCTCTCGCAGACGGTCAAATTGGTCTTGGCCCCAAGCACATCACGGTTCGCGAGAGCTTGTCCAACGAGTTGCGAGATTACCTGAAAAGCGCTGACCCTTGGTTCGAATATTTAGCAAACTACCGTCATGCAGTCGCTCATAGGATACCTGTCTACATCCCCCCGAAAACGCTTAGCGATGAAGAGGGCAACGAGTGGCGAAAGTTAGAAGAAGGGATTGCCCGAGCTGCGAAAGCTAGGAACTTCGATGAGTATGACGGGCTCTTTTCCGCCCAGAGGGCTTTGGGTCGCTTTGAGCCCGTAATGACACACTCATTTGGAGAAAATGCGAGGCCTGTGTGCCTTCATGGGCAAATGCTTTGCGATTTCTCCACCGTCATCGAGATTGGCGAACACCTGCTGAAAGAGTTAAATGGGCTAGACAACTGATAGAACCGAACGACGTTCGACTATACCTTGGCCTTCCGCCACCCAGCCCACCAAGCTTGCCATTCGGAGCAGAACCAACGCTCCCCTCGCGCCGGGTTTATGCGCGTAGCCGAATAGTATTCCTGACCGGGCACATGATAGATACGTTCCCCGCGATCATTGATGTTTCCCTTGATGTCACAGCCCACTTTGCGCACGGCGACGGACGTCGTTGACGTGCTCGGATGATGAACATTTGGAAGTGAGTGCTGGGTGTCTGTCGCGACATAGGCGAAGGACGCCGTGACAAGCAGTGCGAGAGAAATAGGGAGACGAGCGCGCAGAAGACTACGCCACCAAGGCCTTCGCCGTCGAACCCTCGGCTGAACAGAATTGCCCATAGCCATCTCTCCAAGGGGAGAATGCTTCTGTCGGGCGCAAGAGTCTAGAGAAAGGCAGGACGCGCTTCGAGCTGCCCCTGCAATCTGATAAAACTTCCCCCAGAAGCAGCGGTGGCTTGTCTGCTCGAAGAATCCCCCGGTCGGCTATGGGCTTACGCTTACGGTGCTTGGCATCGCCTCCCGCCTTCAGGGTGCGCTCTCCTCGGCTACGGCAAGCACACCTGAATTGACCGCTCAAAACGTTTTGCTCAAGGACGTTGTGGAGTAATATGCGCTTGTCGTCATCAGCGTCGTTCCTGCCGCATTAGACATCGGCTCGCGCGGAGGCACTATAGTGACTGCACTTACAAGCGATCTTCGCATTCCGGCTGCGCAGTACATTCGCATGTCGACCGAGAACCAGCGGTATTCTTTAGAGAACCAGATCGCTGCCATCGGGGAGTATGCCGAAAAACGAGGGTTCGCTATCGTTGAGACCTACGCCGATGCCGGTAAAAGTGGCTTAACCTTGAAGGGAAGAGATGGCCTGAAACAGTTGTTGGCTGACGTTGTGACTGGCCAGCATTCCTATTCTGCGATTCTGGTTCTGGACATTAGCCGGTGGGGGCGTTTTCAGGATACGGACCAATCTGCCCATTACGAATTCATCTGTCGGGACGCCGGGGTCGCGGTCGAGTATTGCGGCGAACCGTTCGAGAACGACGGCAGCATGGTCTCGATGATCGTTAAGAACCTGAAGCGGGTGATGGCCGGTGAGTACAGCCGCGAACTGTCTACAAAAGTCTCAAGGGCGCAAACACAGCAAGCACGTCTTGGGTTCAGACAGGGCGGTGGGGTCCTCTACGGGGTGAGACGCCTGCTGGTCAGCGAAGGTGGAGAGCATCGATTTCTCCTCAGTCTAGGCGAGCAAAAAGGCCTAAGCACAGATCGCGTTGTCTTTGTGCCCGGTCCACCGGATGAAATCACAACCGTGCGCCGCATTTTCCGGATGTTCGTTAGCCAGCATCGAACAACGACAACTATCGCTCGGAAACTGAACGTTGAAGGTGTCCTTTCAACAAACGGTCAGGCATGGACCCAGAGCCGCGTCAGAACCCTTCTCACAAGCGAGTTGATGATAGGATACTACGTCTACAACGTACGAACGCGGCGGATGAAAGGGCCGTCCAGACCAAATCCTCCAGACCTATGGATCAGAACGCGGGTAATGGACCCAATTGTTGACCCAAAACAATTCGCGAAGGTTCAACAGGAGATGAGACGCAAAGTCGGCAATGCCTATGCGAAGACGGACATGATCGAAAGGTTGAGGAGGCTTTTCAGGGAGAAGGGAAAGCTCACTCAAGGAGTAATTAATGCCTGTCCATACACTGCTTCTTCGAGTTCGTATATTAACCACTTTGGTAGTCTCGTAGCATCCTATGAACTGGTTGGGTATAAATGCCCTTGGCAGCAAGGTCTCAGATATACGGATGATTACCTAATTGACGGGATACGAAGACTCCATGCCGAGTTTGGATATGTCACAGCTAAAATGATCAATGCAGACCCAGACCTTCCAGTGTCTCGTGTGCTCACGTTCCGATTTGGTTCGTTAATGCGGGCCTATGCGCGGGCAGGCTTTCCTTCAACTATATACGAGTCGGTTCGTGCGGGGATGAAAAGGGCGACGGCACATCCTCACTGCAAGTTTAAGTGGGGATTTACGAATGATCAACTTCTCGATGGACTCCGACGGCTACACGCAAATTTCGGGTATGTCACCTCCGCTCTTATCAATGCGGACCCAGACCTTCCTGCGGCTGGTGTGTTCAGATCGCGATTTGGCTCGATACTCCAAGCCTATGGGTTGGCAGGGTTCCCAACTACACGATCAGAGTCACGCTCAGCGGCGAGGAAAAGAGCGAGGGCGCTTTTAGAGGCACACGACGAAGGCAATCCGAGAGCTCTTCGTCCGCGTTGTGTGTAATGGTCGCGCATATAGATGCAGATTCCGAGCTACCTAGGTATCAGGTTTCCTAGCTGGCAGGCTTGCCCTCCGCCAACTTGGAGTTGATCTCTGCGGGGCCTCTACGCGCAACTCTCCGGCGGCAGAAAGATCAACAGGGAGAGTCCGGGCCTCGATCCGGTTCAACTAAGAAAGGATGCCGGGGTTGATGTCTATTTGTCCTCCGCATCGACTTTTCCAGCCCAATTGAGCGAATCGAGGCAGCGGACAAGGCGGTCGATCGAGAACCTCCCCGTGCGACCGATGGCAATGTCGGAGAAGTCGGGCTGTTTCATCCCAAGCATCTCAGCCGCCTTCGCCTGAGTAGGAGTCAGGCCTTGGTGTTTGATAATGGCGCGGATCTCGCGCAGCAGCTTGGCCTTGAGCAGTTCCTCTTCGGGATTGTCAAAGCCCAGATCCGCAAACACGTTGCCGCTGCTCATTTCGGCGGTGATTTCTTCTTTCATGACGTCATTTCCATAGTCTTCGCGGTACGCTCCTCGGTCGCCTTCAATCGCGCCCTTACTAGTCTAGACAGGCGGACTCGTACGTCGCTTTGGCAAATGTCGGCGCCGACAATCCCCAGTCAACCGGAGCGGCCCGCTCTTAGCCTCCGTTCTAACCAAGTTCTTGGCGGCGGCGCTGGATGAACATTAAGCTTTCTTCCGCTTTAGCAAGGTCACCAGCACAGTCCGCATCGACGAGTGCTCATCACTATCAAGCTCGACGATCCAGTCGTCGTTGTGCTTGTGCCAACTGAAGTTCGCATTTCGTAACGCATGTCGATACGCTTTCGGATCAACACCAACGGACCTAGCCATATCGGCGGCATTTGTCAGCTTGGCCATGACGACGCCTCCCATGCTTTCCGCTAAGCATATACGAGGTAGGGCCGATATGGAAAATCATTGCATTCCGGCAACTCATTCGCCTTGCTCGGAGCATTGAATATCAACGCCTCCGATAAACGCCTTATTGAGCTTGTCCCAATCGGCGAAGGACACCTTCGTGTTGTTGAAGTCGAAGACCGCAAAGCGTTCGTGCGACCGATTGCTCATCACCGAGATGAACATGGATATTCCCGCTGCTGCTAGTTCGGGAGGTTGCCCCACGGCCCGAGCTTGCACGTAGGCCATCATGACATTGACGACCGAATCTACTCCGACACCATTCTCATCGATAGTAACCTTGCCCTTTGGACCGGGTTGCGCCCGTGTGCCGTTGACATAGAGATTGCCGTCCGCATCGGCAGCAAACTGCCATCCTTCTTCATCATCCCGGCCATTGGTCGACGGAACACCCAAAATCTGGCTGCCCCGGAACCAACATTCCATGGAGTAGGGCATGTTTGACTGCTGGGTCAGATAGTCCTGTGCACTCTGGGCATGGGCCGAGACCGTCAGTATGGGCAGGGTTGCAGTTAGCGCAATTAAGCCGCGCAGAATCCCTTTCATTTTGCGGCTCCTTCCGTTTTTTTGATCCGGCCTGCACGAGCGCTTCTCCATGCGAAGTACGCCATGGCGGCGAGGATCAGGTCGGCGAAGGCCCAAATCTTCATGTCGGTAAATGCGCTGGCTGCGATGAAGGCAAACAGGCTGCCGACGACGAAAATGATCGCCGAGACGAGCGGCAGGCCGAAGGCAAAGGCGCCGCCGACGAAGAACAGCAAACCGACCAACACGCCGACTGACCCAGCGCCCGCTAGGTCATGGTTGGCCGCGATGCTTCCACCCGTCGCGACCGCGCAGGACTGCAGCATCGAAATCATGCCAAGCAGGATGCCGATAATTCCAACTGCGATTTTCATTTCAATCCCCCTGAAGCTTCGTAACCGGTTTGCATAGAACCTGAAGCAATACCCACATCGAATAGGGGACTGTCAGTCCGTCGATTGTCAAGCCGTTTGTATTGCCTTCTTGCTCACGATGAATGTGCGCAAAATCATTGGTTGGAATCTCCGCAAGCTCCGCGTTGAACAGGGCCTGTCGCAAGAGCGACTGGCGCTGGCGGCCGAGATCGATCGATCGTATGTCGGTCGTGTCGAGCGCGGCTCGGAAAACGTCACGACCGATACACTGCAGGCTTTGGCGAACGCGCTTGGAGTTGCCCCTGCCGCACTTCTGACCGAACCTCCGAAAGGTGCTCGTGAGCCATCTCCACTTTCTTCGGGCAGAAAGCCGAAAGCGGTTTAGACGAGCTGGCGGATGTGCCCCTGTGCATTGTGCAGGGGAGAACATCAGTACTCCTCCGGCAGCATGACCGTCATGACCCGAATGGTGACGGTCGGGTCGGAGGCGTCAGGCGACAGGTTCACAAGCGCCCGGTCGTAGTAGTCGATCTTGAAGAACAGCTGCCGCTCGCCGACGTGCAGCAGAGCGCAATCGTGCTGGCCCCATGGATCGTTGTTCTCGTCGAATGCATCGAAGTTGGCGATGGCCAGCAGAATGGCGCCGATCTCTTGGGCAGGCAGTGCGGCGACACCGGCGGTCATCACCATGCGCCCGCCAGCACCCGTCTGGCGCAGTTGGTCGTTTAGGGTCCGAATACGCGCCGTTCGGTCAGCTGCCGATAGCCGACCGACGCGCTCTGTTGAGCATGTCATGAGGTGGTTCCTTCGAATGGATGAGTGATTGAGGGGGGGCGGGCCGGATCGAACCCGGCCCGTTTGTAGGCCGCTTTATTTCTTCGCCAGCTGGCGGGGGTGGATCAGGCCGAGCTGGTAGTAGCTGCGGTCGACCTGCGGGGCATCCGGATAGTCCCTGAATTTCAGCGTAAAGATGCCCTTGGCTTTCGCCTTCATGATCCGGGCTTCGAAATATCCCTCGTCGGGGCCTTCCGATGCCAGCACCATGTCGCCGACCGCCAGCTTTGCCCAAAGGTCGCCACCGTTACCGCCAGCGGCACCGCCGCCACCATCGCCCCCGCCAAGGGCCGCCACCGGCGCAGGCGAGCCCGCTGAGGCGTTTTCGGGGCTGTCGGCGGCCTTGTCGTCGCCCGGCCCGCCGTCGCGCTCGTCAGCGACGCCCGCAAGGGCCGCGATGCGGGCATAGACTTCCCCTTTGACGAAGGGCACGAACGCCTTGCCGCTATCGAACAGCTTGCCGCGCGGAAGTCGCATGGCGATATCGACGGCTTCTCCCGGCTCAATGCGGTGCGAGTGCATCCCCATCAGCTTCGCAGCACCCTCCGCCGCCTCAACCTCGGGCAGCAGGAATATCGAGGCATGAGGCTTACGGGCATCATCCCTGCCGAACACGATCAGTGATCGGGTGGTTTCGGAGGCGACATTCATTGGCCGACCTCCAAATATGACAAAGGGGCCAGAGGGCCCCTTACAGTGTGATTTGTATGGTGCCGACATGGCGTGTCGGGCCGATCTGTCAAAGGCATGTTAGTGCTCCTGTTAAGGGTCTGGCCTAACCGCGTCAGCCGACGCAGCTCGCCGCAGCCAGTATAACAGGAATGTTTTCCTATTGTCAAGAATCGGTTGAAAAATCAAACGGTTAGGTCTTATGACCCGCTTGATCGACTGGAGCTTCAATTGCCGGAATTGCTCTAGGTCGTGACAGGGCTGCGGCGATAACGGCGCTTACAGCTTCGGCTGCCGAAGCGAGCGCTTTGTCCGGCAGATGAACGTATCGTGAGGTGATTCCTCTGCCTTTGTGCCCGAGCAATCCCGCTATCGTGCCGTCCGAGTACCCCAGCTCAGAAGCGAATGACGCGAACGTGTGACGCAGAGTGTGCGGCGTCGCGTTCTCAACTTGAGCAGCTTCAAAGATTCGCCGAGCTTCTTTACCGATACCTTGGTAGGCAGCGTTCCCCTTTGAGCCGGGGAACACAAACGACTTACCTGCTACGCGCCGCTGGCCCTTGAAGACAGCCAGTGCAGCCCCTCCGATGGGCCGGAGGCTCTTGCCCGTCTTTGTGTCGGCCAGTCTCAGGCAGTTAAGAGCGATGTCAAGCTCGGTCCAACGAAGCCCTGTAATCTCTCCGATTCGACATCCAGTGAGACAAAGCAGCTTGATGATGGAGAGAGCGTAGGGATGGATTTCTTTGTCTTGCGTGTCCCTTCCTCTAGTCAGCACCGTGCCGAGGCGACCGAGCTCTGTCGGGTCGAGAAAACGCTGTTTTGCCTCGCTTCGAAATCGCCGGACTTTGTGCACTGGGTTTCGGTCGATGAAACCTTCGTCCACTGCCCATGTCATGATGCCGGACAACAAGTCTGCGACCCGAGCTGCCGTGGCTGCGCCTCCCGTCACGTTCGCTCTGCCTCGCGCCTTGGTCTTTATGCGCGCTTTCGTCTTGCCGACTGTAATGTCTTCAATCAGACGTTTGACATCCCGGCCATCGATATCCGTTACTGCCTTGGTTCCAATTAGAGGCTTAATGTGGCGGTCGATGCGGCCTCTATCGATCGAGAGGGTCGATTGCTTCTTCGGCCGATTAAAGCGCGTCAGGATCGCCCCAGCCTCGGCAATTTCCATGTACCGATCGCAGAGATCGCCCATAGTTGGCGGCTTGGGACGATCCCTCTCGGCTGCCGGATCTTCACCCGCTGCGACTAAACCGAGCAGCCGTTTGGCCTCATTCCGTGCTTGATCAACCGTCCAAGGAGATCCATAGCGGCCTATCGTAAGCCACCTTTGTTTGCCGCTCTGGCTGTATTTTAGGCAGAACGTCGGGTGCTTGCGCTGCCGTCTAACCCCAAAGCCCGCAACTGACCCGCGCCCAGAATCCCAAAGTGTG
Organism: Mesorhizobium sp. P2_H9; assembly: GCF_056403215.1. Taxonomy (NCBI): domain Bacteria; kingdom Pseudomonadati; phylum Pseudomonadota; class Alphaproteobacteria; order Hyphomicrobiales; family Phyllobacteriaceae; genus Mesorhizobium; species Mesorhizobium sp. P2_H9. The sequence goes on along the minus strand of NZ_JBFUFX010000003.1, from coordinate 326,100 downwards.
GAATCGGCAGGCATATCGTCAATGTCAGTTTTGGTAAGAGGCACCGATCACCACCCTAGCTACAGCCTAGCAACAGCTAGTATGGGAACTCGGGTGATTTGGAAAGACGCCACATCATAAAAAGCTTAGTTAAAACAATCAATAGATGATCTGCCGGGAATTGGAGGGACACGGTAGCTATACGTTTACACCGAAGATGTCGGCGGTTCGAGCCCGTCATCGCCCACCATTTTACAGGTCTTGCTGGATTGAATGATCGGATCGCGGCGATCCGGCCCCCTACTTGACCCCGATGCCGGCGGTCAGGCCGCCGTCGATCTTGTAGTCGGCGCCGGTGCAGAAGCCCGCCTTGGACGAGCACAGAAACGCGATCAGCTCCGCGACTTCTTCCGGCTCGCCGATCCGGCCAAGCGGATGCGCTTCGCCGAAGCGTTTGAAAGCGGCTTCGATATCGGCGTCGCTCCCGCCGTCACTGCGCGCCGCTCTTTCCAGGATCGGCGTGCGGATCGATCCCGGGCTGACCGAATTCACGCGGATTCCCTGACGCGCATAGTCGAGCGCCAGCGAGCGCGTCAGCGTATGGATCGCCCCCTTGGTCGTGGCATAGGCGGCGACGTTCTGCTGGCAGGCGTGGCCCTGCACGGACGCCAGGTTGACGATGGCGCCGCCGCCACGCTTGATCATTTCGGGAATGCCGAAATGAGCGGTCAGGTAGATGGAGCCGACATTGACCGACATGGCCTGGTTCCAGGTCTCGAAATCCGTGCTCGTTGCCGTGCCATAAGGGTGCACGGCGGCCGAGTTGACGATGACGTCCAGTCCGCCGAAGCGCGCGACGCCGGCCGCGATCGCCCGGGCGACCTGATCGGGCAAGGAAACGTCCGCCGTCACCACCAGCGCCTTTGCGCCGGAACCATCCAATTCCTTTTGCATCGCCGCATTAGCGCTGCCGTCGATGCCGCAGGCGATGATCGCAGCACCGCCCGCCGCCAGGCGCCTGGCGCTTGCCAGGCCGATACCGGTGGTTCCGGTCACCAGGGCGATCTTGCCGTCGAAATCCTTCATGGCTCAAACTCCGTCATCGCGTCGTCGGGATTGCCGAAGTTTCGACTCCGGCTATGGTCCAACAATACGGTTTTGGCTTCGCTTCGGAAGGGACCTTGATGGAACAATGTTGGCGCTGGTACGGGCCGGACGATCCGGTCACGCTCGATCATGTCAGGCAGGCGGCGGCGACGGGCGTCGTGTCGGCCTTGCACAACATCTATGACGGTCGCGCCTGGCCTTTGGCCGACATTCTTGAACGCAAGCGCATCATCGAGGACGCGGGGCTGACCTGGTCGGTGGTGGAGAGCATCCCCGTCCACAACTCGATCAAGATCGGCTCGGCCGAGCGGCAGCGCTACGCGGATTTTTACAAGGACACCATTCGCGCCCTGGCCAAGGCCGGCATTTCGACCATCTGCTACAATTTCATGCCCGTGGTCGACTGGACCCGCACCGATCTCATGTATCGGCTCCCGACGACCGGCTTTGCCTTGCGTTTCGATGCGATCGACTTCGCTGCCTATGATCTGTTCGTGCTGAAACGCAGCAATGCCGAGGCAAGCTACAGCCCGGCTCGCATCGCGGAGGCACAAGCGCGGCTTAAGACATTGAGCGACGACGCGATCGACAGAATAGAGCGCAATCTCATTGCCGGACTGCCCGCCACCGAGCGCAGTTACAACAGGGAGACGATGCGCGACGCGCTCGCCGACTATGCGGCAATCGGCCCGGCGGAACTGCGCGCCAACCTTGCCTGGTTTCTGAAGGAGATCATTCCGGTTGCCGAGGAAGTCGGCGCACGCATGTGCATCCATCCAGACGATCCGCCTTTCTCGCTCTACGGATTGCCGCGCATCGTCTCCACCGCCGATGATGCGCGCTTCATCCTGAGCACTGTCGACAGTCCCGCCAACGGGCTGACGCTGTGCACCGGCTCCTACGGCACACGCGCCGACAACGACATTGTCGCGATGATCGAAGAATTCGGATCGAAGATCCATTTCGCCCATCTGCGCAACGTCACGCGCGAGGACGATGGCTCGTTCTTTGAGGCCGAACATCTGGAGGGCTCGACCGACATGGCGTCGGTGATCCTGGCGCTGATGAAGGAAGAGGGGCGTCGGCGCATAGAGGGCAGGGCCGACTGGCGCATCCCGATGCGTCCCGACCACGGCCATCTGCTTGCCGACGACATCGGCAAGACCCGGATCAACCCGGGCTATTCGCTGATCGGCCGCCTCAAAGGTCTCGCCGAACTCCGCGGTATCATGCGGGCGGTGGAGCGCTTCGAACTGGCTTGAAACCTGGCAGCGAAAATGCCTGTCAGTATTTTATGACACGGCGCTCGACGAGAACCACGATCGCGAACAGCGCGATCGACAGCGATGACGACAGCACGATCGCCGCGTAAAGCCGGTCCGACTGGTAGTTGAAGCTCGCCTGGATGATGAGTGCGCCGAGGCCCTTGTCCGAGCCGATCCACTCGCCGACGATGGCGCCGATAACCGCCGTTGCCGATGCGATCCTCAGCGAGGAAAACAGCATCGGCAGCGCGCGCGGCAGGCGCAGGCTCCAGAAAATTTCCCAGCGCGTCGCCGACAGCACCCGGAACAGCTCATGCTCATTGTCGCTGCCTGAATCCAGGCCACGGATCATGTTCACCAGCGTCGGGAAGAAGCAGATCACTGCCGCGATGACGATCTTCGGCGTCATGCCGAGCCCGAAGATCAGGGTGATGATCGGCGCCAGCGCCAGGATGGGGATGGTGTTGAAGAACAGCACGATCGGAAAATAGGCGGCCTGTAGGATGCGGCTGTGCACGAACAAGACGGCAAGCAGCACGCCGGCAAGATTGCCGATGACAAAACCGGCCAGCGCCTCGATCAGCGTCGGCCTGAGATTGGCGAGCAGCAGCGACAGGTTCTTCTGGAATACGCCGAATATGGCCGTCGGCGTCGGCACGATATAGGCGGGTACGCCCAGCCATGGGAGCAGGACCTGCCAGGCGAAAAGGAGCGACGCGGCACCAAGCACGGGCAGGGCGATGGCAAGCGTTGGCGACAAGGGAGCCGGCTTCATGAGGCCCGCTCCAGCGCACCGCGCAATTCGGCCATGGCGTTGACGATCGCCGGATCCTCGCGCGTGCAGCGGTTGCCGTCCTGCTTGAGCGGCCGCATGTCGAGATCCTTGACCAGGCGCCCAGGATTGGCGGCAAGCACGATGACGCGTTCGCCGAGATAGGCGGCTTCGGCGATCGAGTGGGTGACGAAGAGGATGGTGGTGCCGGTGCGGCGCCACAGGTTCAGAAGCTCGTCATTGAGGCGGTCGCGGGTGATCTCGTCCAGCGCCCCAAACGGCTCGTCCATCAACAGAAGGCTGGGTTGTCCGAGCAGCGCGCGGGCAATGGCCACTCGCTGGCGCTGGCCGCCGGAAAGCTGGTGCGGCAGACGCTCGCCGAAGCCGGCGAGCCCCATCAGGTCGAGCAGGTCGTCGGTGCGATCCTCGATCTTGCGGGTCACACTGCCTTGTCCGACTTCGAGCGGCAGGCGGATGTTGTCGCGCACCGTGCGCCACGGCAGCAAGGTCGAATCCTGGAAGACGAAACCGACGTCGCGGCGCGAGCGGGCGGCGCGCGGCCGGTCGCCAAGCACGCTGATGGTGCCGCCGAGTGGATCGAGCAGGTCCGCGACAACCCGCAACAAGGTCGACTTGCCACACCCTGAAGGTCCCAGAATCGACAGGAAAGATCCGGCCTCAACGAAAAGGTTGAGGCCGGAGAGCACTTTCACCGCCGCCTGCCGGCCGCCATAGCCGACATCCAGTTCGCGGGCTTCTATTGCGTTCGCCATCAGGCGGCGGGCGCGTCGAGCTTGGGCCGGTCGGCGGCCGACAGTTCGAGGATTTTTGTGGTGTAGACGTCCGCCGCGGCCGGCCTTCCGTTCGGGTATTGGCCGACCTTGTCCAGCAACGCCAGTTGGCTTTCGATGGAGGCGGGGTCGAATGTTCCCCAGCCATCCCTGGCAGTTGCGGCGTCGAAAGACAGCTTCAGCACGAGATCGATGGTTTTCTGCTCCCAGCCGAGGTCCATTTCCGGATAGGCCGCGACCATCTTGCTCACCGCTTCCTTGGGGTTTGCATGAACCCAGCCCCAACCCTTGGCCACGGCGCCGATGAACTTCGCCAGCGTCTGCGGATCCTGTTCTATCGCAGTATCAGTGGCGAAGTAGACATCGGCATAGGAGTCCAGCCCGAGATCGCGCACCAGAAGATCGACCCGGTCATCTCCGACGACGCTGAGCGCCTGCGTGTTGGTGATCCAGCCACCGATGGCGTCGACGTCGCCACGTATCAGCGGCGCCTTGTCGAAGCCGACATTGACGACGGTAACATCGGAGGCGCTCAAGCCGTTCTTCGACAGGATTTCGTCGATGACAAAACGAGCTGTCGGCTGAATGCCGATCTTCTTGCCCTTGAGGTCGGCCACGCCGCGGATCGGATTCGACCCCTTGGAGGTGAAGGCATAGGGGCCGGTGCGGAAGCCGCAGGCGATGATTTTCACCGGCACGCCGCTGGCGCGCGCGGCATAGAGCTGTGGCGTTTCGGAAAACTGGCCGAGCTGGGCGGCGCCTGAAATCACCGGCGGCACGGTCGCGGAATTGGGCCCGCCGGGGCTGAACTCGACTTCGAGCCCGGCCTCCTTGAAATAGCCGTTGGCAACGGCCGCGATGTCACCGATCTGGCCGTTCGACATCAGCCAGTCATACTGGATGACGACCTTTCCGGCTGCTTTCGCGCCTGGCGTGAGCAAAAGCTGCATGCCTGAGGATGCGGCCGCAAGGCCGATCAGGCCGGTCTTGATGAAGGACCGGCGGTTTGTCTGGTAGCGTTGGTTCCCACTCATTTTTCGCTCCTGTTGGATGTTGCGTTCGTCAAAATCCGCGCCACTCCCGCCGGCGCGACGTCACCTACGGCCTTTCGTCGTGATAATCGCCTGGGCCGCCGTCGAGCCAGGCGTATAGTTCCCAGAGCGTGTCGTCCGGGTCGGTGAAATAGGCGCAGCGCGCATTCCAGACATAGTCCTGGGGTGGGCTATAGAAGGGCACACCCTTGGCAGTCAGATCGGCGTAGAGCCGGTCGATCTCGGCGGGCGCGTCGAGCTTGACCGCCACGCAGACCTTGTGCGCATGCCGCGGCGAGCGGGCATTCGACACGCCAGTGTTGCTGTTGATGTGGTCGAGCTCCCAGGCGGCGAGGGTCACCCCTTCGCCATGGAAATCGGCAAAGCCCTCGGCGCGCCGGCGCAGCCGGAAGCCGAGCTTGTCGACATAGAATTCCACGGTCCGCTCGATGTCGGCGACAAGCAGGCACACGTCTGTAATCCGATCCAGGCCACCGATCGCCATGGCTACTTGCCCTCGCCGATGCGTTCAGGGCGCGAGGCCGGCAGTTTCACGCCGACACGATGCGCGGCGCCGACGATGTGGGCCCGCATTGCCGCTTCGGCCGCCGCCGGATCGCCCGCGACCAGCGCCTCATAGATGCGCACATGCTCACCGACATTGACCTCGACGAGATCGTGCAGCGGGTTGGTGAGACGGGCGTAGTGGATCGAGCGGCGGATCTGCTCGCAGACGAAGGAAATGAAGGTGTGGATGTAGCTGTTGCCGGTGGCCCGCGCGATCTCGCGATGGAACAGCAGATCGGCGTCGATGCTTCCTTCCTCCCAGCGCTCCTCGCCACTCATGCGGTCGAGCGCCGCCTTGATGGCATCGAGATGCTCCTGGTCGCGGCGCTCGGCGGCAAGCGCCGCCGATTCGGCCTCGAGGATGCAGCGCAGCTCGAACAGCCGCTGCATATTCTGGCCTTCATTCAGCGTCTCGCGGTCGATGCGGATTGCCGCCCGCTGCTCCGGCGCCAGGACGAACGAACCGATACCTTGTCGCGCCTCCACCATGCCGTCGGCGCGCAATTGCGCGATCGCCTCGCGCACGACATTGCGGCTGACGCCGAACTTCTCCGAAAGCTGTTGCTCCGTCGGCAGCAGACTGCCCGGATTGAGGTCGCCGGATTCGATCTCGCGGCTGAGGAACGCGGCGACGCGATGTGGCAACGCTTCCACCGTCCCGATGGCAGCCAGTCGTGTTTTCATGAAAAACTCTCCATCGAGGGCAGAAGGCAACCGGGGTTCATCAGCCCGTTGGGGTCGAGCGCCTGTTTCAGCGCGGTGACGAGCCGTCGATGCGTTGGCGACAGCCCGCTCCAGAATGCACGCTGGCGGGTGCGTCCGATGCCATGCTCGGCACTGATCGAGCCGCCAAGCGCGGTGGTGATGGCGTAGAGCCCGGCGGCGATGTCGGCGCCGCGGGCACGGGCCTCGCGCTCGTCGAGGCCTTCCGGCGGCAGGACGTTGAAATGGATGTTGCCGTCACCGGCATGGCCGTACGCCAGCGGCAGCCATCCCTGATGATCCTGCGCCACGAAGCGACGCGCCTGATCGGTGAGGGCAGGGATATCCGAGATCCTCACCGAAAGATCGGTGCGCACATGATAGCCGCGCTTGGCCTGGCCTTCGACCAGCCCTTCGCGGATTGCCCAGAAGGATTTTGCCTGGGTGCTGCTTTCGGCCAGCACGGCGTCAATGACGAGGCCTCTCTCCATCGCTTCGGCGAGGAAATCGACCAGAAGAGTGCGCAGGTCGATGGCCGCACTTGCCGACAGTTCTATCAGTACGTGCACGGGAGCCTCGACCGGCGACGCCGTGTTGGGGTCGATCAGGCTGGCCAAAGCCATGCATTCCGAACCGATGATCTCGAAGGCTGACATCAGATCGGCAGAGGCACGGCGAGCCTGCCGAAACAGCGAGATCGCCGCTTCGAACGAGGCGACGCCGAGATAGGCGGTCTCCATACGGCTGGGCCTGGGAAACAGCTTCATCTCGACGCCGGTGATGATGCCCAGCGTGCCTTCGCTGCCGATGAAGAGCTGCCTCAGGTCATAGCCGCTGTTGTTCTTGCGCAGGCCTGAAAAGCCGCTCCACAATTCACCGTCCGGCAGCACGACCTCGAGACCGAGGATGAGGTCGCGCGCCATGCCGTAGCGCAGCACGTTGACGCCGCCGGCATTGCTGGCGGCGTTGCCGCCGATCTGGCAGCTGCCCTGGGCGCCGAGCGCCAGCGGAAACAGGCAGTCTTGTGCTTCGCTGGCATCCTTGATGTGCTGCAGGACGCAGCCGGCGTCGGCTTGCAGGATGAAATTGTCGGCGTCGACAAGCCGGATCGTGTTCAACCGCTCCAGACTGACGATCACCGCGCCGCCAGTCCCGATGTCGATTGCGCCGGCGACCAGCCCGGTGTTGCCGCCCTGCGGAATGACGCCGAGCCCGAGCGCGCTGCAAAGCCGCACCAGCGCCTGCACCTCGGCGACGGAGCCAGGCTTCAGAACGGCGAGCGCCTTGCCGCTGTGATCGCCGGCCCAATCACCGAGATACTTCGCCATGCCGGCGGCATCGGCGACCACGCCACTGTTTCCGACGACGCTCTGCAGCGCGTCGAGAACTGGTGAGGCAATGCCGTGCGCTGTCATCCCGGGCCAGACTGGATCAGTAGGAAGGTATGGATATACATATCATCCTACAACTAGTTTATGTCAACGGTAATATGCCGAGGAGAGACGGTGCGCAGCGAGGAAGGGAAGGGGGATGCCTGGCGCCTTGGCGGCGACGGATCAGTAGGCGCCTCTCGGAGCGATCGGAAATCGCCTGGGCCGCGTGGCGGTTGTTGCCAATTTTAGATGCGGATAGTCACGGCGGCAGCAGCCGAAAATCGTTGCCCTCGGGCAGCAACTGTCCGCCATCGACGACGATCGTCGTGCCGGTGATGTAGCTGGCGTCGTCCGAGGCGAGGAACAGGAAGGCATTGGCGACGTCGCGCGGGCTGCCGAGCCGGCCGAGCGGGATGGAGTCTTCCATGTTCTTGATATAGGCGGCGCCGCGATGCAGCTCGATCGCTTCGGTCAGGATGTTGCCCGGCTCGACGCCGTTGACGGTGATGCCGTAGCCGGAGAATTCGAGTGCCGCCGAGCGGATGAAGCCGTTGATGCCGGCCTTGCTGGCGGCGTAGTGACCGTGGCCGGGGCTGGTGACATGCGGGCCGGTGATGGATGAGGTGTAGAGCATGCGCCCGTAGTGCTGCGCCTTCATCGGTACAAGCGCCGCGCGGGTGGCGTTGAAGGTGCCGCGCAGATTGACCGCCATGACGCGGTCCCAGTCGTCCGGGCTGGTGTTTTCGATCAGCTGCCAGGGATAGATGCCGGCGTTCTGGACGACGATGTCGAGCCTGTCGTGGTGTTTCAGTGCCAACGCCACCGCGGCCTCGGCCTCCGCCATCTGCGAAATGTCGGTGCGGATGAAGGCGCCGCCGAGCTCGTCTGCGGTCGCCTGGCCCGCCTCGACCTCGGTGTCGGCGAGCACGAGCCTTGCGCCCTCTTCGGCGAAGCGCAGCGCGATGCCCTTGCCGATGCCGCGGGCGCTGCCGACGATCAGCGCCACCTTGTCCTTGAGCCGGTTGGTCATGCGAGCCGTCCTGTCATGCGAGTTTCTGGCGAATGGTTTGTTTGAAGGCGTCGAGCAGCACAGCGGCAAGCACCAGCAGGCCGTGGATCACCTGGGTGAAGTTGGCGGGAAGACCCATCAGGTTGATCGCCGTGTTGATGGCCGACAGCAGCAGTACGCCGGCATAGACGCCGGGCAGCGCGCCGACACCGCCTTTCAGGCTGACGCCGCCGATGACGACGGCGGCGAAGGCGTTGAACAGCAGGCCGACGCCGAGATTGGCGGTGGCGCCGGAGGTGCGGATGGCTAGCAGCCAGCCGGCGAGGCCGGCGATGGCGCCGGCAAGAATGAAGGCGATGATCAGGTTGCGGTTGACGCGGATGCCGGCGCGGAAGGTCGCGGTCTCATTGCCGCCGATCATCACCAGATGCCGGCCGAAAGGTGTCTTGGCCATGATCAGCGAAAACACGACGAAACAGGCGATGGCGATCCAGGCCGTGAGCGGCAGGCCGAGCAGGCGCTGGACGCCGAACCAGCGGATGGCCGGCGCCAGATCCTGTGCCGAACGGCCGCCCGAAACCACCAGCACCAGGCCGCGGACCCAGATGTAGGAGGCCAGCGTGATAATGAAGGCGCTCATCTTCACCCTGACCACCAGATAACCGTTGAAGGCGCCGATGAGTCCGCCGACGGCCAGCGCCAGAAACAACGAAACCGGAACCATCAGCCATTGCGGATGCAGTTGCACGCCAAGCCCGATGCCCGACGAGCAGAACAGGATGCCGACCGCCATGGCGCTGAGCGCCGCCACCGATTCTACCGACAGGTCCATGTGACCGGCGATGATGACCAGCGCCAGGCCGATCGACATCACGCCGAGCACGCTCGACGCCTCGATGATGTTGGCAAAGATGCCGAGCTGGAAATAGTTCGGGACGAAGAGCGAGAACACAACCAGCACGAACAGCAGCATGAACCAGACAAGATTATCGAGAACGAACTCCAGGACTTGGCGCGTGCGCGGGTTCATGGGCTGATCCGGTTGGCGCCCCCGCGAAATCGTCTCGATTTCGTCGGGATCATGCGCGGATTGGAGTTGCAGGGAATTGGCTCCGGGCCGGTGCAGCCCGGAGCGTTGGCATGACGTGCTATTCGACCGGCTTGACGGTGTCTGTCGGCGGCTTCTGGTTGCCCCAGAAGGCCGGATTGTCGACGTTTTCCTTGGTGATGGCGGCGCCCGGGATCTTGATGTTCGGTCCCCAGGCTTCCTTGGTCACGGTCGATTTCAGGCTGAGCACATCATATTCGCCGGGCTTGATCTCTTCCTTCTTGACGATCTTGTCCATGAACATGGCGATCGCCGCGGCCTGCGCGTAGAGCGGCTGCTCGACTTCGACATTGAGCCAGCCCTTGCGGATCAGGTCGAGGCCGACCGGCGCACCGTTCGAACTCATCAGCATGACGTCGCCCGGCTTCTTGCCGGCGGCCTCGAGCGAGGCGACGGCGGCGACCGAGAGGTGAGCGGCATGGCTGAAGATCAGGTCGATGTCGGGGTTGGCGAGCATCTGGTCGGAGACAATGGTGCCGGCATTGCTGGCTTCCCATTGCATGGCCGGCAGCGAGATGATCTTGACGTCCGGAAACGCCTTCATCTTCTCCTCAAAGCCCTTCTGGATGTCGAGCGTGTAGGGATCGCCGGGATCGCCGAGCACCTGCAGGATCTTTCCCTTTACCGAGCCGTTTTTTGCGGTCAGCAGTTTTTGCGCCTGATCGGCGGCGACGTGGCCGATCTCCACGGTTCCGGCGACCGAGGTGAAGTCGGAAAGGGTCGAGGTGATCTGGCGGTCGAACTCAACCACAGGAATGCGGGCGGCGCGTGCGGCTTCGATGGACGGCTTCAAAGCGTTGAAGTCCACGGCGGCAAGAATGATTGCTGCCGGCTTCAGCGCGATCACGTCGTTCATCTGCGATTGCTGCCCGTCGGTCTTGTTGTCGGCGTTCAGCGATTTCACCTCATAGCCGACCTGCTTCAGGAACAGTTCGAGCGCGCTCACCGAGCCGGTCTGAAACTCGTCGAGCAGGGTCGGCACCAGATAGTAGACGGTTCCCTTGGACTGGGCCCATGCCGGCGTGAGCGTGGCAAAAGCCAGTGCCAGGATACCGAAGACAGCAAGAAGTATTCGCTTCATGTCGTTCGCTCCTGTTACGCCGGACCCCTCTTTGTGTCCCTCAACCCGCCGGTCCGGCACCGGCAAGCGTCTCACCGGTGATCATGTTGATCACCGCATCGGGACTTGTTTTGTTGCGTGCAACGTCACCGGCCACGACGCCTTGCCGGATCACCACGATCCGGTCGGCGACCTGAAAAGCCTGCTGCATGATGTGGGTGATGATGACGACGCCGATGCCCTGGCTCGCCACCTGGCGGATCATGTCGAGACCGCGCCGCGTCTGCTCGACACCGAGGGCAGCGAACGGCTCGTCGAGAAGCACCAGCTTGCCGCCCCAATGCACGAACCGGTTGAGTTCGATAGCCTGCCGCTGGCCGCCCGAGAGATGCTCGACATTGGTGCGCAGCGAGGGAATGCGAGTGCCGGCGCTGGCCAGCGCTTTTCCCACCACCGCTTCCATGGCGCGCTCGTCGAGCACGGGGATGCCAAAAACCTTCCTGGTGATCTCGCGACCCATGAAGAAATTGGCGACGACGTCGACGTTGGTGCAGAGCGAGAGGTCCTGGTAGACGGTTTCGATGCCGGCCGCCTTGGCCTCGGCGGGCGATCTGGCGAGGAATTCCTTGCCCTCGAACAGCATGCGGCCGGAGGTCGGCTCCAAGCCGCCGGCGATGATCTTGACCAGCGTCGACTTGCCGGCGCCGTTGTCGCCAAGCAGCGCCACCACCTCGCCCTTGCCGATCGAAAAACTGATGCCTTTCAGCGCTTCGATGGCGCCATAGTTCTTGGTGACGTTGTCGAGCACCAGCAGCGGTTCGGTCATGCCGCCACTCCCTTGCCGTGCAGCAAATCGGGTCTTGGTTCGCGCTCGGCAATGAACATCTGGCCGAAGCGCGGCGAGAGCACACCGGAAACGGCCAATGCCGCGGCTCCGCGCAGCACCGAATGCTGGCCGCCGGTCGCCGCCATCACCCGCGGGGTTGTGCGATCGCGCCGCGCCGAGACCGAGTCGGGAAGCTGTGCGGCTGCACCGACCAGCCGTTCGAGCAGTCCGGCAGGGGCAAGCCCGCCGAGGATGACGGTCTCGGGATCGAACAGATTCTCGATGATGGCAATGGCATTGCGGAAGATCGGTGCGACTTCGACCACCCAGTCGACTTCACCGATGTTGCGGCGGCGGAAGGCGTCGAGCGAGAAATAGCGTTCGAGGCAGCCGCTGTTGCCGCACGGGCAAGGCTCGCCGCCGGGGACGGCAGGGATGTGCCCGATCTCGCCGGCATTTCCCCAGGCGCCGCGCAACACGGCCCCGTCATGCACCATGGCGCCACCAAGGCCGACGCCGAAATAGAGGTAGTAGTATTCGGAATAGCCGGCGCCGAGGCCATAGAGGCGCTCGCCGATGGCTGCCGCCGCCATGTCGTTTTCGAAAAACGCCGGCAGTCCGGTCGAGGCGGTCAGCCGTTCGCGCAGCGCCACGTCCTTCCAGCTGGCCATCGTCGTCGGGCCGACAAAGCTCATGGACTCGACCCCGAACGGGCCGGGCAGGGCCATGCCGATGCCTAGAACGCGACCTCCAGGCCGCAGTCCGGTCAATTCAAGCACCATGGCGCCGATCAGCTCAAAGGCGTGATCGGGCGTTGCGTTGCGCGCCTGGCGGGTCGTGCTCCCGATTACGTCGCCGCTGAGATTGATCAGCGCCGCGTCGATCCCGAGCGGCGTGACATGGATGCCGACGGCATAGCCACCTTCCGGGTTGATGCGCAGCGTTGCCGGCGGCAGTCCGCGTCCTTTCGGCTCCTCGCGCACGGACAACACATAGCCGTGCTCCTCCAGTTCGCGAACGATGGTCGATACGGTCTGGACGGTGAGCCCGACGCGGCTGGCAATATCACCGCGGGCGACAGGCCCGTGAAGGCGGATGGACTCCAGCACGATGCGCCGGTTGTACGGCCGCCCGAACTCCTGATTGGTCCCCCGCAGTGCCATGTCCGCGCCCCTTAGGAGAGGTGAGACTTGCACCAATAATTTATTCAGTCAAATGGAATTCAAAAATAATTTGGCAGTCGGCAGCAAAGCCCCGGCGCTTGTCGGGCCACCAGGGGACACAAATCAGAGACCTTGCTCCGAATTTTGAAGGTTCGGCGCGGCCGCGGATATGCTTGGGTTGCCGAATGAAGACCGACGAAAAGGATCGTCGGCTCAGAGGTACTGCTCGACCTTCTTGCCGACCGAGAGGAAGCGCAGCGGATCGATGGCTTCGCCATTGTGGCGAACCTCGTAGTGCAGATGCGGGCCGGTCGAGCGGCCGCTGCTGCCGGTCTTGCCGATGATGGCGCCGGCATCGACCTTGTCCCCGACGTTGACGTCGATTTCGCTGAGGTGGCCGTAGCGCGTCGAAAAACCATTGCCATGGTCGACCTCGACCATGCGGCCATAGCCGCCGTTCCAGCCGGCCTTGACGACGACGCCGGGCGCCGTGACCTTGGCCGACATGCCGATCGGCGCCCGGAAATCCATGCCCGAATGCAGCGCCGCGGTTCCGAGGATCGGGTCGGTGCGAACGCCGAACGGGCTGGTGACGGAGTGGCCGGGGGCGGGATTGGCGAGCGGCAGCCGCCGCGTTTCGGTTTTCAGATGGTCGAGCGCATCCAGCGCCTCGTCGAGTTCCTTGACCTTGCTGTCGAACATCATCGAGGAGTTGAGCGGGATCAGCGGGCCGCCGACATCGCTCTCGTTCTTGCCGAAGTCGCTGTCGACCGGCAGGCCGGCCGCCTGCAGCGCCTGCGTAATCGCATCGGCGCTCTTGTAGGCATTGTCGGCAAGCGTGGCGATGCGGGTGAGTTGCTGGCTCTCGATGGTCTTTAGCGATTCGTTGATCGACACGAACAGCTTGTCGGCGCGGTCGGCCGCTGTCTCGCTGGGCAGCGGATCGGAGCGGGTCGACCACAGCGAGAACGGCCTGGTGTCGCCGGCGCCGAGGCTGGCGACGGAATAGGCCGTCGGCTGGGAGATGCTGCCGGTCAATTCGGCATGTTCGTCCGGCTTTGCGGTCGTGGCATCGGCCGCGGCAGGCGGCGTGCCCACTTCGTTTTCGGCGCGTTCGAGGATCGGGCCAAGGCGGCCATGGCGCTGGCTGAGCTGGGACTGCCGATCCAGCAATTCACTCACCTTGGTTTCCATGAGCTGCTGGTCGAGAAGCTGGCGGCTGGTGATGCGGTCGACCTGGGCGCGCAGCGCCGAAATGCGATCCTCATAGGCCTGCTGCATGCGTGCCTGCCGCGCCGTGGCGGCGCCGATGAGATCGTCGCGCAGCACGAGGTAGGACGTCGCCAGCAGATAGCCTATGGCAATCGCCGCCAGCGCCGAGCCTATGAACGCGGCAAGCCAGGGGCGTATGGTGAAATGCCTTATCTGATTGCCCCGGGCGATGATGACCGTGTGGGGTTCTCTGCGTCTGCCGAAGACCGCTGACTGACCGGTTACGTTCACGGGACCAAGCTTTCGTTACGACACCAACGACGAGCCTGATTACACATTATTAGGGTTAACAAAGCTTTGCCGGGGGCGAAGCGCCGGTAAGGATTGCTCGCACGTTCGCCATCGAGACCAGCGACGGCGAACCGTCAAAGCGCGCGCACCGCTTCCAGCACCTCTTCGGCATGGCCCTTGACGCGGACCTTCCGCCAGATCCTGGCTATTTTCCCGTCCTTGCCGATCAGGAAGGTTGCGCGCTCGACGCCCATGTAGTTGCGGCCATACATCGTCTTCTCGACCCACAGATTGTAGGCCTCGATCACTTTTCGCTCTTCGTCGGCGACCAGATCGATGGTGAGATCGTATTTGGTTTTGAACTTGTCGTGCTTCTTCACACTGTCGGGCGACAGGCCGATCACGACGGCGCCGGCCTTTTCGAATTCCGGCTTCAGCTGCGAAAAGCCGATCGCCTCGGTGGTACAACTTGTGGTGTCGTCCTGCGGGTAGAAATAGAGCACGATCGGTTTGCCCGGGAATGCTGTCAGACTGAGCGACCCGCCGCCGTCGCGCGGAAGGTCGAATTGCGGCGCAAGGTCGCCCACGTCGAGGTCAGCCATATCGATGCCCTTGTTTGAGGTTACGCGCGAAGCTGCATCGATATAGTGTCGAACGGGGATTCGTCCACGATCGAGTTCGTACAACGGAAAATTGCGTGGATCAGGAAGAACCGCAGCACGAGAAGATCAAGTTCAGGCGTGATGAGATCACCGACCTGGGCAAGTTTCCGTCTGCGTGCGATGTGCCGCCGCTCGGCCAGGCGCGCATCGGTCGCGGCTTTCGCATTCTTGCGCGGCTGGTTGCCGGGTTTTCGGCGTTAGTGCTGTTGGCCGCCGTCGCCGTGTACGTGATCGGCGCCTCAGGCTTTGGCACAGAACGGCTGCGGGCGGAAGCCGAAACCGCGATCGAGAAACTGGCCGGTGTCGACGTCGACGTTACGGTCGGACCGGCTCGCCTGACGCTCGACGGATCGAGCTTCATTGCGCTGCAGGTGAGCGACGTCAGCCTGAAGACCGCCGACGGCAAGCCGATGGCCGATGCCGGGCGCGTCCGCTTCGGCATCAGGCCGATCCCCTTGCTTTCGGGCGAGGTGCGGCTCACCAGCGCCAGGATTTCCGACGCCCATATCGTGACTGCGGCGATGCCGGCGGGTGGCGACTGGACGGCCGGGCTGCGCAACCAGGACGGGCTTGTCGATCCGGAAAAACTCGCCGCAGCGGTCTTCGCCGGCGTCAACCACGGGCTCGATGCCGTGCGTGAGGATTCGATGCGCCAGATCGATCTGCGCAATGTCGAATTTGAGCTGCCCGAAGCCGGAGCGGTCAAACAGGTCAGGATCAACACTGCCAGCGTGCAGCAGTCGGGGGCGGGCAGCATGGTATTTTCGGCCGACGCGGCCGTCGATGGCCGCGCACTCACCATCGCCGCCTCGGCCCGCCGCGATACGACGACGCGGCGCGTCACCGCACTCGACGCCAGCGTGAAGGTAGCCGACGGCGACCCTGCGGCGGTCGTCGGCAAACTGGGCGCGGTTGCGCTGAAGCTGACCGGATCGGAAGGGTCCGGCGAGAACAATTCGCAGCTGACGGCCTCGTTGTCGCTCACCGGCTCGGTGCTCGATCTCGGCACGCGCGGCTTGCTTCCGGCCGATGTCGATGTCGATGCCACGCTTGCCGCTGGCTCCAACAAGATCCAGGTCGACAGGCTGCTGTTGAAGACCGGCCGCTCGACCTTCGATTTCGCCGGTTCGATCGGGCCAAAGCCGGCAACCGGCGCGGCGGGCGAGGAGCCCTCCTATCGCTACGATCTGACCAGCGACGGGTCGACGCTGGCGCCTTCGGAATCGCCCGAGCCGGCCCTCAACTTCTTCGCCCGCATCGCCGGCGTCTACCAGACCAACAGCCACAAACTGGTCGCCGAGACGATCGGCATCAGGTCCGGGCCGACCGGCGAGGCGCTGGGCACCGCTTCGGTCGCGTTCGTCGAGGGCAAGGCGCCGGGAATATCGGTTGCCTTCAATGTCCACGACATGCCGGTCTCGCATGTCAAGCAATTGTGGCCCTGGTTTTCCGCCAAGAATGCCCGTCTGTGGGTGCTGCAGAACCTGTTCGGCGGCCGCGTCGTCGATGCCAATCTGCAGTTCCAGGTCGTGCCGGGGCGTCTTGGCAACGGCGTGCCGCTTTCGGCCGATGAGGTGTTCGGCCGTTTCCAGATCGAGGGCTCGCGCTTCGACACGGCCGGCCGCATTCCACCGATCCGCGATGCCGTGGGCGTTGTCGGCTTCCACGGCAACGATGTCGATATTTCCCTGACGTCAGGCAGCGTCTATATGCCGAGCGGCCGTACCGTCGAGGCAAGCAACGGCACGCTGACGGTGAAGGCGGCGAACCATCCGCCGGTGATCGGTGCGCTCGACATCGATGTCGCCGGCGAGGCGCCGGCAATAGCAGAGCTCGCCTCCTATGAGCCGATCAACGCCATGCGCCATGTCGGCCTGCTGCCGGAAGACCTCTCCGGCACGATGACCGGGCACGTCAAAGCGGATATTCCGCTGCAGTCCGGCGTCGACACCTCGAAACTCGATTGGCTGGTGACGCTGGATTACAAGGACCTGGCGCTGGCCAAGCCGTTTGAAGACCAGACGGTGACCGGCGCCGACGGTTCGATCAGCGTTGGACCCGATCAGGCGGTGATTTCCGCCAAGGCGTTGCTGAACGGCATTCCGGCTGAACTCGATCTGGTCGAGCCGCTCAGGGACGGCGGACCGCCGCGCAGCCGCAAGGTCGCGCTGGTGCTCGACGACAAGATACGCGATGCAGCCATGCCTGGCCTGTCGCCGCTGCTTTCCGGAACCATAAAGGTGGCGATCGACAAGAGCGGCGACGGCAACCAGAACGTCTCGGCCGACCTGACCGATGCCAGGCTGGACATCCCTTGGGCGGGCTGGAGCAAGGGGCCGGGCATTCCCGCCAACGTCTCCTTCGTCATGGCGAAGTCCGGCGGCACTACGACGCTGTCCGATTTCAACCTCGACGGAAAGACCTTCTCCATCGACGGCAGCGTGGTGCTGGTCAACGGCGCCCTGTCGACCGGCCGCTTCAGCAAGGTGACCTTGAACCGCGGCGACGACATTGCTGTGTCGGTCAAGCGATCCGGCAAGGGCTATGCGGTCGATGTCAGCGGCAGCGCCCTGGATGCCCGTTCGCTGATCAAGCAGTTTACCTCCGACGTCGACACCGCCACCAAGACCACCGGCTCCAACGCGATTTCCGTCAGCGCCGATGTCGATTCCCTGACCGGGTTCCACGACGAGGTCCTGTCGAACCTGAAGCTCGACTACAGCGCCGCCGGCTCAAGAGTGAACGGGCTGAAGGTGAGCGCTGTCGCCAGTTCGGGTGCAGCCATAACCATCAGCAACACCACCGGCGACGGCAGGCGCGCGCTCGCCATGAAGTCGGCCGACGCCGGCGCCATCCTGCGCTTCCTCAACATCTACGAACACATGGAAGGCGGATTGATCACGCTGGCATTGGCGGGCGCCGGCGACGGGCCTATGAAGGGTCAGGTCGACAGCAGCGACTTCTTCATCGTCGACGAACCGAAGCTCGCCTCGATCGTATCGACCACGCCGGCCGGCGATAGCCGCAGCCTCAACGAAGCGGTCAAGGGCAAGCTCGACACCTCGCGGGTGAAGTTCGAACGCGGCTATACCGAGATCGAAAAGGGCGCCGGCTATCTGAAGCTCGCCAATGGCGTGCTGCGCGGTCCGCGCATCGGCACGACGTTCCAGGGCACGCTCTACGACCAGGACAACAATATGGACATGACCGGTACGTTCATGCCGGCCTATGGCCTCAACCGTATCTTTGGCGAATTGCCGCTGGTCGGCGCACTGCTCGGCAATGGCCGCGATCGCGGCCTGATCGGCGTCACCTACCGGCTCAAGGGCAATGCCAACAAGCCGGTGCTGGACATCAACCCGCTGTCGGTAATCGCGCCCGGGATCTTCAGGTCGATCTTCGAGTATCGCTAGACCATGATCCCTAAAAGTGGAAACCGGTTTTTGGACAAGATCATGGTCAAACAAGAAAACAGGGGCCTGTCCGGCCCGGGTTAAACAGGCCGCACCAGAACGTGTTTTTTCTTGCCGAGCGACAGCTTTGCGACGTTTTCCGGACTCAGATCCTGAAGCGTCACCACCCGGCGGTCGTCGGACACGGGCTGGTCGTTCAGGCGCACCGCGCCGCCCTGTATGTGACGCCGTGCCTCGCCGTTGGACCCAGCCAATCCGGCGGTGACGAACAGAGACAGGATGCCGATACCGGCCTCCAACTCGGTCTTGCCCACCTCGACGGTCGGCAGCGTTTCGGCGGTCACGCCTTCCTCGAAGGTCTTGCGCGCCGTTTCGCTGGCCTGCTCCGCCGCCTCCCGGCCGTGCAGCATGGCGGTGATCTCGGTGGCGAGCACCTTCTTGGCGTCGTTGATCTCGGAACCGCCCAAGGCTGCCAGGCGCGCGACCTCGTCCAAAGGCAGCGTCGTGTAGAGCTTCAGGAAGCGGCCGACATCGGCGTCCTCGGTGTTGCGCCAGTACTGCCAGAATTCGTAGGGGCTCAGCATTTCGGCATCGAGCCAGACTGCGCCTGACGCCGACTTGCCCATCTTGGCGCCCGACGAGGTGGTCAGCAGCGGCGTGGTCAGCGCGTAAAGCTGTGCGTTTTCCATGCGATGGCCGAGATCGATGCCGTTGACGATGTTGCCCCATTGGTCGGAGCCGCCCATCTGCAGCCGGCAGCCCAGACGCTTGTAGAGTTCGACGAAGTCGTAGGCCTGCAGGATCATGTAGTTGAATTCGAGGAACGACAGCGACTGTTCCCGGTCGAGCCTGAGCTTGACCGAATCGAAGGCGAGCATGCGGTTGACGGAAAAGTGACGGCCGACGTCGCGCAGGAAATTGACGTAGTTGATCTCCATCAGCCAGTCGGCATTGTTGATCATGACGGCGTCGCCCGCGCTGCTGCCGAATTTGAGGTAGGGCGCGAAATTGCGGCGGATGCCGGCCAGGTTGTCCTCGATATCCTGAGGTGTCAGCAGCTTGCGCGCCTCGTCCTTGAAGGACGGATCGCCGATCATCGAGGTGCCGCCGCCCATCAGGGCGATCGGCCGGTGGCCGGTCTGCTGCAACCAGTGCAGCATCATGATCTGGATCAGCGAGCCGGCATGCAGGCTTTTGGCGGTTGCGTCGAAGCCGATATAGGCGCTTACCGTTTCCTTGGCGAAAAGCTGGTCGAGGCCGGCATCATCCGACGTCTGGTGGATGAAACCGCGCTCGCTCATCGTGCGCAGGAAATCGGATTTGAAGGCGGACATTTTTTCTTCCTGAAAGCGCCCGGCTTGAACGGCCAAGCTTGATATGAACGCGGGCGTTTAGCATCCGCGCGCGTTTAGCAAAAGTGGTTTCCGGTTTGTGCCGACGCTGGCGGCATAGGCTGCGCTGCCGCGCGAGCTTGCTTCATCGTTTCGGCTGGCGTAATGAGGCGCCGCGCCAACGGGTTCTTGCAGCCTTCGATCCGCTGGAACGGCACCGCACGGCATCCCTCAAATGCCATATCCTGTGACAGAGCCCGACGCGACATATGCCGGACGCATTGATATCCATCGTCATTCCCTGCCGCAACGAAGCGGCGAACCTGCCGCTGCTGATCGACGAGATCGAAGCCGCCATGACCGGGCGCGACTTCGAAATCATCATCGTCAATGACGGTTCGACCGACGATACCGCTTCGGTGCTTGCCGCCGAGGCGGCCAAGCGCCCATTTCCCCTGCGGGAATTGCGTCATCAGAAATCCGCCGGCCAGAGCCTTTCCGTGCGTTCGGGCGCCTGGGCGGCGCGCGGCGCCATCGTCGCCACCATCGACGGCGATGGCCAGAACGATCCAAAGTACATTCCGGTGCTGGTCGATGCCTTGCGGCATGCCGGCCCCGATTTCGGTGCCGCGCAAGGCCAGCGGCTGAAGCGCCGCGACAGCAAGATCAAGCAGCTGGCGTCGCGTTTCGCCAACTGGCTGCGCGGCGCGATCCTGCACGACGAGACCCGCGACACCGGCTGCGGCCTAAAGGCCATCCACACCGACATTCTCAGGAAATTGCCGTTCTTCGACGGCACGCACCGCTTTGTTCCGGCGCTGGTCATCCAGGAGGGGTATCGGATCGTTCACTGCGACGTGGTCGACCGCTCGCGGCGCCACGGCAAGTCGAATTACGGAATTTTCGATCGCGGTCTGCAAGGTGCACTCGACCTCGGCGGTGTCTGGTGGCTGCGCCGCCGGCGCCGCAGAATGCCAAAAACAGAGGAAATCAGGCATGGCTAACGTGCTTCAGGAACTGGCGACCTGGCTCCACCAGGTTTTCATCAAACAGTTCGATGCCTGGATTCTGCTCGGCTTCGTCGCCCAGTTCTTCTTCACCATGCGCTTCGTCGTGCAGTGGCTCGCTTCGGAAAAGGCCAAGCGCAGCGTCGTGCCGGTCGCCTTCTGGTTCTTTTCGCTGTTCGGCGGCGGCCTGCTGCTGATCTACGCCATCGTGCGCCAGGATCCGGTGTTCATCGCCGGCCAGGCCATGGGCATGTTGATCTACATCCGCAATCTCTGGCTGATCGCCAATGAGCGCAAGGCAGCAGCGATGACCAAGGTCGATTGAGCAGCCTGTCACGTAACTCTTTTTTGCATGTCGTTTATCCCAAAACCGCTGGACACTTTTGGGCGACATGCATCGCGAATGACCGGAGATATGGCGTTGAACAGGAATTATATCCTTCTCTTCCTGTTCAGCCTGCTGATGACGGTTTCGGGGCTGGCGTCGATGCCGCCGATCGATCGCGACGAGCCGCGTTTCGTCCAGGCCACCAAGCAGATGGTCGAGACCGGCGACTATGTCGACATCCGCTTCCAGGACGCCTCCCGCTACCAGAAGCCGATCGGCATCTACTGGCTGCAATCGGCGGCCGTGGCGCTGAGCGGCGACGGCGCGGCAGCACCGATCTGGGTGTACCGGCTGGTCTCGGCGCTCGGCATTGCCATCGCCGTTGTCGGAATCGCCTGGACCGGCGCCAATCTCTTTGGAACCAATGCCGGCATCGCCGCCGGGCTGATGATGGCCGCGATCTTCGCCACGGCCTTCGAGGGGCGTGACGCCAAGACCGATGCCATGCTGCTGGCCTGCTGCGTCCTGGCGCAAGGCGCGCTGGCGCAGATTTACACGGCCTCGCGCCGCAACGAGCCTGTCGGCGGCCATCTGCCGTGGATTTTCTGGATCGCCCAGGGTGCGGCGATCCTGATCAAGGGGCCGATCGCGCCGCTGTTGTCGGCGCTGACCATGGTCACACTGGTCGCCTTCGAGCGCGACTGGCGCTGGCTGTCAAAGCTGAGGGCCGCACGCGGCCTGGCTCTGGCGGCATTGATCGTGCTGCCCTGGATCGCGCTCATCACCTGGAAAAGCCATGGCGCTTTCCTCCAGCAGGCGGTCGGCAAGGACATGATCGGCAAGGTCGCGTCGGGCGAGGAATCGCATGGCCTGCCGCCCGGCTTCTATATGCTGACCTATTCGCTGTTCATGTGGCCCTTCGGGCTGGTCGCAGTCGGCGCCGGGCTGCAGGCACTCAATCGCCTGCGCGACGACCCGCGCCTGCGCTTCTGCCTCGCCTGGTATATCCCGTTCTGGCTGGTGTTCGAACTGATCCCGACAAAGCTGCCGCACTATGTCATGCCCGCCTATCCCGGCATGGCGCTGCTGATCGGCTGGCTTCTGACATTGCAGCCGCAGGACGCGAACGCCCCGCTCAAACGCTGGCAGAATTGGCTGTGGTGGTCCACTGCCTTCGGCCTTGCCGTGGTCAGCCTCGGTTTGGCGGCGGTCTGCGTCGGCGCGCCGATCTATCTCACACACACCTTCTCATGGTGGAGCATTCCGGCTGCCGCGGCGGCGCTCGCCGCCGGCTACTTCGCCTTTTCGCGGCAATTGCAAGTGCCGCTGCGCCGTATCGCTGTGACAGCGGTTTGCGCCGGCATCACCTATGGATTGTTGTTCGGCGTCATCGCGCCTGCGCTGAAACCGATATGGCTGAGCCCGGCGATCGAGGCCGCGGTTCGCGCCAACCGTCCTTGCGATGCGACGGTGCTTGCCTCGGCGGAATATCACGAACCGAGCATGGTGTTCCTGGTGGGCACGAAGACGGTCCTGACCGACGTCGACGGCGTCGCCAAACATCTGCTTTCTGACCCTGCCTGCGCGCTGGCGCTGGCGCCGATCGGCGACGAGCAGAAGCTGAATGGATTGCTGGCGGGGCAAGGCAAATCCGCGAACCGCGTCGCCCGGATCGACGGCCTCAACTATTCGTCGGGAGACAAACTGTCGCTCGGCCTCTATCGTGTCGTCCAATGACGGCTGCAGGGTCGAATTCCCGATGCTGGTGAAATCGCGCTCTTCCGTGTCCGCCGCACTGCTTGCGGTGCCCGGTCGATCACTCGGCAATTTTCGCGATACGACGCAGATCGTGAAAAGGCGTTTTGCCGCTCGTCCGGCCTCCTATCCGAACATACTCTGGTCGGTCTGGCTCCTGGTCTGGGTCTTTTTGACGGCTGCGGCCTTTGTTCGCCTCGACACACCAGCAGGTCTGATGCGGGACCAGTGGTCGTCAGGTTTCGTCCAGATTGCAGACTTCTTCACCCAGTTCGGCCTCGGCGGCTGGTATCTCATTCCGTCAGCGCTCTTGCTTGTCGCCGCCAACCTGACCGATTGGCGAAGCCTTTCCCGGCAATCGCTGATGCTTGCCTACAACTGGACCTGCCTGGCCTTTCTGGTGCTGAGCGCCGTCGGCCTGTCCGGCCTGACCGTCAATGCGCTGAAATACGCGATCGGCCGGGCCCGGCCGATGTATTTCCATGATTTCGGAGTGTTGTCGCTGCATCCCTTCGCTTTTGACGCGCGCTTCGCCGGCTTCCCGTCCGGCCACGCCACCACCATGGGCGCAGTGTTCGGGATCGCTCTGCTGTTGTTTCCGAAACGCTGGTACATCGCCCTCGCGATCACCGCCTGCATCGCGTCGACCAGGGTTTTCGTTGGCGCGCACTACCCAAGCGACACCGTCGCCGGCTTCGGCCTCGGCTGCGCCTTTGCGATTGCCTCGGCGCTGGTCTTTGCCCGGCTTGGCTTCGTTTTTCGCGTGATGCGCTCGGGCTTGCCGGTCCGCAAGCAAACGTTTCGGCTGGCATGGTTCGGCCAGGCGAAGCGGGCCAGCAGCTAGAAGCTAATTGCCGTCCAGTCCGCCGTAGGACCTCACCAGATGCGCCATGTCGGGCGAATGGGGGTCTTCGCTTTCGAGCCCCTCGGCGACGCCGACGCGGTCGGCGACCGGCCGGTTCTGGCTGACTTTCCACTTGCCGTGGATTTCGCTGATCTCGATTTCCAGCCCGATGATGCCCTTGATCTGCGACTGGATGTAGGGGGCCGGCGCGTCGATCACCGCCCAGGGCGCCTCGCGCGCACCTTCCTGCGACGCCGTCAGCTCGGCAATCTGCTGCGCCAGCCAGACTTGGTCGTCGATCACCTTGACGGTGCCGCGCACCTGGACGATGGCATAATTCCAGGTCGGCACCACCTTGCCGGTCTCGCGCTTGGTCTCGTACCAGGACGGCGTCACATAGGCATCGCTGCCCTGGAACACGACCAGCACCGGCGATGCCGGATTGTCGGCCAGCAGGCGCCATTGCGGATTGGCCTTGGCCAGATGCGCGCGCAGCCTGCCGTTCGGCGGCACATCTGCGTCAAGCAGGAACGGGATGGCGTTGGCGACCGGCCCGTCGGCCCCGTTGGAAATCAACAGCCCCAGCGGATGTGCACGGATCAGCCCGTGCAGGACTTCCGGCCGCGTTTCCACGAAATGGGGAGGTTGGTACATCGCCGTCCGTTGAACCTTCTATCTCAAACGCTTCGGCCGTGGATCGGACAATTCGCCGGCGAGCCGGCGGTCGAGATAATCCGCACATTCTTCCAACAGCAGGTCGGCATCATTGGAGAAGAAATGGTTGGCGCCGGGCAAGGTCTTCTGGGTGATGGTGATGCCCTTTTGCGTGTGCAGCTTGTCGACCAGGCCCTGAACGTCCTTCGGCGGCGCCACCTTGTCGGCGTCGCCATGAATGATCAGGCCGGATGACGGGCAGGGCGCCAGGAACGAGAAATCATAGGTGTTGGGCTGCGGCGCGATGGAAATGAAGCCTTCGATCTCCGGCCGGCGCATCAGAAGCTGCATGCCGATCCACGAACCGAACGAATAGCCGGCAACCCAGCAGCTCTTGGAATCCGGGTGCAGCGACTGCACCCAGTCAAGCGCGGCGGCGGCATCCGACAGCTCGCCGGTGCCATGGTCGAACTCGCCCTGGCTGCGGCCGATGCCGCGAAAATTGAAGCGAAGCGTGGTGAAATCCCGCTTCTGGAACATATAGAAGAGGTCGTAGACGATCTTGTTGTTCATCGTGCCGCCGAACTGGGGGTGCGGGTGCAGGACGATGGCAATCGGCGCGCTCTTTTCCTTGGAAGGCTGGTAGCGTCCCTCCAGGCGACCGGCCGGACCGGTGAAAATGACCTCAGGCATGAAATACTCCACTTGGTATACGAATGCGCGGCGCCCGGAACATGTCTTCCTCTGGCCTTGACGCAGGGCGAGCGTCTTCTTAGAAGCTAGTTTAGAACTGTTCAAAACTGAGTGGCCAGACGTCGAGCCCGGCCACCCGCGCCGCAAGCCGCGTAAATAGGACGGCTCGCCTTGGAATTTCAAGGAAATAACGCGATACGTTGGCGGAATGGCTTTTGACAGGACCAACTGGACGAAAATGGCCGAAACACGCGCCTATCTCGACTACAATGCCAGTGCGCCGCTGCTTGCCGCGGCCCGCGAGGCTATGGTGGCAGTGCTCGATGTCACGGCCAACCCGTCATCGGTCCACGCCGAGGGCCGCGCGGCGCGCCGCCTGATCGAGAATGCCAGGCGCGACGTGGCCGCATTGGTCAACGCCAAACCCGAGCATGTCGTGTTCACCTCCGGGGCGACGGAAGCCGCCTCGACGCTGTTGACCCCGGACTGGCAGATGGGACGCGGCGTTATCCGCATGAGCCATCTCTATGTCTGCGCGGCCGACCATCCTTGCCTGCTGAATGGCGGGCGCTTCCCGGCAGCCGGGGTGACGCGGATCGGCGTCGACGCCAACGGTATCGCCGATCTCAACGCCTTGGCGGCCGCATTGACCGCGCATGACAAGGCCGACGGCCTGCCGCTGGTGGCGATCCATGTCGCCAACAATGAGACCGGCGTCATCCAGCCGGTCGAGGCCATCGCGAAGATCGTCAAGGCGGCGGGCGGCATCTTGATCGTCGACGCGGTGCAGGCGGCTGGCCGCATTCCGCTCGATATGTCAGCGGGTTACGCCGATTATTTGATTTTGTCTTCGCACAAGATCGGTGGTCCCAAGGGCGTCGGCGCCATCGTCGCTGCCGCGGACCTGATGATGCCAAAGCCGCTGATCAATGGCGGTGGCCAGGAAAAGGGCCATCGCGGCGGCACCGAAAACCTCGCCGGCATCGTCGGTTTTGGCGCTGCTGCGCGTGAAGCTCTCGCCGGACTGCAGAGCATCGATGCGGTCGGTCGCCGGCGCGATGAGGTCGAGGCCATCCTGAAAATGTTGGTACCGGATGCGGAAATCTTCGGAACCGGCGCGCCAAGGCTTGCCAATACGACATTCTTCGCTATTGCGGGCATCAAGGCTGAAACAGCGCAGATCGCCTTCGATCTGGCCGGCGTGGCGCTATCGGCGGGATCCGCCTGTTCGTCGGGCAAGGTTGGTCCCAGCCATGTCCTGAAGGCCATGGGCTACAGTGACAGCCTCGGCGCTTTGCGCGTGTCCATCGGCCACGCAACCAGCGCCGACGACATCGAGATGTTTCGCACCGCGCTGGCAGCGATCGCCGCGCGTCGGGCGAGCAGGGAAGAAGCCGCCTGAGCGTGGCAAAACGAATTCGGGCCTTTTGGCCTGGTAGAGCCGTGCGTTTCAGGGTGGCCGGGTGAATTTCCGGTCGAAACGCACTATATGGAACTTACGCCGCCTTTGAGCCCCATGGGGGCTCGTTGCCGGTGCCATAGTTTGAAAACTGTCGGGCCTTGACCCCGGCGTGGATGGAGAACGCTTATGCCTGCTGTGCAGGACACGATCGATCGGGTTCGAAAGATCGACGTCGACCAGTATAAATACGGATTCCAGACCGAAATCGCGATGGACAAGGCCCCCAAGGGCCTCAGCGAAGACATCATCCGTTTCATTTCGGCCAAGAAGGACGAGCCGTCCTGGATGCTGGAATGGCGCCTGGAAGCCTATCGCCGCTGGCTGACGCTGGATGAGCCGACCTGGGCGCGCGTTCACTATCCGAAGATCGATTTCCAGGACATCTATTTCTACGCGGCGCCCAAGAGCACGCCTGGCCCGACCTCGCTCAGCGACGTCGATCCCGAACTGCTGAAGGTCTATGAGAAACTCGGCATTCCGCTGCGGGAACAGGAAATCCTCGCCGGCGTGCAGAAGACCGACGTGTCGGAATTCGAAGAGGCCAGCGACAATGTCTACAAGTCTGGCCGCGTCGCCGTCGACGCGGTGTTCGATTCCGTCTCCGTCGTCACCACCTTCAAGAAGGAACTGGCGCAGGCCGGCGTCATCTTCTGCTCTATCTCGGAAGCCATCCGCGAGCACCCGGAACTGGTGAAGAAGTATCTCGGCTCGGTCGTGCCGACCTCCGACAATTACTATGCCACGCTGAACTCCGCCGTGTTCACCGACGGCTCCTTCGTCTTCGTGCCCAAGGGCGTGCGCTGCCCGATGGAGCTGTCGACCTATTTCCGCATGAACGAGAAGAACACCGGCCAGTTCGAGCGCACGCTGATCATCGCCGAGGAAGGGGCTTACGTCTCCTATCTCGAGGGTTGCACGGCACCGCAACGCGACGAGAACCAGCTGCACGCCGCGGTCGTCGAACTGGTGGCGCTCGACGATGCCGAGATCAAGTATTCGACGGTGCAGAACTGGTATCCCGGCGACGCCGAGGGCAAGGGCGGCATCTACAATTTCGTCACCAAGCGCGGCGACTGCCGTGGCGACCGTTCGAAGATCTCGTGGACGCAGGTCGAAACCGGCTCGGCCATCACCTGGAAGTATCCGAGTTGCATCCTGCGTGGTGACGATTCCTCCGGCGAGTTCTATTCCATCGCCGTGTCGAACGGCTACCAGCAGGTCGACAGCGGCACCAAGATGATCCATCTCGGCAAGAACACGTCGAGCCGCATCATCTCCAAGGGCATCGCCGCCGGCTTCTCGCAGAACACCTATCGCGGCCAGGTCTCGGCCCACCGCAAGGCGACCAACGCCCGCAACTTCACCAATTGCGACAGTCTGCTGATCGGCGACCAGTGCGGCGCCCACACCGTGCCCTATATGGAAGCCAAGAACTCGACGGCGCAGTTCGAACACGAGGCGACGACGTCGAAGATTTCCGAGGACCAGAAGTTCTACGTCATGCAGCGTGGCATTCCCGAGGAAGAGGCGATCGCGCTGATCGTCAACGGCTTCGTCAAGGATGTCATCCAGCAGTTGCCGATGGAGTTCGCGGTTGAGGCGCAGAAGCTGATCGGCATTTCACTGGAAGGCAGTGTCGGGTGAACGCAGAGCAGATTCTCTGAACACCGGCTTGAGGGGGTGAAGTGATGGATACGTTGCAAATGGCTTTCTACGCGATCATCTGCGGAGCGCTTTCGGCGCTGGCACCGTCCTTCGGCTCGCTGCCTGGCCGCCTGGCAGGCGGCGCGGTCACCGGCCTGGTGGCGGCCTTTGTCTGGCCCTTCGTGCGACGGACCGTTGGAATGTGAGTGTCCGCGGCGCCGGACTAGGTGCTGCAACAACTGATTGAACGAATGAACGAAGTTGCCGCGTCGGCAAGAGGAATAAAGAAGAATGCTTGAGATCAAGAACCTGCATGCCCGCATCGTCGACGACGGCACGGAAATCATTCGCGGCCTGAACCTGACGGTGAAAGCCGGCGAGGTCGCCGCCATCATGGGCCCGAACGGTTCGGGCAAATCGACGCTGTCCTACATCCTCGCCGGCCGCGAGGACTATGAGGTCACCGAAGGCGACATCCTCTACAACGGCCATTCGATCCTCGAAATGGATCCGGCCGAGCGCGCCACCGCAGGCATCTTCCTCGCCTTCCAGTATCCGATGGAGATACCGGGCGTCGCGACGATGGAATTCTTGAAAGTGGCGATGAACGAGCAGCGCAAGGCGCGCGGCGAGGAGCCACTGAAGATCCCGGAATTCATCAAGCGCGTGAAGGAGGCGGCGGCTTCGCTCAGCATGGACATGGCGATGCTGAAGCGGCCGCTCAATGTCGGCTTCTCCGGCGGCGAGAAGAAGCGCGCCGAGATCCTGCAGATGAAGCTGCTGGAGCCGAAGCTGTGCGTCCTCGACGAGACCGATTCCGGCCTCGACATCGACGCGCTGAAGATTGTTTCCGACGGCGTCAATGCTCTGCGCTCGCCGGATCGCGCCATCGTCGTCATCACCCACTATCAGCGCCTGCTCGAACACATCGTGCCGGACAGCGTGCACGTGCTCTACAAGGGGCAGGTCATCAAGTCGGGCGACAAATCGCTGGCGCTCGACCTCGAAGCCAATGGCTACGCCGGTGTGATCGGCGAAGCCGCGTGAGATGCCACAAGGCAAGGCAAAACTGATGAATATGCATACACAACCCCAGCGAACACAGGCCGAAACGGCGCTGATCGACGCTTTTGGCGAGCGGCTGTCGCTGCTGCCGGGCGACGGCGCGGTGATGCTGAAGCGTGACGACGCCATCGAGGCGATCAAAAGCGGCCTGCCGACGCGGCGCATCGAATCCTGGCACTACACGGATTTGCGCCGCCTGCTGATTTCGGTGCCGGATTTCGATCCCGCGGCCAAGAGCAAGGCCATTGCACCGATCGTCGATGGGTCCGCCGTATTGGCGATCCTCAATGGTGTGTCGGGCACGAAGCTGCCTGTCATCGACGGCGTCACCGTGCAGCGCCTGTCGGAAAAACTGACCGATGGCAGTATCGCGCCGGGACTCGATCCCTATGGCAGCGACGACGCCATCGGCGCGCTGAACACCGCCTTTGTTGCCGACGGCTATTTTGTCGACATCGCCGACGGCGCCCAGCTTGAAAAGCCGATCGAATTGCAGAACCTGCAGGCCGGCGGCCAGACCCATGTGCGCCTGCTGGTGCGCGTCGGCACTGGGGCCAAGGCTAGCGTCGTCGAGCGCCAGACCGGCGAGGGTGCGGCCCTGGTCAGCTCGGTCAGCCAACTGGTGCTCGGCGAGGGTGCTGACGTGACCTGGCTGATCGTCCAGGAGCAGCCGGAAACCGCCACGCATCTGGCCCAGTTCAAGGCGCATCTCGGCAAGAATTCGAAGCTGACGGTGTTCTTCATGAATGCCGGCGGCAAGCTTGTGCGCCAGGAGATCGTGGTCAGGACGACCGGCGAAGGCGCTGACTTCACCTTGCGTGGCATCAATCTTCTGGCCGGCGACACGCATACCGATGTGACCATGGTGCTCGACCATGCCGTGCCGCACACGACGTCGACGGAAGTGATCCGCAATGTGGTGACTGGCAAGGCGCGCGGCGTTTTCCAGGGCCGCATCAACGTCCACCAATATGCGCAGAAGACCAACGCCAAGATGGCCTGCAACACGCTGCTGCTGTCGGATGACGGCGAGTTCTCGACCAAGCCGGAGCTCGAAATCTTTGCCGACGATGTCGTCTGCGGCCATGGCGCGACCGTCACCGAGATCGACCACAACCATCTGTTCTACCTGATGGCGCGCGGCGTCGACGAGAAGTCGGCCCGCGGCCTGTTGGTCAAGGCGTTCGTCGCCGAGGTGATCGAGGAACTGAAGGACGAGGCCATTGTCGACGCGCTGGAAGCAAGGCTCGGCGACTGGTTCTTGGCGCACGGGTAGCGCCTTACATTCTCCCCTTGTGGGAGAAGGTGGATCGGCGCGCAGCGTCGAGCGGGGTGTTGGAAGGATCGCGGCTTTGGCCGACAAGGACTTCGAAATGGACCAGAAAGTCGAAAACATCCCTTACGACGTCGAGGCGATCCGCCGCGATTTCCCGATCCTGTCGCGGGAAGTCTACGGCAAGCCGCTGGTCTATCTCGACAACGGCGCCTCGGCGCAGAAGCCGCAGGTGGTGCTGGATACGATCCAACACGCCTATTCGCAGGAATACGCCAACGTCCATCGCGGCCTGCATTTCCTCTCCAACGCCGCGACCGACGCCTATGAGAAGGCACGTGAGACGGTGCGCCGTTTCCTCAACGCGCCCAGCACCGACAACATCGTCTTCACCTCGAACACGACGGCGGCCATCAACACGGTTGCCTATGGCTACGGCATGCCCAACATCGGCGCCGGCGACGAGATCGTGCTGTCGATCATGGAGCACCATTCCAACATCGTGCCGTGGCATTTCATCCGCGAACGGCAGGGCGCGAAACTGGTCTGGGTGCCGGTCGACGATCTCGGCGCCTTCCACATCGAGGACTTCGAGAAGCGCCTGACATCACGCACCAAGCTGGTCGCCATCACCCAGATGTCGAATGCGCTGGGCACGGTGACGCCGATCAAGGAGATCGTGCGCATTGCGCATGCGCGTGGAATTCCCGTCCTTGTCGACGGCAGCCAGAGCGCGGTGCACATGCCGATCGACGTGCAGGATCTCGATTGCGACTTCTTCGTCTTCACCGGCCATAAGGTCTACGGTCCCTCGGGCATCGGCGTGCTCTACGGCAAGAAGGACGTTCTCTCAGGGATGCGCCCCTTCATGGGCGGCGGCGAGATGATCGAGGAGGTGACGGAAGACATTGTCACCTACAACGACCCGCCGCATCGTTTCGAGGCCGGCACACCGCCGATCGTCCAGGCGATCGGACTGGGTGCGGCGCTCGAGTACATGGAAAAGATTGGCCGCGAGCGCATCGCCGCCCACGAGGAAGATCTCAAGAGCTATGCGCACGAGCGGCTGCGCGCCATCAACTCGCTGCGCATCTTTGGCGATGCGCCGGGCAAGGGTGCCATCATCTCCTTCGAACTGCAGGGCATTCATGCCCATGACGTGTCGATGGTGATCGATCGGCAGGGTGTTGCAGTCCGCGCCGGCACCCATTGCGCCCAGCCGCTGTTGAAACGCTTTGGCGTAACCTCCACATGCAGGGCATCGTTCGGCATGTATAATACCAGGGCCGAAGTCGACGCTTTGGCCGAAGCGCTCGAAAAAGCGCGCAAGTTCTTCGGGTGACGATCATGGATGACGCTAGCCACACCACCGAGACCGTGCCGGAAACGGCTGTTAACGCGCTGGTTTCCGCCTCGGCCATTCCCGCCGACGAGCTGGCGCGGCTGACCGACGACATCGTCTCGGCGCTGAAGACGGTCTACGACCCGGAAATCCCGGCCGACATCTACGAACTCGGCCTGATCTACAGGATCGACATCGAGGACAACCGCGCCGTCAAGATCGACATGACGCTGACCGCGCCCGGCTGCCCGGTCGCCGGCGAAATGCCCGGCTGGGTGGAGAACGCCGTCGGCGCCGTCGAAGGCGTTTCCGGCGTCGAGGTCAACATGACCTTCGATCCGCCCTGGTCCCCGGACCGCATGTCGGAAGAGGCGCAGGTCGCGGTGGGCTGGTACTAGGCAGACCAAGGCTGGCGCACTTGCGCCGGTGGTAAAACTTCACCATTTTAGGTGAGGAATCATTCGGCAGGCCTTGAACCTGCATGGAATGGAAGAGGAAAAAGAATGGGACGCTTCGCCGTCATCACGATGACCGAAAAGGCCGCTGACCGGGTTCGCGAGATCGTCGCCACCCGCGACAACGCGCATGGCATTCGCCTCGGCATCAAAAAGGGCGGCTGCGCCGGCATGGAATACACGGTCGATCTGGTGACCGAGCCCAACACCAAGGACGACCATATCGAGCGCGACGGCGCCCATGTCTATGTCGCGCCTGAGGCGGCACTGTTCCTGTTTGGCACCGAGATGGATTTCGAGCAGACGACGCTGCGCACCGGCTTCACCTTCCACAACCCCAACCAGAGCTCGGCCTGCGGCTGCGGCGAATCCGTCGAACTGAAGCCGGCCGATCTGAAGGCCTTGGCCGAAGCGCGCGAGTCGGCCTGATCTTCCCCTTCGCCCCGTTTGCGGGGAGAAGGTGGCCCGAAGGGCCGGATGAGGGGCAGCGCCAGCCTCTCCAGAGTTAGCGCCGCCCCTCATCTGCCTGCCGGCATCTTCTCCCCGTGAACGGGGCGAAGAAGCTACTTCACCCACATCTTCGTCCGCTTGTGCCAGTCGGCGATCGATTCCTCGGGATAGGCGTCGAACGCCTTGTCCTTCTTGCCGATCACCGGCTCGACCCAGCTCGCCTTGTATTTCAGCATCAGATGGACCTTTTCCGGCGGCTTCGGCAGCTCGCTGTCGATCGCCGAGGCGAAGGGGTGGACCAGATCCGGCCAGGTCGGATCGTAGAGCCACAGCGCCGAGCCGCATTTCCTGCAGAAATTGCGCTCGCCGGTCGAAATCTCGCACGTGGGATGCTCATCATCCTCGATCTCGGCCCGGTAGACACCGAGATGGCGCTTGCCCTCAATCTTCAGCGTCTCGTAATCAGCGCCGAGATTGATGGCGAAGCCGCCGCCACCCTGTTGTTTGCGGCAGATCGAGCAGTAGCACAGCATGAAGGGCGCCGGTGTGTGGCTTTCGACCTCGAAACGCACAGCGTTGCAGCGGCAGGACCCTTTGAGCAGAAGCGGCATGAAAGAACTCCTACGAATTTCGTTCTCAACCTGTCAGCATGGTTTTGGTTGCGACAATGACAAGGCCAAATCCCGGTGACATGATCGCGGCATGGACAATGAACGCATAGAAGAACTTTTCGAAAGCCTAGGCCCGGTCAGCATCCGAAAACTGTTCGGCGGCAAGGGCGTCTATTGCGACGGCGTCATCGTCGCCATCGTGCTGCGCGGCGAATTGAAATTGAAGGCCGACGAACAAAGCGCCCCCGACTTCGAAGCCGCCGGCTGCCAGCAATGGACCTATACTGGCTCCAGGCACGGCAAGCTTGTGTCGATGCCTTACTGGAGCATTCCCGACAGCGCTTTCGACGATCCCGACGAGATGGCGGTCTGGGCGCGCCGGGCGTATGAGGCCGGACGGCGCGCCGGCAAGTAATCGCCTAGAGGGCTTTCGCGATCCTTGCCGCCAGCCGTGCATTGTTTTCGACCAGCGCGATATTCGTCTTCAGGCTCCTGCTGCCGGTGAGTTCGAGGATTTTCCCCAGCAGGAACGGCGTCACCGCCTTGCCCGTCACGTTCAGCGCCTCGGCGGCCTTCTGCGCCGCCTCGATGTAGCCGGCCATCTCTTCGGCCGGGATCTCATGATCTTCAGGCACCGGATTGGCGATCAGCATGCCGCCGCTCAAGCCCAGTGCAGCCCGAGTCTTGTAGAAATGCGCGATCTCGTCCGCGCCATGCAAGGTCAGCGGCGCGCGGAAAGGCGAATGGCGCGACCAGAAGGCCGGCATCGTCTCGCAGCCGTGGCCGACCACCGGCACGCCGCGCGTTTCCAGCACTTCCAGGGTCTTCTCAATGTCGAGGATCGCCTTGGCGCCGGCCGAGACGACGATGACCGGCGTGCGCGCCAGTTCGTCGAGATCGGCGGAAATATCAAAGCTTTTCTCGGCGCCCTTGTGGACGCCGCCAATGCCGCCGGTGGCAAACACCTTGATGCCGACCATATGCGCCGCGATCATGGTGGCGGCGACCGTGGTGCCACCGGTGCGTCCTTCGGCGACCGCGAAGCCGAGGTCGGCACGCGACAGCTTCATGGCGTCGCCGGTCATCGCCAGCGACTCTCGCTCGCCGTCGGAGAGGCCGATCTTGATGCGGCCGGCAACCACGGCGATCGTCGCCGGCACCGCGCCGCGATCGGCAATGATCTTCTCGACATTGGCCGCCATGGCGCCATTGTCGGGGTAGGGCATGCCGTGGGTGATGATGGTGCTTTCCAGCGCCACCACCGGGCGCCCGGCGGCCAGCGCCTGCGCCACCGGCGGATGGATGTCGATGAACGGGCGGGCGGTTTCCGGGGTCATTGTCATCTCCGACCTGGAGCCAGGCTCCAGAAACATGAATTCGCCGGTGTCATGCCATTTCCTGTGTATCCGGCACAAGGGCCAGCGCTTCGGCAAAACTGGCCGCTGTGAAGGCAGGCACTGCGTCGGCACATTCGATGGCAAGCGTCGCCGCTGCTACACCTTCGCGTAGCGCTTCCCGTAATGGCGCGCCGCGCAGCAGCGCGGCGACCGTTGCGCCAGCCAGTGCATCGCCGGCGCCGGTGACATCAGCGATCTTTCTGGGGACTGGGGGCGCGATTGAGAACAGGCCAGCTTCGTCGAAGCCCAGCACCGGGCCATCGCCCGCCGTCACCACGGCGCTTTTGAGGCCGGCGCGCTTCAGGCCATCGACGAGATCTTGCTCTGTAGTGTCGGCGCTTGCGCCGGCCAGCGCTATCGCCTCGCGCCGGTTCATGAACAGCA
This sequence comes from Mesorhizobium sp. P2_H9, assembly GCF_056403215.1. NCBI lineage: Bacteria > Pseudomonadati > Pseudomonadota > Alphaproteobacteria > Hyphomicrobiales > Phyllobacteriaceae > Mesorhizobium > Mesorhizobium sp. P2_H9. Next base: position 291,074 of record NZ_JBFUFX010000003.1, on the reverse strand, counting down.
ACGCCAGCCCGCCGAGCACCGGCATCAGCCGCACCACCTTGGCCGGCGAGATGGCGATGGCGAACACCGGCTTGCCATCAGCCAACGCCACCAGCCGTTCCAGTGCCGTCGACGGCAGGTTTGCATCGCACAGGACCGCATCGGCCGAGCCGATCACCTCGCGCACCTTGGAGCGGCGGATCTGCTTGGGAAACGCCAAATCATACAGCGCCATGTCGGCAAAGCCGACGATCAGCTCGCCGTCGCGGTCAAGCAGCGCAGTGTAGCTCGGCGTCGTGCGGTCGAGGAACACCGCCGACAGATCGGCAATGCCGGCCTTGGCGATGGCCGAAGACACCGTGTCGGCAGCCGCATCGCCGCCACGCACCGAGAGCAGCGAGGCCGAGACGCCGCGCCGCACGATGCTGCGCAGCGCGTTGAAGACGCCGCCGCCGACATCCTCGCGCATCGTGCCGGGGTTGGACGCCGCCGGCACATATGGGCCCGAAACCTGGCCGCGCCGGTCGATATGGGCGCCGCCAACGGCCAGTATCTTTGCGGATTTCACCATGAAGGCGATATGACCTTTGTTATTCGTCTCGGACAAGCGCTAGGCTGTGCGACTGGGCTTCACGATCAAGGCAGCGATTCGGCGGGGCGAAACAAGGAACCGGCCTCGACTAATGCCGGATGCATCGCCAAACCGAATTGTGAGACAAAAAAAGAACAAATCCGGATATTGATTGATTTTCAGCTATTTGACCCCTCTTGCCAAACGAGAACAAAAAAGGTACAAACTGGGCAGGGATTACGGATTGTCCGGCCTTCATTGACGACCAAGGGGTGATGTATCATGGCTCAGAATTCTTTGCGGCTTGTAGAGGACAAAGCGGTGGACAAATCAAAGGCTCTGGATGCGGCGCTGTCGCAAATCGAGCGTGCCTTCGGCAAGGGCTCGATCATGCGGCTCGGCGCCAACGAACAGGTCGTCGAGATCGAAACTGTGCCGACGGGTTCGCTTGGCCTCGACATCGCGCTTGGCGTCGGCGGCCTGCCGCGCGGCCGCATCGTCGAGATTTATGGGCCAGAAAGCTCGGGCAAGACGACGCTGGCCCTGCACACAGTGGCCGAAGCCCAGAAGAAGGGCGGCATCTGTGCCTTCGTCGATGCCGAGCACGCGCTTGATCCGGTCTATGCCCGCAAGCTTGGCGTCGATCTCGAAAATCTGCTGATCTCGCAGCCAGACACCGGCGAGCAGGCGCTGGAAATCTGCGACACGCTGGTGCGCTCCGGCGCCATCGACGTGCTGGTGGTCGATTCGGTGGCGGCGCTGACGCCGCGCGCTGAAATCGAGGGCGAGATGGGCGATTCGCTGCCCGGCCTGCAGGCTCGCCTGATGAGCCAGGCGCTGCGCAAGCTGACCGCCTCGATCTCGCGCTCCAACACCATGGTCATCTTCATCAACCAGATCCGCATGAAGATCGGCGTCATGTTCGGTTCGCCCGAGACCACGACCGGCGGCAACGCGCTGAAATTCTATGCTTCGGTGCGTCTCGACATCCGCCGCATCGGTTCGGTCAAGGACCGCGACGAGGTCGTCGGCAACCAGACCCGCGTCAAGGTGGTCAAGAACAAGCTGGCACCGCCCTTCAAGGTGGTCGAATTCGACATCATGTATGGCGAAGGCGTGTCCAAGACCGGTGAGCTGGTCGATCTCGGCGTCAAAGCCGGCGTGGTCGAAAAGTCAGGCGCCTGGTTCTCCTACAATTCGCAGCGTCTCGGCCAAGGCCGCGAGAATGCAAAACTGTTCCTGCGCGACAATCCCGACACGGCACGCGAGATCGAGTTGGCGCTGCGGCAGAATGCCGGGCTGATCGCCGAGAAATTCCTCGAAAATGGCGGCCCTGAACGTGGCGAAGACGACGGCTTCGAGGAAGAATCCGGCGCCATGTAGGATGCGGGCAATCACTGCCCGAGTTCTTCTTGAGTTCGCGTATCCCGATTGAGTTTGCGTATCGATGCGTTTCAAACCGCCGGCCTTGAGCCGGCGGTTTTGTGTTTGGGCGGCGCCGCAGGGCTGGTTCGGCTGGCCCGCGAAGCCCGCGATTTGGACCAATCCCGTGTTTCTGGACAGGCTGCGGTGTGACCGCTAAAAGGCCAAGTCCGTCCTCCAAGGGCAAAAATCTATTTTCCGCCGGGCCGACCGGCGGCTCTCCTAGAAAAGGCAGCATTCATGAGTGGCGTGAACGAGATCCGGTCGACATTTCTCGACTACTTCCGCAAGGAGGGTCACGAGATCGTCGCGTCGAGCCCGCTGGTGCCGCGCAACGATCCGACGCTGATGTTTACCAATGCCGGCATGGTGCAGTTCAAGAATGTCTTCACCGGTCTCGAGAAGCGGCCCTATTCGCGCGCCTCGACCGCCCAGAAGAGCGTTCGCGCCGGTGGCAAGCACAACGACCTCGACAATGTCGGCTACACCGCGCGCCATCTGACCTTCTTCGAGATGCTCGGCAATTTCTCCTTTGGCGATTATTTCAAGGAGCGCGCCATCGAGCTTGCCTGGAACCTGATCACCAAGGAGTTCGGGCTGGACAAGGACAAGCTGCTGGTCACCGTCTACCACACGGACGATGAGGCGGCCGGCTTCTGGAAGAAGATCGCCGGCTTCTCCGACGATCGCATCATTCGCATCGCGACCTCGGACAATTTCTGGGCGATGGGCGACACCGGACCGTGCGGGCCGTGCTCGGAGATCTTCATCGACCGCGGCGAGCACATCTGGGGCGGCCCTCCCGGCAGCCCGGAAGAGGATGGCGACCGCTTCCTCGAATTCTGGAACCTGGTCTTCATGCAGTATGAGCAGGTGACGAAGCAGGAGCGCATCGACCTGCCGCGTCCGTCGATCGATACCGGCATGGGCCTGGAGCGCATGGCATCCATCCTGCAAGGGGTGGAAAGCGTCTTTGAAACCGATCTGTTCAAGCATCTGATCGATGCGGCGTCGTCCGCCATCGGGCGCGGTCCAGACAAGGAGACGGTCGCATCCTTCCGCGTCATTGCCGATCATCTGCGTTCGTCCTCGTTCCTGGTGGCCGACGGCGTGCTGCCGTCGAACGAAGGCCGTGGCTACGTTCTGCGCCGCATCATGCGCCGCGCCATGCGCCATGCGCAGTTGCTCGGCGCCCATGATCCGCTGATGTGGCGCCTGGTGCCGGCGCTGGTGCGGGAGATGGGTCAGGCCTATCCGGAACTGGTGCGCGGCGAACAGTTGATATCAGAGACGCTGAAGCTCGAGGAAACCAGGTTTCGCAAGACGCTGGTGCGCGGCCTCGGCCTGCTCTCAGAGGCGACGGAAACGCTCGGTGCCGGCGACATGCTGGACGGCGAAACCGCGTTCAAGCTCTACGACACCTATGGCTTCCCGCTCGATCTGACGCAGGACGCGCTGCGCCAGCGCAACATCTCGGTCAATCTTGCCGGCTTCACCGATGCGATGGAGCGGCAGAAGGCCGAGGCGCGCAAGCATTGGGCCGGTTCCGGCGACGCGGCCACCGAGACGGTCTGGTTTTCGGTGCGCGAGAAGGCGGGCGCCACCGAGTTCCTCGGCTACGAGACAGAAGCTGCGGAAGGCCTCATCCAGGCGCTTGTCAGGGACGGCAAGACCATCGACAGCGCCAGCAAGGGCGAGGCGGTTGCGGTGGTCGTCAACCAGACGCCGTTCTACGCCGAGTCCGGTGGCCAGATGGGCGACACCGGAATCATTTCAGGCGAAGGGTTCTCGATCGAGATCTCCGATACGCAGAAGAAGGCCGATGGGCTGTTCGTCCATCTCGGCAAGGTGGCCAGCGGCAGCGTCAAGACGGGCGCGACCGTCGAGCTGAAGGTCGACCATGCGCGCCGCTCCAGGCTGCGCGCCAACCACTCCGCGACGCATCTGATCCATGAGGCGCTGCGCGAGGTGTTGGGGACTCACGTCGCGCAGAAGGGCTCGCTGGTCGCGCCCGAGCGGCTGCGCTTCGACATCTCGCACAACAAGCCGATTTCGCCGGAGGATCTCGAAGAGGTCGAGCGCATGGCCAACGAGATCGTCGTCCAGAACAGTCCGGTGTCGACGCGCCTGATGTCGGTCGACGACGCCATTGCCGAAGGCGCCATGGCGCTGTTTGGCGAAAAATACGGCGATGAGGTGCGCGTCGTGTCGATGGGCACCGGCGTGCACGGCGCCAAGGCCAACCGGCCCTATTCGGTCGAGCTTTGCGGCGGCACGCATGTCAGGGCGACCGGCGATATCGGTCTGGTGCGTGTCGTCTCCGACAGCGCGGTCGCCGCCGGCGTGCGCCGCATCGAGGCGTTGACCGGCGAAGCCGCGCGAAAATATCTCGATGAGCAGGATCGCCGGCTGAAGGCCACCGCCGCGACGCTGAAGATTTCGCCGGCCGACGTACCGGCGCGTGTCGAAGCGCTGCTCGACGAGCGCAAGAAGCTCGAAAAGGAACTGACCGAGGCGCGCAAGAAGCTGGCGCTGGGTGGCGGCGCGGCGGCCGGTGCGCCGGCCGAAAACGAGACCGTCGCCGGTGTCGGATTCCTCGGCAAGGCGGTTTCGGGCGTCTCGCCGAAGGATTTGAAGCCGCTGGCCGATGCCGGCAAGACATCGCTCGGCTCCGGCGTGGTGGTTTTCGTCGGCGCCGGCGAAGACAACAAGGCGAGCGTCGTGGTCGCTGTCACCGATGACCTTGTCGGCCGTTTCAGCGCCGTCGATCTGGTGCGCGTGGCCTCGGCCGCCTTGGGCGGGCAGGGCGGCGGCGGCCGCCCCGATATGGCCCAGGCCGGTGGCCCGGATGCCTCGAAGGCCAATGATGCGATCGCTGCGGTGAAGGCTGCGCTGGAAGCAGCCTGATCGGCTGGCCAGGGTTCGTTTGCCGAGCCCTGGCTGTCAGTCAGCCTTTTCCGTGACGAGGAAGCTCGCACTCGCCGCAATGCGCGTCCACCAATCCTGGATCTCAGGAAACTCGGCCAGCAGCCTCTGCCCTTCCGAAACCTTGACGAAATAGGCGACAATGGGTGCCGCATGCAGGTCGGCCAGCGTCAGCCGATCGCCGAGCAGCCACGGCCCCGGAGCCTTGAGTGAGGTGAGCACCTTCAGCACCGTTTCGGCCTGCAGCAGTCCGCTGGCGATCAGGACCTCGTCGGGCGCCGCCTTCTCCAGCCGCTCGACGGCGACATCCCAGACCATGGACCGGTAGCCATAGGCGTCGAGCATTCCGATGATCTGGTTCATCGTTGCGCGGGCGCGTGGCTCCTCGGGCTGCAACGGCGGGCCGTCAAAAGCCTCGTCGACGTAGCGGGCAATCGCGCTGCTTTCAAACAGGCGAAAGCCGTCATGCTCGAAAGCCGGGATGCGGCCGAATGGATGATGCTCGAAATACCAGCCGGGAATGCCCTCAACGGCAAAGACATCGACCGGCACGAGCTGGTAGTCGACGCCCTTTTCCTCAAGCGCGAGGCGGACGATGCGCACATAGACGCTGTAGTCCGCCCCGTAGGCGATGGGCTTGCCCATGTCGCTTGCCGGTCAGGCCATCGCCTTCTGCAGGTTCTCGTCGATCTTGTCGAGGAAACCAGTGGTCGACAGCCAGGGCTGGTCGGGGCCGATCAGCAGCGACAGATCCTTGGTCATGAAGCCGGACTCGACCGTCTGGATGCAGACCTTTTCCAATGTTTCCGAAAAGCGCTTCAGGTCGGCATTGTCGTCGAGCTTGGCGCGGTGGGCGAGGCCACGCGTCCAGGCAAAGATCGAGGCGATCGAGTTGGTCGAGGTTTCCTCGCCCTTCTGGTGCTGGCGATAGTGGCGGGTGACGGTGCCGTGCGCGGCTTCCGCTTCCACCGTCTTGCCGTCCGGCGTCATCAGCACCGAGGTCATCAGGCCGAGCGAGCCAAACCCTTGCGCAACCGTGTCGGACTGGACGTCGCCGTCATAGTTCTTGCAGGCCCAGACATAGCCGCCCGACCATTTCAGGCTGGAGGCCACCATGTCGTCGATCAGCCGGTGCTCGTACCACAGCTTCTTCGACTTGAATTCGGCCTCGAACTCGGCCTCGTAGACTTCCTGGAAAATGTCCTTGAAGCGGCCGTCATAGGCCTTGAGGATGGTGTTCTTGGTCGAGAGATAGACCGGATAGTTGCGCAGCAGGCCGTAATTCAGCGAGGCGCGGGCGAACTCGCGGATCGAGTCGTCGAGATTGTACATGGCCATGGCGACGCCGGCGCCCGGTGCGTCATAGACATCGTGCTCGATTACCTTGCCGTCCTCGCCGACGAACTTGATCGTCAGCTTGCCCTTGCCCGGGAAGCGGAAATCGGTGGCGCGATACTGGTCGCCGAAGGCATGGCGGCCGACGATGATCGGCTTGGTCCAGCCGGGCACCAGCCGTGGCACGTTCTTCATGATGATCGGCTCGCGGAAGATGGTGCCGCCCAGAATGTTGCGGATGGTGCCGTTCGGCGACTTCCACATCTTCTTAAGCTTGAATTCCTCGACGCGCTGCTCGTCAGGGGTGATCGTCGCGCATTTCACGCCGACGCCGTACTTCTTGATGGCGTTGGCGGAATCGATGGTCACCTGGTCGTTGGTGGCGTCGCGGTGCTCGATGCCGAGGTCGTAATATTCAAGTTTCAGGTCGAGATAGGGGTGGATCAATTTGTCCTTGATGAACTGCCAGATGATGCGGGTCATCTCGTCGCCGTCGAGTTCGACGACCGGGTTCGCCACCTTGATCTTCGCCATGGAAAGAATGCCTCGTTGCTGGGGGATCGGAACGGCCTTGCCCGCATGGCTTTCGGCCGGGGATGCGGCCCGTATATCAAAGCATTTTTGACCGCGCAAACGGCGATCCGCCCTGTAGGGCCCATCCGTCACCGCCGATCGTTCCTTGCGAAAGCTTCATTTTCGCGGCCGAATGTGGCAGGGGACGCTGAAATGCCGCAAACCGCAGTTCATTGAGACCATGACAGCCCAGGTAGAGCCCGACAAAATTCCCGCCGCTGGGCCGGCGATCATCCTCGTCGAGCCGCAGCTTGGCGAGAACATCGGCATGGTGGCGCGCGCCATGGCCAATTTCGGCCTGGCCGAATTGCGCCTGGTCAATCCGCGCGATGGCTGGCCGAGCGAAAAGGCACGCGCCGCTGCCAGCCGCGCCGACCATGTCATCGATGCCGTCACTGTCTTCGACGATCTGGCCTCGGCGATCGCCGACCTCAACTTTGTCGTCGCCACCACGGCCAGGCAGCGAGACGGCTTCAAATCCGTGCGCGGTCCGGTGGAGGCGGGCAGGGTGCTCCGCGCCCGTCACGGCATGGGGCAGCGCACCGGCATCCTGTTCGGCCGCGAGCGTTTTGGGCTCTACAATGACGAGGTCGGCCTGGCCGACGAGATCGTCACCTTTCCGGTGGATCCTGATTTCTCCTCGCTCAACATCGCCCAGGCGGCTTTGCTGATGTCCTATGAGTGGATGAAGTCCGGTCTGGAAGACGAGACCAAAACCAACTTTGCCGGCCCTGAGATGAAGCCGGCAAGCAAGGAAGAGCTGCACGGCCTGTTCGCCTATCTGGAAGGCGCGCTCGAAGCGCGCGGCTATTTTCGCCCGGCGCCGAAGAAGCCGAAGATGGTCGACAATCTGCGCGCGGTGCTGACGCGCGCCGGCTTCGCCGAGCCGGAACTCAAGGTGTTGCGCGGCATCATCTCATCGCTGGACAGGTTTTCACCGGCAATGCCGCGCGGCGACGGCTCGCCGGGAGATGATCCGAGACGGCTCCCGGCAGCGGCTGCGCGTGCCAGAAAAGCCGCGGACAAAGACTAGGCATTCCCCTACGTCACCGGTAACCGAATTTTATCCGGTTAGGCCCATTGTCGTGAAAACGATGGGCTCTGGGATGTTTGCTTCAAATATCGGCCGTCTGCGCTTCTTCTCCTATTCTGCGGCCGTGCTGGTCGCGGAAATAGTGGCAGTGGTGTTGTGCATTTCGGTCACCATCGGCTTTGATGGACTGGCCAACTCGAAACCTGGTCCGGGCCGGGAAGGGGTGGCCGCGGCGATCCTGGTGGTTTCGCTGGTAGTCGTGCTGTTTCGCGCCAACTTCGCGTGGCGCCGTAGCCGCGACGCGCAAGGATCGAATTGGATCCTGTGGGGCTACATCGTGTTTTCCGCCATCTTTGCGTTTCTGCAGGCGGGCACGGTCCTGGTTTATGATTTCGATGCTGAAGATTTCAATTCAGGCCTGAACCTGCTCGGGTTCTCGATTTTTGGCCTTTGGTGCACAATTCTGATGGCGAAGCCAGCAGGTGTCGACCTCAACGAGTTGGCGTCGGTCTTTGATTTCGACGAACCGGCCGCACCGCTCGGCAACATGAATTCGAGATTGTATTCGTCGCCGGCCGCCCCCACCGCTTCGTCGGCTTCCACCTCTGCCACGCGACCGGCGCCGTCGCGACCGACAGGTCCAAACGCTCGTCCTCGGCCCGGCGGCTTCGGCAAGCGCGGTCTTGTGTGAGCGTCTCGCCACTTCAAGGCCATGATCGTTCCAGATAGAAGCGCCGCAGCCAGCCTCTTCTCCTGATTCCTCAGCTTCTTCTCGTGATCCAAGCACAATGACCGTTCCATCAGACGCCCGCCCGATCCTGATGTTCGATTCCGGCATCGGTGGCCTCACCGTGCTGCGCGAGGCGCGCGTGCTGATGCCCGACCGCCGCTTCATCTATGTCGCCGACGACGCCGCCTTTCCCTATGGCGCCTGGGAGGAGCCAGCGCTCAAAGCTCACATCCTCGGCCTGTTCGGCGCGCTGCTGGACAAATTCCAGCCGGAAATCTCGGTCATTCCCTGCAACACTGCCTCGACGCTGGTGATCGATGCGCTGCGCGAGAAATTTCCCGGACATCCCTTTGTCGGCACGGTGCCGGCGATCAAGCCGGCGGCAGAGCGCACGCGCTCGGGTCTGGTTTCCGTGCTGGCGACGCCCGGCACCGTGAAGCGCCAATACACGCGCGATCTGATCGGAAAATGGGCGCAGAAGTGCCATGTGCGGCTGGTCGGTTCAGACCGACTTGCCCCGCTGGCCGAAATCTACATGCGCCAGGGATTTGTCGACGAGGAGATCGTGCGCCAGGAAATCGCGCCGTGCTTCGTCGAAAAGGACGGCGCCCGCACCGACATCGTCGTGCTGGGCTGCACGCACTATCCCTTCCTGGCCAACCGCATGCGCAAGACGGCGCCCTGGCCGGTGGATTGGATCGATCCGGCTGAAGCGATCGCACGGCGCGCCATGTCGCTGCTTGCGCCTGTAGACGGCCCTCTGCCGGACGGCGAGCCCGACATCGCTGTTTTCACCTCCGGCAAGGTGGATTTCGCCACCCGCCGGCTGATGCAGGGTTTTGGCCTGAGCGCGCGCTAGAGCAATTCCAGGAAAAGTGTGAAATGGTTTTCCGTCCGGAATTGCGTAAAAACAAAGACATTTAGGCAGGTGCGAAGACGATACTGCGTTGATCCGGATCGGCCGAAACGAGCCTTAGCGTCAGGCCATCGCCTTGTCTGGGTCCGGAGGCCTTTACGTTGGCAACGACAGGCATGTCTGAGAGCTGAACGCGCACACGCTGATCGACGACGTCGGTGACGACGGCCTTGAACGTTTCGCCCTCGCGTCCCTTCAGCATGACTGCCTCGGCAAGGTCGATGGCGGCGTGATTGATCTGCGAGGCGCGGGCATCCGCGCGCCCCATAACCTTGGGCAATCTGGCAAACGCCTCGATAACGGCCTGAGGCACCGGCTGACCGTTGGCGATGGCCAGCGTGCAGCGCACGACGTAGCGGTCGGCCAGCCGCCTCAGCGGCGCCGTGGCGTGGGCATAGGTCGCGGCCATCGCCTCGTGCCAGGGGACAACGCCTTCTTGATAGGGTTGGTAGGACGCGCCGGAGCCGGCGCGGCGGATTTCCAGCATCAGCGCGGCCTGTTGCTTGTTGCTCGCATCGAGGGTTCGCTGATAGTCAGGCAAACTGGTCGAAGCCGGCCAGGACAGGCCGAGAGCCCGTGCCGCGTTGCGCAGTCTTTGCACCTTGGAAGCGTCCGGCGGCGCCATCACCCGGAACAGCCCGGTCCGGTGTGCCAGCATGGCGTCGGCAATCGCCATGTTGGCGGCCAGCGAAAGCGCGGCGTTGTCCTGCTCGGATTGTAGCAGCGGTCTGAAAGAAAGCTGGAATTTGCCATCGGCAAGCTGTTCCACCTCCTGCTCGGGCGGGTCGACGCGGGAAGCGCCGCGACGCTCTTCGGCTGCCGCCATGCGCCGTGCAATTTCGGCGAAGCCGGCCGGAACGTCGGAGGCACGCACGCTGTCATAGGCAAGCTTGGCGCGGCTTTGAATGATTGCCCGCTCAGCACCGTCCAGCTTTACCCCTCCGTCCTCGGCGATCCGAACCGTGAAGATAACAGCCGGACGTGGTCCGTTGGGCAACAAGCTCGCCGCACCCTCGGCAATCACTGGCGGGTAAAGCCCGGCCTTGCCGTCCGGCAAATACAGGGTCTCGCCCCGCGTCCAGGCCTCGAGATCGATCGCGTCGCCGTCCTCGACGAACCACGCTACGTCGGCAATGGCATAGTGCAACATAAGGTCGCTGCCGCTTGCCTCGATTGAAAACGCCTGATCAAGATCGGTGGAGCTTGCCGGATCGAGCGTGACGAAGGGCATCGTTGTGCGATCGGTATGCTGGGTGGGCACGCGTTTGGCCGCCGCCTCTGCGGCTGCCACTACGACTGCCGGAAATCCATCCGGCACATGGAACTCGGTGCGGATTTTTGCTAGGCCGGTAGCGAGTGCTTGCGAGGGATCGGTCAACGATTTCATGGCGTCGTCCTACACTGGCGTTCCGGACGCGGGAAGGCCGATTTGCTGGCGGGGCAGACACGAAATTGAACCGCCGGCGCTGGAACCGTCGCTGAGGCGCAACGTTTCTTCTGGCAGCAAAGGAGGAACGGATATGCCAGCCACATCGAAAGCCCAGCAAATGGCCGCCGGCGCGGCACTGTCCGCCAAACGTGGCGAGACGAAGCAGAGCGAACTCAAAGGCGCTTCCAAGGAAATGTACGAATCCATGAGTGAAAAACAGCTCGAGGATTTTGCCGAGACCAAGCGCAAGGGCCTGCCCGAGAAGAAGTCGAAGCATTGAAGGAAATCAAACGAAATAACGTCGCCCCGCAGTGTTCCGCCAGGCGGTGTTCCATCAAAAAGCCCGCGGCTAAAACCGCGGGCTTCAATTGATCGGGCTGTCACCCCTCGGAGGCCGAAGCCGGACTTACCAGCGCCACCAGCAGCGCTTTACCGTGTAACGGATAACGCGCTTGTGGCCATGACGCCAAACTACCTTCTTCTTGACCACGATGCGGCATACCTGATGATGCCGGTGACCATGCCAATGCCGGGCCATTGCCGGCTCCGGCACCGCAACGGACATCGATGCTGCCAGTACCGCCGCACCTGCCAACGAAAGGAAGAATTTCTTCATCAGAATCGGGCTCCTCTAACTCCCAGTCCCTTCCTGATGCCGTTGGCGCGACAACTTCCCGCCAGAGCCGGCACCGTATTCAACGCAGAAAATGCTATACGGTCGCGACGCGCGGCGCCATTCACAAGCTTGACACCGGTTAAATCTCCGTTTAACCACCGCGCCAACACCGGGCCGCAATGTCCGGTGGTATTTTTTGTATGCGCAAGACCTCGGATACCTGTTTGTATTTTCCGGTCTTGTTTGAACTGACGTGTCCCGTGGGTTTTCCGCCGCGTTGCGTGGGAAAACCCTGTCAGGCCTCGAAAACGGAGGCCAGAGGAGGGCGCGTTTCCTTCACCCGGACCATGAGGTTCCGGGTGTGTTTGTTTTGAAAGGGAATGCGATGAGCAAGCGCGAATCCGCAAAGTACAAGATCGACCGCCGTCTCGGCGAAAATATCTGGGGCCGCCCAAAATCCCCGGTCAACAAGCGTGAATACGGCCCCGGCCAGCACGGCCAGCGCCGCAAGGGCAAGCTTTCCGATTTCGGCCTGCAGCTGCGCGCCAAGCAGAAGCTGAAGGGTCACTATGGCGACGTTTCGGAAAAGCAGTTCCGCAAGGTCTATGAAGAGGCCGATCGCCGCAAGGGCGACACCTCGGAGAACCTGATCGGCCTGCTCGAATCGCGTCTCGACGCGGTCGTCTACCGCGCCAAGTTCGTGCCGACCATTTTTGCTGCCCGTCAGTTCGTCAACCACGGCCACGTCAATGTGAACGGCAAGCGCGTCAACATCGGCTCGTACCGTTGCAAGCCGGGCGACGTCGTCGAAGTGCGCGAGAAGTCGAAGCAGCTCGTCATCGTGCTGGAATCGGTCGGTCTCGCCGAGCGCGACGTGCCGGACTACATCGATGCCGATCACAACAAGATGGTCGCCACCTTCGCGCGCATCCCCGGCCTGGCCGACGTTCCCTTCGCCGTGCAGATGGAACCGAACCTGGTCGTCGAATTCTATTCGCGCTGATCGACCCCATTTTACGACACCATCGAAGGCCGCCCGTCGAGGCGGCCTTTTCTTTGTCCGCCACCTCCGCTAATCCGGGCGGCAACAGAGATTTCGGGGCCGACGCGCCATGAACATGCTGCCAGACGTCGAATCATTGGAACCGATCACTGAGGCCGAAGGCGGTTTTCATCCGCTGTTTGCCGACGTGCCGTCCTCCGTCGAGTTCAACAAGCTGCGCAAACGGCTGTTGCGGCTTACCCGCCAGGCGATCGAGGATTTCGCCATGGTCAGACCCGGCGACCGCTGGCTGGTCGCTTTGTCTGGCGGCAAGGATTCCTACGGGCTGCTCGCCGTGCTGCTTGATCTCAAATGGCGCGGCCTGCTGCCGGTCGATCTGTTGGCCTGCAATCTCGACCAGGGCCAACCGAATTTCCCAAAACACATTCTGCCTGATTATCTCGAAAAATACGGCATTCCTCACCGCATCGAATATCAGGACACCTATTCGGTGGTAACCGACAAGCTGCCCCAGGGCAGCACCTATTGTTCGCTGTGCTCGCGGCTGAGGCGCGGCCATCTCTACCGTATTGCGCGCGAGGAAGGCTGTTCGGCGCTGGTGCTCGGCCATCATCGCGAGGACATTCTGGAAACCTTCTTCATGAACCTGTTCCATGGCGGCCGTCTCGCCGCCATGCCGCCAAAGCTGCTCAACGACGAAGGCGACGTCATGGTGCTAAGGCCGCTCAGCTATTGCGCCGAGCCCGATCTCGAAAAATTCGCCGGCGCCATGAAGTTCCCGATCATTCCGTGCGATCTCTGCGGCAGCCAGGAAGGCCTGCAGCGCAATGCCATGAAAGCGATGCTCAACGACATGGAAAAGCGCATGCCCGGCCGCAAGGACACGATGCTTCGCGCGCTGTCCAACACCAGGCCGTCGCATCTGCTCGACCGCAAACTGTTCGACTTTGCCGCCCTCAATGGCGACCTCAGCACAGGACTTGACCTTTCCGATGACATTTGACGACCAAGCTATCGACTGGCTTGCCGAGCTTCTCGCCGATGCAGCCAGGACCGAGATCATGCCGCGCTTTCGCCGACTGGGTGAGGGCGACATCCGCCAGAAGACTTCGGCCGCCGATCTGGTGACCGAGGCGGACGTCAATGCCGAGCGGCTGATCACCGCCAGGCTGCGTCAGCGCTACCCCCAGGCGGTGATCGTCGGCGAGGAAGCCTGCTCGGACGATCCGGCGCTGCTTAGGGGACTCGGCGATGCCGAACTCGCCTTCGTCATCGACCCGGTCGACGGCACCTTCAACTTCGCTTCCGGCGTGCCGTTGTTCGGGGTCATGCTGGGCGTCGTCGTCAAGGGCGAGACCGTTGCCGGCATCATTCACGATCCGGTCGGCAAGGACTGGCTGATCGGCGCCAGAGGGGCCGGAAGCCACATCAGGCATGCGTATGGCAGCCTGGAGAAGGTGCATGTCGCTAAGCCGGTACCGATGTCGCAAACGACCGGCGCGGTGTCCTGGCAGTACATGCCGGAGCCGGAGCGGTCGCGGCTGGCGCGCAATCAGACCAAGAGCCTGTCGCAGTTCGGCTATCGCTGTGCGGCGCACGAATACCGCCTGCTGGCGAGCGGCCACGCCCATTTCGTCGTCTACAACAAGCTGATGCCTTGGGACCATCTGGCCGGCGTGCTGATCCACGCCGAGGCCGGCGGGTACACAAGGCGCATCGACGGCAGCGCCTATCTGCCGTCGCATCTTGACGGCGGCATCCTCGTCGCGCCGGACGAGGAAAGCTGGCGCGAAATCCGCCGCGAACTCTGGGCGCAATAGCCGGCCAATGCATGTTGCCCAAAAGTGGCCCCGGTTTTGGGAGCACGACATGCATGAAACAAAGACCTAAAGCGCGCGGCGCGCTTTAGGCCGAGACCGGAGACCCGCGATGAAACCTCGCTCGGCGATTGCCGCTACGGTCCTTGCCATTGCCTCGGTCGCAGGTGTCACCGGGGCGAGATCGCAGGAACGCGCGTGTCACAGTCCCGATCCCGTCGACACAATGGACGAGATGTTCGCCGCGATCTATGCCTGTTGGCAGCCGCCGCCCGGAACCGCGGGCATGACGTTGACACTGAGTTTTTCAATTCGCCAAAACGGCACGCTGATGGGCAAGCCTCGCGCCACCTACTCTCATCTCGGCAACGATGGCCCGCTCAACCGGGCCTTCGTGGCTTCCGTCCTCGCGGCTCTCGACAAGGCTCTGCCGCTGCCCCTTTCGAAGAGCATGGGCGGGGCAATCGCGGGACGTCCGCTGTTTCCTCGCTTCACGGCAGCGCGTGAGGGGGCATCCTAGAGCATGATCCCGAAAAGTGGGAACCGGTTTTCGGAAAAGATCATGCTCAAACAAGATGATAGAGCCCCATCCCGATTCCATCGGGATGGAACAGGCTCTAGACCGGCTTGTTGTGCGGCTGGAACATCTTGCCGCGCTCGGCGATGAAGATCATCAGCAATGCGGCAACCGACACGCTGCAGAAGCCGGCGGCCAGCGGCGTCACCGTGCCATTGAAAGCCTGACCGATCAGCGTACCGAGGATGCCGCCCAAAAAGGTCTGCATGAAGCCGAGGATCGACGATGCCGTGCCGGCCAGCTGCCCGAGCGGTTCCATGGCCAGCGCGTTGAAATTGGCGCCGAGCGCGCCGAACGGCACCATCGCGCAAGCGAAGAAGGTGACGAACAGCCAGAGCGGCATCTTCATCTCCAGTGAGACGACCAGCCAGGCAAGGCTGATGACCAGAAACAGCAGCAGCGCGCCCTGCGACAGGCGGCGCATGCCGATACGTCCGACCAGGCGTGAGTTCAAATAGTTGGAGAAGGCGAGCACGCCCGCCACCCCGGCGAAGATGACGGGGAACATTTCGCCGACATTGAACACGTCGACATAAATCTGCTGCGCCGAAGCGATGAAGCCGAACATCGCCCCGAAGACGAAGGTGCTGGCGAAGGCATAGCAGAGTGCGATGCGGTTGGTGAGCACGATGCGGAACCCGCCGATGACGGACGAGACCGTCAGCGGCCGGCGATATTCGGGATGCAGCGTCTCGGGCAAACGCAGCAGCGACCACGCCGACACGATCAGCGCACCGACCGCCATGGTGACGAAGATCCAGTGCCAGGTGGCAAACAGCATGATGAACTGGCCAATGCCAGGAGCAATGACCGGGATGGCCATGAACACCATGAAGATCAGCGACATCACCTCGGCCATGCGCCGGCCGTCAAAGGTATCGCGCACGATCGAGACGGCGATAACGCGGGTGGCGGCGGCGCCAAGGCCCTGCACGGCCCGGCACATGAGAAGCGTTTCAAAGCTTGGTGAAATGGCGGCTGCGGCAGCCGCGGCCACATAGATGATCAGGCCGGCGACCAACGGCGCACGGCGGCCAAAACGGTCCGAGATCGGCCCGAAGAAGAGCTGGCCGCCGCCAAAGCCCAGAATATAGGCGGTGATCACATACTGGCGGTGATTTTCATTTTCGACGCCAAGCGACGCGCCGATCTGCTGCAGTGCCGGCAACATGATGTCGATGGCCAGCGAGTTCAGCGCCATCAGCGCCGCGCACAGCGCGATAAATTCCCAGCGCGGAATGGGCAGCTTGAATGCCCGTTGCGGCGCGTCTGTCTGGTTGTCCACGGCAAGTCCGATCGTTCAAACGAATATGCGCCGGAAGGCCGGCGCATGAATTCGTCTTTGCCCCGCTAACGGGGAGCAACAGTCTGCCGAGGTGGGGGCACCCCCGACGTTTTCAGTGCATGTCGCCCAAAAGTGTACAGCGGTTTTGGGACAACGACATGCACAAAACGGAAGTCAGGCCGCGCCTTTGACGCTGACGCCTTTTTCGACGAGGAACGTCTGCAGTTCGCCCGCCTGGAACATCTCGCGGATAATGTCGCAGCCGCCGACGAACTCACCCTTGACGTAGAGCTGCGGGATCGTCGGCCAGTTGGAATATTCCTTGATGCCTTGCCGCAACTCGGCCGAGGTCAGCACGTCGACGCCCTTGTAGTCGGCGCCGATGTAATCGAGGATCTGCACGACCTGGCCGGAAAATCCGCATTGCGGGAAACCGGGCGTGCCCTTCATGAAAAGGACGACGTCGTTGCCCTTCACTTCGTTGTCGATGTAGTCGTTGATTCCGCTCATGGACGATCCTTTCACGCCTGTGGGAGTCAGGCTGGAAACATAGCCATCAAATAAACCCATAGGTTGCCCGAAACAAGATGTTTGCCGCGCCGCCATGCAAATGGCGCAAAACATGGCGTGATGTTGGGCCAAACGCATTGATCCCGGGGCGTGATGAAAAGACGATATTTTGCGGCGATCCCGATCTGTATTCTGGTCGCGGCAACGGCCTTGATCTGGTGGTTCCGGCAACCGGAGCGCCCGCCCATCGTCGTCGGCGGCCAACTGCCGGCGCCATGCCGGGATTTCAGTTTCGAAGCGGTTTCCTACATCGTCTGCGAGATCGATCTTCGCATCTATGACATCGCCGTCGTCCACGCCGGTGCCAACGGCAAACCCTTCGGTTCGCTGGATAAATTCGACAAGGCGATGGCCGACGAGGGCAGGCCGGTGCTGCTCGCCATGAACGCCGGCATGTATCACGAGGATCTGACGCCGGTTGGCCTCCTGGTCGAGGACGGACGCGAAAAGGCGCTACTCAACCTGGCCGACGCCGAAGGCAATTTCTTCCTCAAGCCGAACGGCGTGTTCCTGATCGGCAAGGGCGGTAGGGCGGCCATCCTGGAGAGCAACGCCTATGCGGCTGCGCAGCCTGACGTTGCCTTCGCCACCCAGTCAGGTCCGATGCTGGTGATCGGCGGCCAGCTGCATCCGCGCTTCGAGGCCAACGGCACCTCGCGCTACATCCGCAATGGTGTCGGCGTGCGTGACGGCGATACGGTGGTGCTGGCGATCTCGCGCTCGGAGGTCAGCCTGGGCAGCTTCGCGCGCTTGTTCCGCGACGCGCTCAATTGTCCCAACGCGCTGTTTTTCGACGGCGCGGTGTCGGCATTGTCGAATGGCCAGAGAATGATCGTCGGCGGGACCTATCCGGCGGGGCCGATCATCGCGGTGTCGACGAAGAAGTGAGGCGCGTTGGCTACTCCGGAACGCTGGTCTGCAGCGCGAGCGCATGCAGCACACCGCCCATATTGCCCTTCAGCGCGTCATAGACCATCTGGTGCTGCTGGACGCGGCTTTTGCCGCGGAAGCTTTCGGCCACCACTTCGGCCGCGTAGTGATCGCCGTCGCCGGCCAGGTCGCGAATCGTCACCTTGGCGTCCGGAATGCCTTCCTTGATCAGCCGTTCGATGTCGTGCGCGTCCATTGCCATCGCAAAATCCTGTTTCAAGCGGGGGAGCGGTGCAGCCCGCGTCATGAGAGTCGGGGTGAGCCTAAAGCCTTTCGGGTTCGGATTGAAGCGGTTCCGCGCCACGATTGGAGGCTCAAGGGACATCTTGGTTTGTTTGGGAAGCATCGTTCTCGGCAACATCCTCGCGTGTCGAGAAGGCGCGGCCAAGGCTGAAGGTCAGCACATAGAGTGGAATGTTGATCATCAGACTGACGATGGGGAGGTAACTCGTCCACTGCCAGAGGGGTGAGAAGAACGTCTGGCCGTAGCCGTCGCAGACGAGCGAGGAACCATACGCCCACAGCACGCCAATGACGACGGTAACGGCTAAGAGCTTGACGCAGGTGGACGGCCAGCATCAAAATCGTGCCGTTGGCCGCGGTAAGAAACGCCGCCCGCGTTTCCAGCCGGGGACAAACCTCGCTCGAGGTCGTCGACAGCAGGAAAAAGACGAACGGTCCGAGAAACCAGAAGAAGAACAGCGACGGCCAGAAAACGACTGCAAGCAGCGCCCGGACGGCCAGCATTGTCAAATGGCCTGATCCATGAAGCGCGGGAACCATCCCTCGTGGGCGGCGGTCAATTCCGTGACCGGTATAGCCCTGGCATCGCCCAGCTTCAGCTCGCTTCCGCCGGTCGAGCCGATCCACGGCGCGAAGATGCCGAGCTTGCTTTGCTGCTCGCGAATGGCGTCCCATTCGTCGCTCTGCGGATCGATCGACAGCGTCAAGAGATAACGGCCCTGATCCTCGCCGAACCAGACCGGAATCGGATCCGTGCCGGCAAGGCCGGGCACGGTCGCGCCGATGCCGGAGGCCATCGCCATCTCGGCCAGCGCCACCGCGATGCCGCCATCGGAGACATCATGCGCCGATGTGACGATGCCGGAGGCAATCAGGGCGCGCACATGGTCGCCGACGCGCTTTTCATGGTCGAGGTCGACCGGCGGCGGCGGGCCATCGGTGCGGCCATGGATATCGCGCAAATAGACCGACTGGCCGAGATGCGTGCCCCACATGCGTGGCGCGCCGACCAGCAGGATCATCTGGCCTTGCGCCGCAAACCCGATCCGCACCATCTTCGACCAATCGGCAATCAGTCCGACGCCGCCGATGGTCGGCGTCGGCAAGATGCCCTGGCCGTTGGTCTCGTTGTAGAGCGAGACGTTGCCGGAGACGATCGGGAAGCCGAGCGCGCGGCAGGCGTCGCCAATGCCTTTCACCGCGCCGACCAGTTGGCCCATGATCTCGGGCCGTTCCGGATTGCCGAAATTGAGGTTGTCGGTGGCCGCCAGCGGCAGCGCGCCGGTGGCGGTCAGGTTGCGCCAGCATTCGGCCACCGCCTGCTTGCCGCCCTCGTAAGGGTCGGCCTCGCAATAGCGCGGCGTCACATCGGAGGAGAAGGCCAGTGCCTTGGTGGGATGGCCTTCGACGCGCACCACGCCGGCATCGCCACCGGGAAGCTGCAGCGAGTTGCCCTGGATCAGCGTGTCATACTGCTCCCAGACCCAGCGGCGCGAGGACTGGTCCGGTCCGCCAAGCAGCTTCAGCAGCGCATCGGCAACGTCGGATTGCGGAATATCGCTTGCGGCAAGCGCCGCCGGCTTCTTCGGCTCGGTCCAGGGGCGGTCATATTCGGGTGCCTTGTCGCCAAGGTCCTTGATCGGCAGGTCGGCGACCTGGTCGCCCTGGTGCAGCACGCGAAAGCGCAGGTCGTCGGTGGTCCTGCCGACGATGGCGAAGTCGAGTCCCCATTTGTGGAAGATCGCTTCGGCTTCCTTCTCTTTCTCGGGGCGCAGCACCATCAGCATACGCTCCTGGCTTTCCGACAGCATCATCTCATAGGCGCTCATGCGCTCCTCGCGCACCGGTACCTTGTCGAGATCGAGCTCGATGCCGAGGTCGCCCTTGGCGCCCATTTCGACCGCCGAACAGGTGAGGCCGGCGGCACCCATGTCCTGGATGGCAATGACGGCGCCGGACGCCATCAGTTCGAGGCAGGCCTCCAGCAGGCATTTTTCGGTGAAGGGGTCGCCGACCTGAACGGTCGGGCGTTTCTCGTCGATCTTGTCGTCGAATTCGGCCGAAGCCATGGTGGCGCCGCCGACACCGTCGCGGCCGGTCTTGGCGCCGAGATAGACGACCGGCAGGCCGACGCCCTTGGCTTCCGACAGGAAGATCGCATCGGTCTTGGCAAGACCGGCGGCAAAGGCGTTGACCAGGATGTTGCCGTTGTAGCGGGCGTCGAAATTGACCTCGCCGCCAACCGTCGGCACGCCGAAGGCATTGCCGTAGCCGCCCACGCCGGAGACGACGCCCGAGACGAGATGCCTGGTTTTGGGATGGTCAGGCGCTCCGAAGCGCAGCGCGTTCATTGCCGCGATCGGCCGCGCGCCCATGGTGAAGACGTCGCGCAATATGCCGCCGACGCCGGTCGCCGCACCCTGGTAGGGCTCGATGTAGGAGGGGTGGTTGTGGCTCTCCATCTTGAAGACGACGCAGTCGCCATCGCCGATGTCGACCACGCCGGCATTCTCGCCTGGTCCCTGGATGACCTGCGGCCCGGTGGTTGGCAGCGTGCGTAGCCACTTTTTCGAAGACTTGTACGAGCAGTGCTCGTTCCACATCGCCGAGAAGATGCCGAGCTCGGTAAAACTCGGCTCGCGCCCGACCAGGTCGAGGATGCGCTGGTATTCGTCGGGCTTCAGCCCGTGCGCGGCAATGAGTTCCGGGGTGATCGGCACGGAATTGGAAATGGTCATGGGCGGCGATTGGTATCCGTGGGAGAGGGGGATTTCTGAGTCCCCTCTTATCGCAAGCTTTGGCGCGATACACCCCTTCGGATGAGGAAAAACGCCGGAAAACTGCAGCGCGTCACCTGTCAGGCCCGGCCGAAAGCGAACTCAGGAAAAACTGTCGTAGCCGGCGCGGCCTTCGTCGAGCAGCCGCCGGATAGCTTCGACGCCACCGGCAATGTCCTCGCGCCGCCTCGGCTGCGAAACGCCGAAACGAACGCCGTGAAAAACCTGCTCGGAGCGTCCCGCCTTGAACTCGTCCTCGTCGTCGAGGAGCACGCCATGTTCGAGGCAGGCGCTCCTGAAGGTGCCGGACAGCCAGGGGTCGGGCAGCGTCAGCCAGACGAAGGGCACGTTCTCATGCGACTTGAACGCAAAGCCGGCCAGCGTCTCGCGCACGATCGCGATGCGGGCGCCGATTTCGGCGATACTGCGCTTGCGGATGTCGCCGGCTTGGCCCGACAGAACCAGCCGGGCATTCACCTCTGCCAGCAGGAACGGCATTCCGCCGCTCATCATCTTGTGGGCGACGCGGATGCGATGGCGATAGGCGGGCGGGCAGGAGAGCCAGCCGCCGCGAACGCCGGCGGCGACCGATTTCGACAGGCCGCCGGCAACGATGGTGCGCTCAGGCGCATATTCGGCGAGCAATGGCGTCGGATCCGAGGTCAAGCCGCCATAGAGGTCGTCCTCGATAAGGATGACATTATACTCACGCGCCACGCGCGCAATCGCCTCGCGGCGCGCTGCCGAGAGGATCGCCAGCGTCGGGTTCTGCACCGTCGGCATCAGGAAGATCATTTTCGGGTGCTTTTGCGCGCAGACACGTTCGAAATCCTCGGGATCAAGGCCTTCCTCGTCCGATGCCACCAGCGCCGTGCGCCGGCCGATCAGCCCGGCACTGCGCGAGATCTGCGAATAGGTGAGGTGCTCGAAGGCGACATAATCGCCGGGCGTGGTCAACGCAGCGATCGCCGCCATCACGGCGGCATGGGTGCCGAGCGTGGGAACGATGGTCTCCGCGGCCGGGCGGAACGAATTGCGCGACAGCCAGCGCGCGCCAGCCTCGAACCAGCGCTCCGGAAAGTCCCTGGTGTAGCTGGAAATCTCGTGCGGATGATCCTGCACCGTGCGCGACAGCATGTCGGCGACAATGGCGCCCTGACCGATCTCGGGGGCGGCGGTGCTGTCGAAGCGCAGCTTGCCGGGGGGCGCATCGACATAGCGTGTGCCCTGCACGGCGGTCTCGACGAATTCGGGGCGTGCCGCTTCGGATTGCTGCGCCAGCACATAGGTGCCGCGGCCAACCTCGCCGCTCACCAGTCCACGCTCGCGCAGCAACTGGTACGCCCTGCCGACCGTGCCGACAGTGGTGCCAATATCGTAGGCGAGGTCGCGCTGCGGCGGCAGTTTTGCCCCGGCATCAATCACGCCCCGGTCGATATCTGACTCAATGCTGTCAGCAAGACGCTGATAAAGAGGGCCGGTGCCGGCGGTGAGGTCTGGGAGCCAATTTGTCATGGTGACAATTTTCTATATTGCACCGAAATGGGAGTCAATACATATCAGTCGCGTACAAAAAAGGGTACAATTCGGACTTTGGCAAAAAGACAATGCATACAATCGAGACAATTCCCTATGCGTCGCTCGGACCCCGTCCGTCGGCCCGGCGAACCTATGTCAGCCGCCTTGTGTACGTGGTCGCATCGGCCGCGCGCTGGATTGGCAACCTGCTGGATCGCCGGCGCAGCCGTCTGGCCTTGCTGGAGATGACCGACGAGCAGCTCAAGGATATCGGCGTCTCGCGTTGCGATGCGCACCGCGAGGGCATCAGGCCGTTCTGGGATTAGGACCATGATCCCAAAAAGTGGAATCCGGTTTTTGGAAAAGATCATAGTCAAACAAGAATCATGATCTGGACCGGAGGTCCGGATCAGCTAACGGACGCTTGACGTCCTGAGGCGCGAGACGCCGCGGTCAACAACGACCGCGATGATGCACAGCACGAGAAAAAGCCCGGTGATGGCCAGCGCCGCAATGGCGACGCTGGCCGCGCCGTTTTTGGCGACATCGAGGAACGGGTAGGGCACTTCGCCGGCTATTGGCGCCCGCGCCAGCGCATAGACCAGATAGGCAATCGGATAGAGCATCCACCATGAGATGTCGCGCCACCGCGTCGAGCCGTCCGCGCCCGCCACCAGCCACCACAGCACGAACAGCACCGGCGTCACATAGTGCAGCAGGACATCGCAGAGCAGGAACAGCCCTTGCGGCTGCCAAAGCTGCGCCAGTACCGTCGTATAGATGATGAAGACCAGCGCGATGGAAACGGCGATGCCGGCCCGCATGCGCGGCCCGGCAAAGGCCGGCAGCCAGGCATAGCCGCTGGGCGAGAGCAAGGAGACGTGAACCAGCACGGCGCCGACGTTGGTCAGGATGGTGAAGAAGCTGAACAGGAAGACGATGGAGCCGAGCAGGCTGCGGCCGGCTTCCATCGACGCCGGAATGGTGATGCAGAATTGCAGGACAAGCCCGGCCAGACCGATGACCAGACCCGCGATCTGCAGGAACCGGCCCATCGGGCTACGCGGCCGCGTTGCAGGCCGGATTGCCGGCCTGCCAGCGGGCAATGTCCGAGCCGATGCGGGCGCCGAGCGGATCGGCCATCAGCGGGCCGAACGCATCGACGTGGCTTGAATTGCCTTGCGCCTGCACGACCAGCAGCGGTTTGCCGCCATAATGCTTGGCCGGCACCAGCAGGAAGCGCGGCGTGCCGCTGAACGAATTCAGCTCATTGGCCATCTGATACGATTTGAAGGCCGGGTCCTTGCTGGCGATCCAGCATTTGTGGGCAGCGATCGCCACCTGCTCCATGGCGAGCAGCGAAGCGCTCTTGCCCATGGGCACCGGCGCGCTCTTTGGCGTCGACTGGCAGGAGGCGAGCACAAAGCAGGCGGTGGCGACAAGACAGAGGCGGGCGATCGTCGATGTCATGCTCAGGCCGCGCCCATCTCGAGTTCGGAAAGGAAGATTTTCAGCCCGTCCGTCATCTCGCCCCAGACCCGCGACAGCGCCGGGTGCTGCAAGGCGATCTGCTCATAGGCATCGAATTTCGGATAGGCTTCAAGCAGGTCATGGTGCCCGGTCGTCACCCGGAAATTGTTGAAGATGAAGCGGGTCGGCGTCAGCCAGGCGTCGGCGAAACTGATGTCGTCGCCGAGCGCAAACGGCCCTTGCGCCATGCGGGCCTCGATCGCCGCCAGTCCGTGATGCAGGCGGGCGAATTGCGCCTTGATCTCCGCGTCGTTGCGCTTCGGCACGAAATACAGCTCGAACAGCTTCATCATCGGGGCAAGCACATCGAGATCGGTGATGCGGGCGAACATGCGCACCAGCGCCCGGTCCTTCGAATCCTGCGGCAGCAGTGCCGGCTCCGGAAACCGCTCTTCCAGATATTCGGCGATGACCACCGATTCGACGATGGTTTCGCCGGAGCCGGTGATCAGCACCGGAATCCGGTTGAGTGGCGAAATGGCGCGGAATTCTTCGGGGATTGGAAATCCCGACGGCGGCGCGATCACCTTGAGCGGCACGTTCTTGATGTAGGCCAGCGCCCGCACGATCGACGAGTAGGGCGACAACGGCCGCGAATAGAGTTTCATGACCGTCTCTCCCTAATGTGTTGGATTTGCCCGCTTTTTGCGGTGCTTGCGTTGAGGAAATTCAAGCGGCGATGCCAAGCGCACCTTCGAACAAAGCCCGGCCGTCGCTGCCGCCATGGGCTGCTTCGATCAGGTTTTCGGGGTGCGGCATCAGGCCGAGCACATTGCCCTGGCTGTTGATGATGCCGGCAATGTCGTTGATCGAGCCGTTGGGATTGGTGCCTTCGGCATAGCGGAACACCACCTGGCCTTCACCTTCGAGGCGCGCCAGCGTCTCGGCATCGGCAAAGTAATTGCCGTCATGATGCGCCACCGGTGAGCGGATGATCTGGCCCGGCTGATAGCGGCGGGTGAACATGGTGTTGGCATTGGCGATCTGCAGCTTCACCTCACGGCAGACGAATTTCAGCGAGCTGTTGCGCATCAAGGCGCCCGGCAGCAGGCCGGCCTCGACCAGGATCTGAAAGCCGTTGCAGACGCCGATGACCATGACGCCCTTGGCCGCCTTTTCGGCAACCGCCCGCATGACAGGCATGCGCGCGGCAATCGCCCCGCAGCGCAGATAATCGCCAAACGAGAAGCCGCCCGGAATGGCGATCAGGTCGACATCGGGAATTTCAGTGTCGGTCTGCCAGACGGTGACCGGCGGCGTCCCGGAAATCTTGGTAAGCGCCGCGATCATGTCGCGATCACGGTTGAGGCCAGGCAGAAGAACAACCGCTGATTTCACCTTAGGCTATCTCCACCGCGTAATTCTCAATCACCGTGTTCGCCAGCAGCTTGTCGCACATGGCTTTCAAGTCAGCCTCGGCCTTGGCCTTGTCGGTCTCCGAAAGCTCGACATCGAACACCTTGCCCTGGCGCACCGTGCCGACACCGCCAAAACCGAGCCCGGATAGAGCATGTTCGATCGCCTTGCCTTGCGGGTCGAGCACGCCGGTCTTGAGGGTGACGGTAATGCGGGCCTTGATCACGCTGGACATGCTCCTGTTCGATGTTGAGCGGTAGGATTGTTAGTGCGGCTTGCCTTTGATGCCATCGGTCGAGGCGACAAGCACCGGTCCGGCCGGACGCGGCGGCTCGTTCTCGTTCATGATGCCGAGGCGGCGGGCAACTTCCTGATAGGCTTCGACCAGCCCGCCCATATCGCGACGGAAACGGTCCTTGTCGAGCTTGTCCTGCGTCGCCACGTCCCACAGCCGGCAGGAGTCAGGCGAAATCTCGTCGGCGACGACGATGCGCATCATGTCGCCCTCGAACAGGCGGCCGCATTCGATCTTGAAATCGACGAGCTGGATGCCGACGCCCAGGAACAGGCCGGAGAGGAAGTCATTGACGCGGATGGCAAGTGCCATGACGTCATCGATTTCCTGCGGGCTGGCCCAGCCGAAAGCGGTGATGTGCTCTTCCGACACCATCGGATCGTCGAGCGCGTCGGCCTTGTAATAGAATTCGATGATCGAGCGCGGCAGAACCGTGCCTTCCTCGATGCCAAGGCGCTTGGATAGCGAGCCGGCGGCAACATTGCGCACGACCACTTCGAGCGGAATGATCTCGACTTCCTTGATCAGCTGCTCGCGCATGTTGAGCCGGCGGATGAAGTGGGTCGGAATGCCCATGCGGTTGAGATGGTTGAAAATATACTCGGAAATGCGGTTGTTGAGCACGCCCTTGCCGTCGATGACCTCGTGTTTCTTCTTGTTGAACGCGGTCGCATCGTCCTTGAAGAACTGGATCAGCGTGCCCGGTTCGGGTCCTTCATAGAGGATCTTGGCCTTGCCTTCATAAATGCGGCGGCGATTTTTCATCTGATTTTTCTCTGGATTTCCGGGCAGGCGGCTAGCGACCAGTTCCTGTCCGTTAGCCTGAAATAGTGCGGCTACGATAGGGTTCAATGCCGGGTCTATCCCAATCACATCGTTTGCTCAATCGGCAAATCCTTCCAATCAACCGCTTTCGGGAATGAAATGCCGCAGCGCAGCAAGTAAGGTAGCATATTGACCGACCCGCGGCCTTTTGGTTTGTGCTTCGGCAACACATATTCACCGTCAAACGAATCGGACTGTACCCGGAGGGATGCCATGAGCAGCATGAAAGACCGCGAAGAGGGCTTCGAGCGCAAATTCGCATTCGACGAGGAACTTCGGTTCAAGGCCGCGGCGCGCCGCAACAAGGCGCTTGGCCTGTGGGCCGCCGAAAAGCTTGGCAAGACCGGGGCGGACGCTGACGCCTATGCCAAGGAGGTGGTTGTCGCCGACATCGAGGAAGCCGGCGATCACGACGTTTTCCGCAAGATCCGCGCCGATTTCGATGCGGCCGGCGTTGCCCAGTCCGATCATCAGATCCGCCGAACCATGGATGAGCTGATGGCGCAGGCGATCGACCAGATCAAGAACACCTGATCCAGCCGAAGCACGTTCCGCAAAAGTGTCCTGCGGTTTTGCGACAGAACCTGCGACAAACAAAGAATGACTGGACCAATCGACCGCCCGGCCCATCCGGGCGGTTTTTCTTTGCCTTTGCCGCCGTTTCCGGCTGAAACTGCGCCAGCCAACAAGGAAAATCGCCAATGTCCCTAAAATCACGCCTGGCGGCGGATGAAACGCTGTTCACAGCATGGTCCGGGGTGCCGGATGCCTTGACGGTGGAAATCATCGCCAAGCAGGGGTTCGATGCCGTCACGCTCGACATGCAGCACGGCGGTCATCACGAAGACAGCGTGCTGCGCGGCCTCGTGCCGGTGCTGGCCGCCAACAAGCCGGCGCTGGTGCGCATTCCCGTCGGCCGCTTCGATATGGCCAGCCGCGCACTTGATTTCGGCGCCGAGGCGGTGATTGCGCCGATGGTGAATTCGGTGGCCGACGCAAAACTGTTTGCCGCCGCCATGAAATATCCGCCGCTTGGCGAGCGCTCCTGGGGTCCGACCTATGCCTTTCCGCGCCATGGCAAGGGCGACCAGGCCGAATGGCTGCGCGACACCAACCAGCGCACCATGGCCTTCGCCATGGTCGAGACACGTGCCGCACTCGATGCGCTGGACGGCATCCTCGACACGCCGGGCATTGACGGCATCTTCCTCGGGCCCTCGGATTTCTCGATCGCCTGGTCGAACGGTGCCACCGTCAATTCGACGCTGGAAAGCATGATGGAAACCGTGGCTTCAGTCGCCGAGCGGACACGCAAGGCCGGCAAGCATGCCGCCATCTATGTCATCGAGCCGGCCATTGCCGGCCGCGTCGTGGCCATGGGCTATCGGTTGCTGGCCATGGGCTCGGATCACACGCTGATTGCGCTCGGAGCAAAAACCCTGATCAAGAGCATCAGGGATTCGATCGGATCCTGATCTGTCGCAAAAGCGGCCCACGATCAGATATTGGCGGCCTCAGGCACTACGGCCACAATGCCGCCGCGGCGTCTAAGCCTGCCAACCAGACTGCCGAGCGCGGCAACCCACCAATTGTTGAAGGCCACGAGTGGCAACGCAACGATGATCGAGCCCAGCATCGCCACGGCGGCGGCGATCGGAGCGGAGTCGCTGGTCAGAAGGGCCCATGATCCCAGGGAGCAGATGACCGGCGCATGCACGAGATAGAGCGGAAACGACAGATCGCCCAGGAAACGTGCCACTTTGCCCGTCATCCATGATGGCGGGCTCTCCATCGTCAGCACCGCATAGACAAGCATGACGCTGGCCGGGATGGCGACGTAGGCTTGCCGCATCTCGGCGCTGAGGCCGTTGAAGTCCAGAATGGCCAGGGGGCGGTAGGCGCCGACCGCATTTCCGGCATAGCCCAGCAGGACCAGCGCGACCACCACGATCACCGCCCTCAACCGCGCATTCGGGCGAAACGTCGAGGCAAGCACCAGATAGAGCGAAAGGCCAACCGGAAAGGCCACAAGCATGAAGTTGATTGACCATGCCACAAACATGCCGATGAAAAGGGCGACCCAGGCAAGTAGGGGTGTGCGGTCATGCATCAAGAAGAGAATTGGCGCGAGGATAAAGGCGGCAAGACTGCCCCAGAACTCGAACCACATGGTCCACAGGCTGGTGTCGTAATAGTTGTCACCGAAGACGAACGTTCGCCAGGCGCCTTCTGTGAACGCTTCGGAAAAGCTCGCCGTTTCCGGCGACAGCACCTTTGGGGCATAGGCGAAGCTGGCTAGCCAGGGCGACCCGGTCAGGGTGCTTGCTTCGCTGAAGAAGTAGAGATCAAGCTTGAAGACGAGGCAAGAAGCCAGCACCGTGACGAGGACTGGGCCGGCAAGACGCGGCAGGCGTTTGATGGCGGCCAGCCCCAGATCTTGCATCTTGCGGCTGGTGAAATAGCGTTTCACCACCACGAAAGAAGACAGCACGAAGAACAGATACACGGCTGATGGGCCGTTGAATGCGACGAAGGCGAAGCTTGTCTGCAGCGAGTTGGCCGGACCGTCCGCGAAAATGCCGCTTGCCGAAGGTGCAAACGCAAGCAAAGTATGCCAATTCAGAACGACCAGAGCAGCGACGCCCCTCAGGAACTCAAGTGAATCGTCCTTGCGCAAGCATTGGCCTTTTTGTCTCGCTGCAACAGAATCTTGGCTTGTCCGATACGCAACGATTCAAAACACTCTAAATCGACCAGATTAACAGATCCTGACTCCTAGAGATCGGTCAGGAACTTGGCGAAGGTCATCGATCCCTCGGGCCACGGGCCGAAGCCGGAATCCGCGTTGAGGTGACCGGCCTCACCGGCGTCGATAAACAGCGAGCCCCAGGCGCCGGCAATATCCTCGGCCACATCGAACGCGCAAAACGGGTCGTTGCGGCTGGCGATCACCACCGAGGGAAAGCCCAACGGCTCGCGCGGGTAGGGACCGAAGGTCATCAGATGCCTGGGCTTTAACTTCGGATTGGCGACATCGGGCGGCGCCACGAAGAAGGCGCCGGCGACGGGCCGCTCGAACTGCGGCATGGCCTGGATGGCAGCGGCGACACCAAGCGAATGAGCGACGATGACGACCGGCCGCTCGGCCTCGTTGACCGCCTTGGCCACGCTCGCGGTCCAGTCTTCACGCACCGGCTTCGACCATTCCGCCTGCTCGACGCGGCGCGCCGTCGACAGTTTTGACTGCCACCGGCTCTGCCAATGCTCGGGGCCGGAATTGGTGTAGCCCGGCACGATGAGAATATCTGCTTCCCTGACTTTCATGGCGCTGAGATAGCGAGCACTGCTGCGTCATGCAACCGTGATGAACCGCGCAGCTGATCACAATAGTGAACACCATGTTCGCTTCTTGCCATCTTGTGTGAACGATGCCGATCGACGATCTGTCGTCAGGAAGAGAAAGACGACGTACAGTGATCGCTGGCGCCGGGTCCTTGGTTTTTTGGGGCTCGTCGGACGCCGGCCGAATGGAGCATCAGATGAGTGAACTGCCCTTTGCCGCCACGACTCCCGTCAGCGTTGCCCGCGTCGGGTTGAAGGCGCGCGACTCCGAAAATCTCGCCGCCTACTACCGCCAGGTCGTTGGCCTGCAGGAATTGAGCCGCGCCGACGGCGCGATCACGCTCGGCGCCGCCAACCGTCCGCTGCTCGTCATCGAGGCGGATGCGGCGGCCAAGCCCGACGATCCGCGCAGCGCCGGCCTGTTCCACACCGCCTTCCTGTTGCCGAGCCGCGCCGATCTCGGCCGCTGGATCAACCATGCCGCCACCAACAAGATCCGCATCGAAGGCGCATCAGACCATCTGGTCAGCGAGGCGCTCTATTTGACCGACCCCGAGGGCAACGGCATCGAAATCTATGCCGACCGCCTGCCGAAGGACTGGAAATGGAATGGCGACAAGATCGCCATGGCGACCGAGCGGCTGAACCTGCCGTCTGTCGTTGCCGATGTGCCGGCGGGCGACGCCGGCTGGCAGGGCGCGCCGGAAAACAGCATTGTCGGCCACGTGCATCTGCGCGTCGGCAGGCCGGAAGACGCCGAAGCCTGGTGGAACCAGGAGTTCGGTTTCGACACGGTGGCGAAATATGGCGGCCAGGCGGTGTTTCTGTCGTCCGGCGGCTATCACCATCACATCGGCGCCAACGCCTGGCACAGCGCCGGCGCCGGCCGCCGCGATCCGGCTCGCACGGGCTTGGCCTGGGTCGAGATGCGCTCGGACAATGTGACCGGCGAAACCACGCGTGAAGATCCGTGGGGCACGGTCATAAGGACTGTTCCCGGCAAGGCGTGATTGGACTGTGGCACAGCTTCCTTCCCCCCGTCACTATACGGGGAGAAGGGAGCTTACCTATCCAAACACGCGCCTGAAGATCGTGTCGACATGCTTGGTGTGATAGCCAAGGTCGAATTTCTCGCGGATCTCGGCTTCGGGCAGGGCTGCCGTGACTTCCTTGTCGGCCAGAAGTTCCTCAAGGAAATCAGCGCCTTGCTCCCAAACTTTCATGGCGTTGCGCTGTACCAGCCGGTAGGAATCTTCGCGCGATAGGCCGGCCTGCGTCAGCGCCAGCATGACGCGCTGCGAATGCACCAGGCCGCGGAACTTGTTCATGTTCTTCAGCATGTTGTCGGGGTAGACGAGCAGCTTGTCGACGACGCTGGTCAGCCGTGACAGCGCGAAATCGAGCGTCACCGTCGCATCCGGCCCGATCATACGTTCGACGGAGGAGTGCGAAATGTCGCGCTCGTGCCAGAGCGCCACGTTCTCCATCGCCGGCAGCGCGAAGGAGCGCACCATGCGGGCAAGGCCGGTGAGGTTTTCGGTCAGCACCGGATTGCGCTTGTGCGGCATTGCCGACGAACCCTTTTGGCCCGGCGAAAAATATTCTTCCGCCTCCAGCACTTCGGTGCGCTGCAAATGGCGGATTTCGATCGACAGCCGCTCGATCGACGAGGCGATGACCCCCAGCGTGGCGAAGAACATGGCGTGGCGATCACGCGGRATGACCTGTGTCGACACCGGCTCCGGCTTCAGCCCGAGCTTCTTGGCCACATGCTCTTCGACATAGGGGTCGATATTGGCGAAAGTGCCGACCGCGCCCGAAATGGCGCAGGTGGCGATATCCTCCCGAGCGTGCACCAGCCGCTCGCGGCAGCGCGAGAATTCGGCATAGGCCTGCGCCAGCTTGATGCCGAAAGTGGTCGGCTCGGCATGGATACCATGGCTGCGGCCGATGGTGACGGTGTCCTTGTGCTCGAAGGCGCGGCGCTTGAGTGCGGCAAGCAGGCCGTCAATGTCGGCGAGCAGGATGTCGCTGGCGCGGGTCAACTGCACCGCAAAACAGGTGTCGAGAACGTCCGACGAGGTCATGCCCTGGTGGATGAAGCGGGCGTCCGGTCCGACGAATTCGCCAAGATGAGTCAGGAAAGCGATGACGTCGTGCTTGGCGACGCGCTCGATCTCGTCGATCGCCTCGACATCGAATTTCGCCGCGCTGCCCTTTTCCCAGATGGTTTTCGCCGCTTCCTTCGGGATGACGCCGAGTTCGGCCAGCGCATCGCACGCATAGGCTTCGATCTCGAACCAGATGCGGAACCGGGTTTCCGGCGACCAGATGGCGACCATTTCCGGCCGGGAATAGCGAGGGATCATCGGTCAGTCCTGACGTGTCGAGAGCTTTTGCCCGCGTCCTAACAGAGGCAGACAAAATGCTCAACGCTGCCCGCGTGCAAACCAGACGCTGGCGAGCGCCAACGCGATGAAACCGAGTGGAAAGTAGAGCCGGATGCCCAGGACGACGAACTGGTAGAGCGCCGTCAACATCGTGAACACGAACTGGAAGGCCCAGGTGAGGGTGAAAGCTGGCGCATGCCATTCCGAATAATAGGAACGGTATTGCAGCGCGAATAGCCCGCCGGTGAAGCCGATCGTCGCGACGAGGAGGCAGACAAAGGCCGCCGCCAGCGCGACTTCCCAATGCCGACCGAGCGAAACCAGCCGGGCCGCGAACAGGCCGACCGGAAAGGCCAGCGCGCCGCCGGCGGCGAACAGCAAGAACACGAAGCGGATTTTTGCCGGGGTTTCCCAATCGTCCAGCCACAGATTGACCAGCGCGCTGGCGCCCATCGCCGCAGCCCACAGCAAGGCGCCGAAAAGCGCGACCCGAAGCGAGGGCAAGGCTCGCCGGACTCGACCTGGCAAACGCTCGGAGCCAGGGTTGGGCATCACGGATTGAACAGGTGGTGTCACAGCCGGCCGGTCACCGCGATCCAGCGAAAATCCGGCCCTTCGAAGCCGTATTGGCGCACCGCGATCAGCACCGCATAGGCGCTGATGCTGTCCATCGAAAACGTCTGCACCGCGCCGATCCGATAGCCGTTCGGGCAACCCCGGCTCTTGGGGATCGATTTGTCCTGATGCAGCAGGTGGGTCTGACCGCCGTCGTTCGCCTCGATGCGCAGCAGTCGAAAACCGTTGATTTCGCCGTGGCTTTGGCAGGCTTCGGTGTCATTCATGCCAATCTCATCGAGCCGGAACTCGAGCGGGGGATCGACCGGCGAAAAGATGGGGCGCGGGTTGACCACCATGCGGAACGGGTCGGCCGAAAGTTCGGTCACCGGGTTGAAGCCGGCGGTGATGCCACGATTGGCCGTGAGCTCCGCCTGCTTGACGATCGCCTCGCCTTTTTGCCGCGCCTGGAGGCGCGCTGCGTCGAGCGTGGCATTCTCGTCGTCGAGCCGGACCCGGATCGGCGTGCCCGGCAGGAAACTGTCGTTGCTGGTGTCGATGTAATAGCGATTGGCATAGGGAAAGCCCGACCCGTCATAGACACCATACTCCTCGAAGGCGAAGACGCCGCCATCTCCTGTGAAGCCAAGGATTTCAAGCTCGGCGACATCGCCGGCATGGGCGGCGATGGATGTCGCAAACTGGGCAAGCAAGGAAGCGGCAAACAGGACCAGTATTCGCATCGGGTTTCGCTCCGGCAACCAATGTCGACCGATCACCTATCACGACGCGGTCAAAACGTCGTGCTGTCTAAAACACAAGGTCGATGCATCCAATCCCGTCGCCATTAGTTGTTGTCGGCAGCTTCAACGGAGACCCACCATGACCGACACCAGCAAAATTCGCGAACATATGGAAGTGATCGGCGCCGACGGCGTCCATGTCGGCACCGTCGACAAGGTCGAGGGCGAACGAATCAAACTGACCAAACTCGACAGCGGGCAGGGCAGTCACAAGGGGCATCACCACTATATCCCGTCGAGCCTGATCGCCGAGATCGAGGGCAACAAGGTGCGCCTGTCGGCAAACTCGGATGTCGCAGTCACTTTCGAGGAAGAAAAATCCGATCCCGTCTGATCATACCGTCGCGCCTTCAGCGCGACGACCACACCGGAAACAGGTCGCTATCGGCTGGCGTCGCGGCAAAGACGCCGCGGCTGATGGCGCGCGCCATGGTGGCGCCGGCCGCGGCGTAGAGGTCGATCGCCGCATCGGCGGTGAGTTCAATGCCGCTTCTGCCCGTCGCCAGCGCGAACACCAGATCGCCATCGGCCGGCGTGTGGACTGGCCAGATGGCGCGGACGAAACCGTCATGCGCCGATATCGCCAGACGCTTGGCCGCCGCCTTGGTCAGAACTGCGTCGGTGGCGATGACGGCGATGGTGGTGTTGCCGCCGGCCTGTCCCATGAAATGCTTGTCGCGGTACTTCAGCAGGATTCTTTTGGCATCCTCCGGCATCGGCGACGGATATCCGAGCCCGCCGAATTCGTCGCCGATCTCGAACGGCGCCGCCCAGAAGTGCCTGGTTCGGGCGACAGTCACCGAGCCGGTCGGATTGACAGCGGCGAGCGCACCGATGGTGACGCCGCTGTCCAACATTGTCGAGGCCGAGCCAAGTCCGCCCTTCAGGCCGGAACTCAGCGCGCCGGTGCCGGCGCCGGCCGTGCCGAGCGCAAAGTCGATTGCCCCGGCCTGCGCCGCTTCATAGCCAAGGTCGCGATAGGGCGGATAGCGGCCCCAATCCTTGTCGCCACCATTGCGCAGGTCAAACAGGATGGCCGCCGGCACGATCGGCACGCGAAAGCCGCCGACCTCCACGCCGATGCCCTTTTCGCGCAATGCCGCTTGCACGCCGGAAGCGGCATCCAGGCCGAAGGCCGAGCCGCCCGAAAGCACCACGGCATGGATCGCCTCGATCGAATTGTGCGGCTCGAGCAGATCGGTCTCGCGCGTGCCCGGCGCGCCGCCCAATACCTGTACGCCGGCGACCGCCGGTTCATCGCACAGCACGGTGGTCACCCCCGACTTCAGCCTGGCGTCGGATGCGTTGCCGACCCGCAGGCCGGCGACATCGGTGATGAGATTGCGCGGACCGGTGCGGAACATCAGTTGGTCTCCGCCGGCACGAAATGGGCGCCGTCGTAGCGGTAGGCACGGAAGGGGTTGTGGCTGAGGTCGCCCTTTTCATCGAAGCGGATCGGTCCGATCGCGGTGGTGAAATCATGCGCGGTGAGCGCCTCAGTCAGCGGCTTGCCGGTGGTTTCCGAAAGAGCGGAGGCGGCCTTGGCGATTTCCACCGCAGCATAGGCCGGCAGTGTGTAGCCATCGGGCGCAATGTTTTGTGCGGCAAACGCTTCCAGCACCTTGGGATCGGCGACTTCGGCCCATTCCGGCGGCGCAATCATCAGCGTGCCCGTGGCATAGGGCACGTCGCCAGGCGGTGTGCGCATGTTCTCGCCGCCGGCAAAGACGATGCCGGCTTCGAGCTGGCTGGCGTCGCGGCCCATGATGGCGATGTCGTCGCCGTCGCCGCCGGCAAACACACGCGTCGCGCCGGCCTTCTTCAGCCGGCCGATCAATCCGATCTGGTTGTCGAGTTGCGGCCGGAACGTATCGACGAACACTGGCTTCAGCGCCGCCTGCTCCGCAGCCGCGCGAAACGTCTCGGCCATTTCGCGGCCATAGATGGTGCCGTCATCGACGATGGCGAACAGCTCGTTTTGCCACAGGCGGGTGAGAATGGCGGCAACGGCGTTGCGTTCGTCGTCGCCGCGCGGCCCGAGGCGATAGACCGGCCAGCCGGTCTTGGCGCGCCGGTCGGTCAGGCTTTCTGTGCGCACGCCGACAGTGATGACCGGTATGTTGGCGTCTTTCAGGATCGGCAGCGCCGCCTCGATCGCGTCGGTGCAGAGGAAGCCGACGACCACGCTGACCTTTGCTGCAACGAAATCCCTGGCGGCGGCGGCACCACCATCGGCCGTGCAGGCATCGTCGACGGTCCGGAGCTCGACGCCGTTCGCCTCGGCCGACAGGCCGGCGCCCGTCTCGATTTGCTTGCCCAGCAGCGCCGACGGCCCCGACAAGGGCGCGGCGACGCCGACCAGCAGCGTCTGCGCGTTCGCGCCGCCGGCCACAAACAGCCAGACCAGCGCCGCTATTGTTCTTGTCCGGGGTCGCATTCGAGCGATGGATTCCTCCGTGCCGGCCTTACGCTTCTGGCACTATTTGCCGCCAAGACCTAAAGGCTGCCCGGCCTTGGTGCAACACGCTAATTCCGGGAATGCGGGTCAACCACTTCGCTTGTGGCATATCGTATGCCGCCATATATAACGCTTGGGTTCTGACTGTGGAAAATCATCCGTGCTGAAGAAGAACGACATCGGGCCGCAGGCCTATCGCGACGCGATGGCGCATTTTGCCGGTCACGTCCATGTGGTCACCACCGACGGTCCTGCCGGCAGGCGCGGCGCGACGGTCATCGCCGCCTGTTCGGTATCGGACACGCCGCCGACCATTCTGGTCTGCCTCAATCGCGAAAATCCCAAGAACGAGCCGTTCGTCAAAAACGGCAAATTCGCCCTCAATACGCTGGCTTCGGACCAGGAGCCGCTGTCGATCGGCTTTTCCGGCATCACCGGCCTGCCGGTCGAGGAGCGTTTCGCGCTCGGCGAATGGGATGTCATCTCGACCGGCGCGCCGACGCTGAAGGGCGCGCTTGCCGTGTTCGACTGCGAACTGATCGACACCAAGGATCTGGCCACCCATCGTGTGCTTTTTGGCAAGGTGACAGGGTTGCGCATGGGCGATAATTTGCGGCCGCTGATCTACCACAACCGCGGCTACCACGTTCTGTGAAACGGACCAGCGGCGCTGATGGAGAAAGAATGACCGAGTTGAAACCGCGCCCGGCACCGCGGACGATCGACGAGACGCTCGATCTCCTGACCGGCGCGGACTATGTCGCGGACCGGTCGCTGGCGACCGTGCTGTTTCTGTCGCTGCGCATGAAGCGGCCGCTTTTTCTCGAAGGCGAGGCGGGTGTCGGCAAGACCGAGATCGCCAAGGTGCTGGCGCAGGCGCTTGGCCGCCGGCTTATCCGGCTACAATGCTATGAAGGCCTTGATGTCTCGTCAGCCGTCTACGAGTGGAACTACGCCGCGCAGATGATCGAGATCCGCATGGAGGAGGCAGCCGGCAAGGTCGACCGCTCCGACATGGAGCGCAACGTCTTTTCCGAAAAATACCTGATCCGCCGCCCGGTACTTGATGCATTGACCGGGAAAGCGGGTGCGGCGCCGGTGTTCCTGATCGACGAGCTCGACCGCACCGACGAGGCGTTCGAGGCGTTCCTGCTCGAGATTCTCTCCGACTTTCAGGTGACGGTGCCCGAACTCGGCACGATCAAGGCGGAGGAGCCGCCGATCGTCATCATCACCACCAACCGCACCCGTGAAATCCACGATGCGCTGAAGCGGCGCTGCCTCTATCACTGGGTCGATTATCCCAATGCCGAGCGCGAGCTGGAGATCGTGCGCCGTAAGGTGCCGCAGGCCAACCAGCGGCTTTCGGCGGAAGTGGTGTCGTTCATCCAGAAGCTTCGCCAAATCGAACTGTTCAAGGTGCCTGGCGTCGCAGAGACCATCGACTGGGCCGGCGCGCTGACCGAACTCGACAAGGTGGCGCTCGACCCGGAGACGGTTTCCGACACGATCGGCGTCCTGTTGAAATACCAGGACGACATTGCCCGCATCGAACAGGGCGAAGGCCGGCGCATCCTCAACGAGGTGAAAGCCGAGCTTGCGGCGGCGGAGTAGGAGCTATGGCACGCCCCGAACCGAAAGAGGCCACCCCCGACGGGCGCATCGCTGACAACATCGTCTATTTCGCCCGCACCTTGCGCAAATCAGGCATGCGGGTCGGGCCGGCCTCGGTCAAGGATGCCATCGAGGCGGTGCTGGCCGCCGGCATCGGCTCCCGCGACGATTTCTACTGGACGCTGCACGCCGTGCTGGTGTCGCGGCACGAGGATCATCCCACCTTCGACGAAGCCTTCCGGCTGTTCTGGAAATCGCGCGAGCTGATCGAAAAGATGCTGGCGATGTTTTCGCCGGTGGCGCCGGACGCCAGGGAAAAGCAAAAACCGCGCGCGGCCGAAAATCGTGTCAGCCAGGCGATGTTCGAGGGGCACCAGAAGAACCAGCCGGTGCAGGAAATCCCCGAGATCGAGGTCGACGCCCGCTTCACCTTTTCCGGCAATGAGGTGCTGCGAGGCAAGGACTTTGCCCAGATGAACGCCGCCGAGATGGCCGACGCCAAGAAAGCGATCGCCCAGCTGCGGCTGCCCTTCGACATGGTCAGGACGCGGCGCTTCAAGGCCGACGCCCACGGCCGCCGCATCGATCCGCGCGCCATGATGCGCTCGGCCGCGCGCACCGGCGGCGAATTGATCCTGCCAAAATTTCGGTCGCCGCGCGAGGTTCATCCACCGCTGGTGGTGCTGGCCGATATCTCCGGTTCGATGAGCCAGTACACGCGCATTTTTCTGCATTTCCTGCATGCGCTGACCGAAAAACGCCGGCGCGTGCATGCTTTCGTCTTCGGCACCAGGCTGACCAACCTGACCCGGCAGATGCGCCACCGCGATCCCGATGCGGCACTTGCCGAGAGTTCGGCGGCGGTCAAGGACTGGTCGGGCGGCACCCGCATCGGCGACACGCTGGCCGAGTTCAACAAGCTATGGTCGCGGCGCGTGCTGGGGCAGGGCGCGGTGGTGCTTTTGATCACCGACGGGCTCGAGCGCGACGATGTCGCCGGTCTGTCGGAGGAGATGGAGCGGCTGCACAAATCCTGTCGACGGCTGATCTGGCTGAATCCTTTGCTGCGCTTCGACGGTTTCGAAGCCCGCGCCCGCGGCGTCAAGGCGATGCTGCCGCATGTCGACGAGTTCCGCTCGGTGCACAATCTCGATGCGCTCGCCGACCTCTGTGCGTCGTTGGACAAGAAGTCGGCCGCTTCCGTCGATCCGCGTCGTTGGTTGGGTGCTGGCGCCAGGCACGCGGCATAGCCATATGTTTATCCATCGGGAAACAGACTCCCGGAAAAAATTGAAATCACCCGCACCGGAGACCCGATAGATGACGCTCCAATGCATCAACCCCAAGGATTTGCCAGTTCCCCAGACCTACAGCCAGGTCGTCGTTGCGACAGGGAGCAAGTTGGTCTTCATCTCGGGCCAGGAGCCCGAGGACCTGGACGGCAAGCTTGTTGGCCGTGGTGATCTTGCGGCTCAGGCGCGCCAGGTGTTTGCCAATTTGGGCCGGGCACTTGCCGCTGCCGGTGCAGCGCCTGCCCAGGTCGCCAGGATCACGATCTATGTCGTCAACTACGATCGCGATGAATGCCTGCCGATCATCGAAAAGGCTCGGCTAGGGCTGTTCGGAGATCACAAACCGGCTGACGTGGTGCTTGGTGTGGCGAGCCTGTCGCCCGGCTATCTAATCGAAGTTGACGCATTCGCGGTGATCGATTGACCATGCATTTGCTTGCGCGAATTGGCGATAGCCGGATCATAAACAGACTCTGAGAGAAGCGACGATGGACAACAGCATTTATCTCGATGAGGCCCGCGACCCGCTGATCATCGCGGAAGGCTGGATGAAGGACGGCAAGGATGTCGCCATTGCCACTGTGGTCGAAACCTGGGGCTCGGCGCCGCGTCCGGTGGGCAGCCATCTGGTCATCGACGCGGAAGGCAATTTCCACGGCTCGGTCTCCGGCGGCTGCGTCGAGGGTGCTGTCGTGAGCGAGGCGATCGACGTCATCGACTCAGGGAAGGCCAAGATGCTGGAGTTCGGCGTCGCCGACGAGACCGCCTGGCAGGTCGGCCTGTCCTGCGGCGGCCGTATCAAGGTCTATGTAGAGCGGCTGGGCTGACCGATGGACCCCTATGCGCTGAAAACGCTGAACGCCGAACGCCGCGCCCGCCGCGCGGCGATCCTGGTTACCGATCTTGGCGACGGCCGCGACCGCATCGTGCGTGAGGGAGATCAGGTTGCCGGCGATCTGGGCGCTGCGATCGCCAAGGCGTTTCGATCAGGCAATTCCGGTTCGGTCGAGGCGGAAGGGCGAACCTTCTTTCTCAACGCCCATCTGCCGCAGCCGCGACTGGTGGTGATCGGCGCCGTCCATATCAGCCAGGCGCTGGCGCCGATGGCGAAAATCGCCGGCTATCCCGTCGAGATCGTCGATCCGCGCACCGCCTTTGCCACACCGGATCGCTTTCCCGACGTCGCGCTGCATGCCGAATGGCCCGAAGATGTGCTGAAGCGCCAGCCGCTCGACAGCTACACGGCGCTGGCCGCTGTCACGCATGACCCAAAGATCGACGATTTTGCGCTGAAGGCGGCGCTCGATGCCAATTGCTTCTATGTCGGCGCGCTTGGCAGCCGCAAGACTCACGCCAAGCGCGTCGAGCGCCTGCTGGCCTTGGGCGCCACCGCCGACCAGATCGCCCGCATCCACGCGCCGATCGGCCTCGACATCGGTGCGGCAAGCCCGGCCGAGATTGCGGTTGCGGTGCTGGCGCAGGCGATCCACGCCTTTCGTTCGCGCGGCCTCGAAGCCAAGGGTGCCGCAGCGTGAAATTCGGCCCGATCCCGATCGAGGCGGCCGAAGGTGCTGTGCTGGCGCACGCCACCACCGCTGGAGATCGACGCTTCCGCAAAGCGCACAGGTTGAGCGCCGACGACGTGTCGCTGCTGAAGGCGTTCGGCATTTCGGAGGTGGTTGCGGCGGTGCTGGCTCAAGACGATCTGAGCGAGGATGCAGCCGCCGAGAAGATCGCCAAGAGCATGGCCCACAGGAACATCGAGGCGAAGCCGGCCGCGACCGGCCGGGTCAATCTGCATGCCGAGGCTTCCGGCATCTTCACGGTCGATGC
This sequence comes from Mesorhizobium sp. P2_H9, assembly GCF_056403215.1. NCBI lineage: Bacteria > Pseudomonadati > Pseudomonadota > Alphaproteobacteria > Hyphomicrobiales > Phyllobacteriaceae > Mesorhizobium > Mesorhizobium sp. P2_H9. The sequence continues at coordinate 250,532 of NZ_JBFUFX010000003.1, read as the reverse complement.
GGCGATGATCGACGCCATCAACGCCGTCGATCCGACCATCACCATCGCCACGCTGGCGCAGCACGCGCCGGTCGAAAAAGGCCAGATGGTCGCAACCGTGAAGATCATCCCTTTCGCCGTCGCCTCGGCCTTGGTCGATGCGGTAACAAAGATCTGCGCCGGCGGCGAGATATTTGCCGTCAATGCCTATCAGCCGGTGCGTGTGGGCGTCATTCAGACGGTTCTGCCCGGCATCAAGCCGAGCGTGCTCGACAAGACGCTGCGTGTCACCGAAGCGCGCCTGGCCCGCTCGGGCGGCAAGCTGACGGCGGAGCGCCGCACACCGCACGAGATCGCACCCGTGGCGGAGGCGGCAGCCTCGCTGGCGCGCGACAATGACATGGTGGTGATTTTTGGCGCCTCGGCGATGAGCGACTTTGGCGATGTCGTTCCGGCGGCTATCGAGCGCGCTGGAGGGACCGTCGTCCGCGCCGGCATGCCGGTCGACCCCGGCAATCTGCTGGTGCTCGGCTTGCTCGACGGCAAACGCGTGATCGGTGCGCCGGGTTGCGCCCGCAGCCCCAAGGAGAACGGCTTCGACTGGGTGCTGGACCGGCTGATCGCCGGGCTAGACGTGACCGCCAAGGACATTGCCGGCATGGGCGTCGGCGGGCTGCTGATGGAAATCCCGACACGGCCGCAGCCGCGCGAGCCGCTGCCGGCCAAGGCGCAACTGGCGGTCGATGTCGTGCTTCTGGCCGCCGGCCGTTCCAGCCGCATGGGCGGACCAAACAAGCTGCTGGCATTGTTCGACGACAAGCCGCTGGTGCGCCGCACCGCCGAGCGCGCGCTCGCCTCGAAAGCCTCGGGTACCATTGTCGTTACCGGCCATCAGCGCGAGCGGGTGCGGGCAGCCTTGTCGGGCCTTGACGTCACCTTTGCCGACAATCCGGATTTTGCCGAGGGCCTGTCCTCATCGCTGAAAGCCGGTATTTTTAGGGTTGCCGAAGACGCCGCCGGCGCCATGATTGTTCTCGGCGACATGCCGGGCGTCTCATCGGCCGACCTCGACAGGCTGATCGACGCTTTCCGCAAGGCCGAAGGCCGCTCGGTCGTGCGTGCCTCGCATGATGGCCGCCGCGGCAACCCGGTGCTGTTGCCGCGTGCATTGTTTCCCGCGATCGCCCATCTCGAAGGCGATACCGGCGCGCGGCATCTGGTCGGGGCCGAGGGGCTGGATGTCGTCGATGTCGAGATCGGCGACGGTGCATCGATCGACGTCGACACACGCGAGGCGCTGGAAGGCGCCGGCGGCGTGCTGCAGGATTGACAAACCGAAGCTGAAAAACGCATGGCTTGGGCATGGCTTTCAGATTCCGCTATGCCCTTTTTGCCTCAGCGCTTGTATTGTTTCCTGGCGGCGTTGCCGCTCGCGCCGACGCGCTGAAACCCTTCAAGGACGATCTGTTCGCATATCCGGCGACGCTGTCGTCCGCGGACAACGGCGCCTACACGGTCATCGACTACCAGGAAATGCGCGACATCAACGCCCGTGATGAAGTGCCCGAGCGCCGGGTGCATGCCCAATACACCGACACCAACGTGCGCAAGGTGCAGCAGGATCTGCTGCTGAAAACCGATGCCGGCGATGTCAGGCACATCGCCGTCGGCAAGACCGAGGGCGCCGGCATCATCGTGCTCTACCTGCACGGGCAGGGCGGCAGCCGCAAACAAGGCGTCGACGACTTCACCTTCGGCGGCAATTTCAACCGGCTCAAGAACCTGATGGCCGCCAATGGCGGCCTCTATCTCTCTCCGGATTTCACCGATTTCGGCGACACCGGCACAGCCCAGGTCGCGGCGCTGATCGACCACTATGCGGAAAAATCGCCGGGCGCGAAAATCTTCGTCGCCTGCGGCTCGATGGGCGGATCGCTGTGCTGGCAACTCGCCGCCCGCAACGACACCGGCCGGCGCATCGACGGGCTGCTGCTGCTTGGCTCGCTCTGGGACGAGAGCTTTTTGGCGAGCCCCGCCTTCCGGCGCCATGTGCCGGTCTTCTTCGGCCAGGGCAGCAAGGACCCGGTTTTCCCCGTGGAAAAGCAGGAAGCCTTCTTCCGCTCCATCATCGCCAAATCGAAAGCCTACCCGTATCCGACCCGCTTTGTCCGTTTCGAGACGGGCACGCATGGCACGCCGATCCGCATGACCGACTGGCGCGGCACGCTCAACTGGATGCTGTCGAAAGCGCCTTGACCCCCTTGGGTAGCCTCTACGGGGCGGTGTTGTAGTCCACCACCGTCTGCGGGTTTTCCTCGCCGTCATAGGATGCATCCACATCGTACTGGACCAGGGAAAAGTCACCGTTGCGGAACAGGTACGTCCCCGAGTCCGAGGCATCGCCGACGCCGCGCCATTTGTTGAACGTGCTGATCGTCTTGGTATCTTCGTCGTAGTCGGAGTTGGTCGCCCAGCCGGTCGTGTGGAAGCCGACTATGGTCATGCCCAAAAGTTTGCCGTCGCTGTCATTGTTCTCGTAGCGGATATCCATCTGGGGTTCGGCGAACTGCAATTGCCGCACGCCCGCCACTTCATCGCTCAAGTAGTAGACGGAGCTTTCATTGTAGGCCGCAGCCGCGCAGGAGAAATGGAAAAGCCGCATTTCCTTGTCGGGATCGCCAGCAGCAGCATCCTTTTCCTTGTATTTGATAGAAAAGATTTCCGGCTCCTCGCCGAGAAATTCCTTGTCGCACTGGCCACCGTAGTCGGCGGCAAACATCTTCTTGGCTTGCTCCAGTGCGGTGTCTTTCTTGGGCGGCGGCGGTCCGTCGCCGCAGCTTGCCGGCAGCGCTTCCTCGAAATCGGCCTTTGACGGTTTCAGCGCGCCCTTGTCGATGAAGATCGGTTGGAACGGTGGGGCCTGAACCTGGGCATTGACCTGGCGCAGCGTGTAGCAGCCGGCGAATACCGCCTCGCTGCCGTCTTTGCCGGTGGCGCGGATTGCGACGGGGACGCTGTAATAGATGCTGCCGGCCGCGCCCTCATCGGAAACAGCGCCTGTTTCGACATCGACCTTGTCGGTGCCGTCATAACCCTTGACGAATGTATCGAAATCCTTGGCCGGTTTGGTGTCGCCGTAATAGCCCCAGGCGCGCGCGAATTCGTGCCGGTTGATGGCACTGTAAAGCGAGCGGACGACAGCGGCGGCGTCCGACCGGTCATCGACATAGGGCGCTTCGTCGGCGGCAAAGGCAGTCTGGCTGATGGTGGCAAGGGAGAAAAAAGCGGTCGCTGCAAGAAGGGCGCTTCTCATCGGGAATCTCCAGTCGATGCGGAAAATCCTAGCACAAGGATTACGGCGACGCGGTGACGCTTGAAAAGTCACACGCGAAGGCGCTACCTGCCGCCGTCGGCGTTCCGCCGCATGGAGATTTCAAGTGACACTATCGATGTATGAGGCGTCCGTGCCGGTGTTTTCCGCCAGGCTCAAGGCGCTGTCCAATGTGCTGTCTGCAGCCGAACAGAATGCGGCTGATCGCAAGATCGATCCGCAGGTGTTTCTGACGGCGCGGCTGGCGCCCGACATGTTTGCGCTGGTGAGACAGGTGCAGATCGCCACCGATCATGCCAAGGGTGCGCCGTCACGGCTTGCCGGCCGCGAGGTGCCGAAATACGAGGACAATGAGGCGAGTTTTGCCGACGTCCAGGCCCGTATCGCCAAGACCCTCGAGCATCTCGCAACCTTCTCGGCGGCCGACCTCGATGGCTCCGACCAGCGGACGATCGAACTCAGGCTTGCGGGGCGTGAAGTCTCGATGCCCGGGCTGCAATACCTGTTGCACGCCGCCATGCCCAACTTCTACTTCCACGTGACCACGGCCTACGACATCCTGCGTCACAACGGCGTGCCGCTGGGCAAGGCAACTTTCCTCGGGCGTTGAAGGTCAAAAAGGCTTCCCGGCGCTGCCGGGAAGCCTCGCGTCAGGATCGGCTAAACGCCTTGTTCAGCGCAGTGACATTTCGCGGGCGATGCGCGGAAAATCGGCCGGCTTGATGCCGATGTCGGCGCGGTCGCTGCTGCTCATCGCATGCAGCAGTGCCAGTGCCGAGCGATAGCGCAGATGTTCCTGCGGACGCGGACGAGCGAACATTTCAGTGAAGAACCCCATGATCATGGCCCCTTGTTGATCCTCCACCTCAAGCAATATAGGCAAATCATGAAGATTGTGCAGTGCAGCATTTGCATGGCAGCCATGCTGCGCGAATTTTTTTCGTCACAATCGAACCGGCCGGTGAAACTTCCGGCGCGTCCCGACCGTATGCTTCAACGCTGGCACATGGCCGGCTTTTCCTCGCCACTCCTGGCGAATTTTCCGGACTGTATGAAAATGCAGTCCGGCTTTTTTTTGCATAGAGGGTTCGGCTGGCAACGCCGTAAGCCAACGGCTAAATTGGTTAAGATCGGTCGCATTCATTTTTAACGAGCCGGTTCTATGTTGGGCGCCGGTACACGTGCGCTTACGACAGGGGAGGCTGAGATCGGCACCGGGAGCAAGCGGGATTTCGCTTCGTTGCTCGACGACCTCTTCGTCGCCCCCGAGAAGGGCGAGGAGGCCGGCGCACGGCCGTCGATTCCGTTCGACTATCTCTCTGTGGCTGACGAGCTTCATTCCGGCCGCATAAAGGTTGCCGGCGACACATTTGCCGCCGAGTATCGCGAGGGCGCCGATCTGGCGAGCGAGTTCGCCGCACTGCTCGATCAGGCGAAGATCGCGCTTGCCGGCGAAGAGCCCAAGCCTGAGGAAAAACTGCCGCCGATCGATCCCGAATCCATCGCCGTCGAACTCGGCCTCAACCAGCCCAAGGATGTCGCCGATTTCGGCCGCATGCGCCGCAGCTTCGCCTTCGCCAACCATCCCGACCGTGTCGCCCCGCATTTGCGCCAGCGTGCCATGATCCGCATGCAAGTGGCCAACATGTTGATCGACGAAGCCAAGCGGCGCGCTTTGGCCGGCGCCAGGCGCTGACTTTTCCGGAGTTCACGCAAAAGTCGGTCCGCTGAGGCTTGGAGAGCGCGACTGCTTTCCCTATAAAAGCGGTTTCCTTCTCGCGCCGCCGCGCCAGCTTTCCCTCCGGAGCAGAAATTCCATGCACAAACGCCGTCTCGGTCGGACCGATCTTCTTGTTACCCAGATCTGCCTGGGGTCGATGACCTGGGGCCAGCAGAACACGGAAGCCGAAGGCCACGCTCAGATGGACCTGGCCTTTGCATGCGGGGTGAATTTCATCGACACCGCCGAGCTTTACCCGATCCCGCCCAAGGCGGAGACGCAAGGCCGTACCGAAAAGATCATTGGCAGCTGGATGAAGGCGAAGGGCAATCGCGACCAGGTTATCCTGGCCTCGAAAGTGGTAGGCCGCACCGCCAACACCTGGTTTCGTGGCGACCGTCCCTCGAAGCTGGTGCGCGCCGACATTTTTGACGCCATCGAAAAATCGCTGACCAAGCTCGGCACCGATTACCTCGATCTCTATCAGATCCATTGGCCGGAACGCGACATACCGTGGGGCGCCAACCCGAACCGCATCGGCGCCGTGGCGCCGCGCGCCGATTCCATCGGTGCGCCGGCCGGCGAGACGCCGATTGCCGAGACGCTCGCCGTGTTCGACGAGTTGGTGAAATCAGGAAAAATCCGCCATTTCGGCCTGTCGAACGAGAATTCCTGGGGCGCCATGCGCTTCATCGCCGAGGCCGACAAGGGCATCGGCCCGCGCGTCGCTTCGATCCAGAACGCCTATAATTTCGTCAACCGCACCTTTGAGGTGAACCTGGCCGAGGTCTGCGAGCGCGAGCAGGTGTCGTTGCTGGCCTATTCCCCGCTGGCGCAGGGCTATCTCACCGGGAAATACGACCATGGCGCACGGCCGCAAGGCTCGCGCTCGCAACTGTTCAACCGCGGCCAGCGCTACGAGACGCCGAATGCGGCGGAGGCGCAGCTCGAGTATAACGAGCTCGCACGTTCCTTCGGCCTGGAACCGGCCTTGTTTGCCAACGCCTATGTGTCGAGCCGGCCGTTCGTCACCTCGAACATCATCGGCGCCACGACGATTGCGCAACTTGAAATGGCGCTGTCATCCGTCGACGTGACCTGGACCGAGGAGATGCAGAAGGCGGTCGATGCGATCCACCAGCGCGTCGGCAATCCATGCCCGTAAGCGGAGATCCGGGGGCCGGTTCAATTGATTGGGGGACAAAATGACATTTCAGATCGACGCGGTGCGGGCAAAATTTCCAGCCCTTGGGCTCACTGACAAAGGTCGCCGCCGCATCTATCTCGACAATCCCGCCGGCACCCAGGTGCCGCAAGCGGTGGCTGACGCGGTGTCGCGCTGCCTTTTGACCACCAACGCCAATCTCGGCGGCTTTTTCGAGACCACTGTCGCCGCGCAACAGGTCGTCGACGATGCTCACGCCGCGATGGCCGATTTTCTCGGTGCCGCGTCCCCGCAGGAAATCATCATCGGCGCCAACATGACGACGCTGACCTACCATATGTCGCGTACGCTCGGCCGCACGTTCAAGCCTGGCGACGAGATCATCCTTACCCGCATGGACCATGAGGGCAACGTCTCGCCCTGGCTGCAACTGGCCGAAGACCTTGGCCTTGTTGTGCGCTGGCTGGCTTTCGATGAGCAGAGCTGGCAGGTCGAGGAGACGGCGCTCAGCGCACTGCTCACCGACCGGACGCGGCTCGTCGCACTGAACTACGCCAGCAATCTGACCGGCTCGATCAACCGGGTGAAGGCGCTGACCGGCATCGCCAAGCAGGCGGGCGCGCTGGTCTATGTCGACGCCGTGCAGTTCGCGCCGCACGGCCTGGTCGATGTGCAGGACCTCGGCTGCGATTTCCTCATCTGCTCGGCCTACAAATTCTTCGGCCCGCATATGGGCATTCTTTGGGGCCGGCTGGATGTTATCGAGGCGCTGAAGCCGTACAAATGTCGCTGTTCGTCCAACGGCCTGCCGGAACGTTTTGAACTCGGCACGCCGCAAATTGAACTGATGGCCGGCCTCACCGCCGCCGTCGATTATTTCGCCGAACTGGGCACGGCGGCGGGCGAGGGTGGGTCAAGAAGGCGCAAGATTGCCAAGGCGTTCGAAGTCTCGATCGCCTACGAGAATCCGCTGGCGCAACGACTGATCGACGGGCTGTCGGACATTGCAGGCCTGACGATCCACGGCATCACCGACCCGGCGCGGCTCGGGCATCGCGTGCCGACGGTTTCCTTCACCGTCGATGGCATCGTGCCGGAGACGATCGTGCGCCAGATGAATGCCGAAAACATCTTCCTCTGGTCGGGCCACAACTACGCCTGGGAGATCGTCCACCAGCTCGGTATTCCCGCCGAGCAAGGCGTCGTTCGGATCGGCATCGCCCATTACAACACAGCAGCCGAGATCGACGAGACGCTCGAAAGCGTGCACCGCGTCATCGCCATGCTCAGGCAGCAGCGATCCTGACGCTGCATCCTCACCGGTTCTTGCCGCCGAAGCCTGTGAGGAATGCGGTGAGGTTGTCGCCGAGCGCGTCGCAGAGATAGCCGCCTTCCTGGACGATGACCGTCGGCAGGCCAAGGCCGGCAATGGCTTCGCCGATACGCGAGAAGCCGGGCGTCGTCACCGAAAGCCCGCCGAACGGGTCGCCTTCAAACGCGTCTAAGCCGAGCGCCACCACCAGCGCGTCGGGTGCAAAAGCGCGGATGCGCTGGAAGGCCGTCGCCAAGGCTTCGAGGAACTGGGCGTCGCCGGATTTGCGTGGCAAAGGCAGGTTGAAATTATAGCCGAGACCCGGCCCTTCGCCGCGCTCGTCAGCATGGCCCCAGAAGAACGGGTAGAAGCGCACCGGATCGGCATGCAGCGACACCGTCAGCACGTCGGGTCGCGCATAAAAAATGCCCTGCGTGCCGTTGCCGTGATGCAGGTCGACATCGAGGATCGCCACCCGCGCGGCCTGCTTGCGCAGCACTTGCGCCGCGACCGCCGAATTGTTGATGAAGCAGAAGCCGCCGGCGACATCGGCAAAAGCGTGGTGGCCGGGCGGGCGGCAGAGAGCATAGGCGGCCGGTGCGCCTGCCATCACCGCTTCGGCAGCTTCGACCGCGCTCCACGCGCTCCACAGCGCGCTGCCCCAGGTCTCGCCCGAGATCGGGCAAGCGGTATCGGCCATATGATAGCCGGCCTGTCCCACAGCCGAGGCCGGGTAGGAGCCGTTGCGCGCAATCGGGTGAATGTTGGGGATCACCTCGGCCGAGGCGCCTTCGATGCGCTGCCAGCGCACGAAGATGTGCTCGAGGAAATCCAGATATTCGGGCGTATGCACCGCAGAGACCGGGCCGAGCCCATGATCCCGTGGCCGCTCGATCGTGCAGCCGGCGGCCTTGGCACCGGCAAGCAGTCGCTCTGCGCGTTCCGGCTTTTCCGGATTGGGCTGCGGCGCCCCGCTGGAGAGGAAGGCCTTTGGATCGTGGCGTTTCTGTTCCTCGGCATAGAAGGCTTTCATCATGTCTCCCAATACAGTAGCCGGCTATACATCGTCCGGCCCATCGGCAAAGGCGAAGAAAGCGTCGCCGACAATCTTCTGAGTCTGTTCGTAGCTCGACCAGGCGATGCCCAATCGTTCGTAGAAGGCCTTGGCGGTTTCGTTGTCGGTGTCGACCGATAGCCTGAGATAGACGCCACCGTCCTTCCGGCATTGCGCAGCGACACTGCGCAGCAGGCGTTCGCCGATCTTGCGGCCGCGAAAGCGGCCTTCGACATAGAGGTCCTGCACATAGACGCCGGGCCGGCCCATCCAGGTCGAGAAGATCGGGAAATGCAGGCACAGCCCGGCAAACTCGCCGCCGACTTCGGCGATCAGGGTCGAAAAGGCAGGCTTTTCGCCAAAGCCGTAGCGGCGCAGGTCGTCGGCGGTGGACGTGATCTCCTGATGCGCGCCAATATGGTTGCCGAGGCGCAACAGGGCGGCGTAGATGGTGTCGACGTCGTCGATGGTGCCGGGGCGGATGATGGTATCGCGGGTCGTGGCTCGGGCTTTCTCTCGCATGGATCAGGCTGCGGTTCCGGCTGTATCAGGCTTGGCCAGGAGGTCATCAAGCTCGCCAATGCCGTCTTCCGAAAAGACGCGAATGCCGTTCGCCTCCAGCAGCGCCGTGGTCGTGCCAGAGCCAGCCACCCGGTTGCCCGAAAAACTCCCATCATAGATGAAGCTACTGCCGCACGACGGGCTGCCGTCAGTCAGGACTGCATAGCGGCAGCCTGTTTCCCGGGCGAGATCGAGCGCGAGCTGCCCGGCTTCGAGATAGAGTGCAGTCACATCGTTTCCGGTTTTCTCGACCACCTGGCCTTGGCCGTGCAGCACAGCAAGGCCGTCGCCGGTGCCGCGAATTTCAGCCGGCGGGCGCGGCGTCGAGAAACCCGCGGCGACCTCCGGGCAGATCTGCACGACCCGCCCTTCTGCCTGCCATCGCGCCAGAACGGGATGGTCGTTGAGCCGGTAGGAACCGTTGTAACGAACCTTGCTGCCGAGCAGGCAGGCTGAGACGAGAACCCTTTCCATATCAGCTCCTCCCTTTGCCACCCGGCCTCCACCATGCGCCTAGAACGCCACCCGGTCGCCACCCTTGAGCGCCAGCATAGCGCGCGCCTCGGCCGGCGTCGCGACCTCCAGGGACAGCCCGTCGAGAATGCCGCGGATGCGGCGCACCTGGTCGGCATTGGATTTGGCCAGCTGGCGGCCGTCGTAAAGACTGTCCTCCAGCCCGACGCGGACATTGCCGCCCATTGCCGCGGCGATCGAGATCAGTGGCATCTGCTGGCGGCCGGCTGCCAGTACCGAGAACTGAAAACTGTCGCCAAAGAGTTTGTCGGCGATGCGCTTCATGTGCACGAGATTATCCGGATCGGCGCCGATGCCACCCAAAATGCCGAAGACGAACTGGATGAAAAACGGTCCCGACACCAGCCCGCGGTCGCGGAAATGCGCCAGCGAATAGAGATGGCCGACATCGTAGCATTCGAATTCAAAACGCGTGCCGCAGCCCTTGCCGAGTTTATCGAGCACCGTCTCCATGTCGGCAAAAGTGTTCTTGAAGATCGTGTCGCGGGTCGCCTCGAGCAGCTTCGGCTCCCACTCGTGCTGCCATTCCCTCGGTCTGTCGAGCATCGGGAACAGCGCGAAATTCATCGAGCCCATGTTGAGCGAGCACATTTCGGGTTCGGCCCGCAGCGGCGCGGCCAGCCGCTGGTCCAGCGTCATCAGCGACGAGCCGCCGGTGGTGATGTTGATCACCGCATCGGTCGCCTGCTTGATGCGCGGCAGGAATTGCATGAACACATCAGGGTCGGCGGTCGGCCGGCCGTCGCTTGGATCGCGGGCGTGCAGATGCAGGATCGACGCGCCGGCTTCGGCGGCGGCGATCGCCTCAGCGGCGATCTGGTCGGGTGTCACCGGCAGATAGGGCGACATGGACGGTGTGTGCACCGAGCCGGTGACCGCGCAGGTGATGATGACTTTCCTCGGCGCCATTTTTTCCCCCTCAGCCTTCGACCGGGAGGTCGAGTTCGGCGGCCAGCACCTGCAGCAAGTCGCCGATGATGGAAATGATTTCGCCGATCTGTTCGCGGGTAACGATCATCGGTGGCGCAACCATGAAATTGTCGCCGTCGACACCGCCCTTGACCCTGCGCCCATAGATGATCAGGCCGCGCTCATAGGCCAGGTCGAGAAGGCGCTGCGTGGCTTTCTTGCTCTGGTCGATTGGTTTCAATGTCTCGGGATCGGCAACCATCTCGGCGCCGGTGAGCAGGCCTTTGCCGCGCACGTCTGCGATGAACGGGAAGCGCTTTGCCAGCCCTTTTAGCCCCTCCATCAGCACATCGCCCATGGCGGCCGCATTGGCGATCAGGTCGAGGCGATCCATCTCGCCGAGCACGGCAAGTCCGGCGGCGCAGGCGAGCGGATTGCCGGCATAGGTGTGGCCATGCTGGAAGCCGCCGGAGGCGAGCAGCGGCTGCACCAGCCGCGTCGGTGCTGCGAGCGCGCCGAGCGGCGCATAGCCGGAGCCCAGCCCCTTCGACAGCGCGACGATGTCGGGCTTGCAGTTCCAGTGGTCGCCGCCAAGGAATTTGCCGGTACGGCCGGCGCCGCTCATCACTTCGTCATGGATGAGCAGGATGCCGTAGCGGTCGCAGATTTCGCGAATGCGCGGATAGTAGCTGTCGGGCGCCACCAGGGCAGAGGTCGCAGCGCCGCCGATCGGCTCCATGATGAAGGCGAGCACGCTGTCCGAGCCTTCGGCCTGGATCTTCTCCTCCAGCATGTCGGCGTAACGGATGCCGCGCTGTTCCATCGAGAGATTGTCGCGGTCGCGCCAGGCGGTCGGCGCCGGCACGCTCGGCATCACCTGCATCATCGGCGTAAAGCTTTCGGCCAGCGCATCGTCGCCGGTGACCGAAAGCGAGCCCAAAGTGCCGCCATGATAGGAGGGGAACCGCGTGATCACCTTCCAGCGGCTGGCCTGCCCGGTGGCGACCGCCCATTGCCGCGCCAGCTTGATGCAGGATTCCGTCGCTTCCGAGCCACCGGAAACGAAGAAGATGCGGTCCATGCCCTCTGGCAGCTTTCCTGCGAGTTCACGCGCCAACTCCTCGGCCGGCTCGTTTTCGAAATGCAGCCGGTAGGCGAAGGTGGCGCGGTCCATCTGCCGCTTCATGGCATCGAGCACGTTGCGGTTGGAATGGCCGATATTGGCGACCATCGGCCCGCTCGATCCGTCGATGAAGCGGCGACCGTCCTGCGTCCACATGTAGATGCCCTCGGCGCGATCGATCAGCGGCCGGCGCAGGCTGGAGAGATAGAACAGATGCGACGGCGCGCGCGCTTCCGATACGGCGGTGGAGGGCTTCGTCATGTCAGGTCTTTCCGAGATAGCGGTCGAGAACATTTCTGGTCACGCGTTCGACCATCGGGTCCTGCCTTAGCAGGCCGGCAACCCATTCGCAGCTTCCGGCGTGAAAAACCTCGCCGTTGCCGCGCGGGAAATTGACGATCATGCCGTTGCCGCGTTTGACTTTGTCCAGATTGGCGTCGCTGGCTTCGCCGAACAGCGTTTCGGCGGTGAAGCGGCCGTCCTCGTCGCAGAGGAACTGGTCTTCGAACGGAATGTCGACGCTTTCCTCAACCTGGCTCGCCATGCCGACGGCCAGCACCTGCAGGCCATCCGGCGCGCCGCTGTCAGGCGTGGGGTAGGGCAGGCCGCCGCGAATCTCGAAGTCGAGCCCGTCGACCTCGTAGCCATAGACATGGCTGTCGGCGCCGAGCAGATCGCCATAGTAGATGCCGGTGCCGGCAAAGGCCCAGTGCTCGGGACGGTAGACCGGGAAGCCGCGCACGCCGCGCGGCGCGCAGCCGCCCCAGCCGGCATAGACGCCGCGCGTGGCGTTGAGCCCGAAGGTCGCGGCGCCGGGCCGGCCGATTTCCGGTGCTTCCCAGGAATTGCTGGCGCGGGTGACGTTGGCGCGATAGGCCGGGTCTTCGGCACGCGCCCGGTATTTGTAGCAGACCTGCCGGCGGCCCTCGTCCTCCAGCCGCGTCTGCCACATGAAATTGCCGGCGAAGCGCGCCGCATGGCCGCCCCGTTCGACATAGGCGTCGACAGCGTCGCGCATCTCCCAGGTCCAGTATTCGTCATGGCCGACAAAGACGACGCAGTCGTAGCCGTCGAGAATCTCCGGCGAGAAATGCAGATCGTGCTGGCTGGCGAGATCGATTCCATAGCCGGCGCGCTCGGCAAAGCGGAAGAAGTGCCTGTCATAGCTCGCCCAGCCTGACGAGGCGTATTTCTTCGAATGGCCGGTGGCGAGCGCCCATTCCATATGGGGATAGCGCGGCACGGTCTTCGGCGGTACGGCGACCTCCAGCGGCACGCGCGGCGCATCTTTTGGCAGCACGACGAAGCCGCGGCACCAGGGCCGCTGCGTCGACACCATGCGCGCATACTGGTCGCGATCCGGGCCGGTGATGCCCTGATAGGCATTGGAGCCGCCCCAGGTGTTGTAGGAAAGCCAGGTTCCCGTCGCCGCCACCTGCAGCACCCGGCCGGGCTTATTGCCGGGCCGAGGTGCGACGATGAACAGATGGTGGCAAAGGATCGGCTTGCCGTCGCGGCCATCGGCTGTCAGCGTGACGCGATAAGCGCCGGAGGGCCAGTCGTCCGCGACGCGGAATTCGAACGACGTTTCCCAGCCGCAACCCTCGACCGAACACTGGTCCGGCGTCTCTTGCCAGCGCGCCGCGATCCCGGCCTTCTCGAAAATCTTGGTTTCGGTTGCGCCGTCGCGGATGATGACGATGCCGAAGCTTTGTGCCGTCGAGCTGACATGCAGCGAAACTGTCTCGCCGAGCCGGTAGGAGAAGCGATCGGAATAGCACCAGATCTCGCCGCGCTCGCCATCCATGCCGGGCCATTCGTAATAATGGCCACGCACCGCCTCGCGGCGCTGCTCGGGCGTCAGCCCGAAATCGGGGAACTCGGTCGGCAGCTGCGTCAATGAACACCTGAGATCAGTGGCCGCCATTGAGACCATCGGCCAGCCAAGCGTCAAATGGAAACGATCGGGCCAGCATTCGTCCACAGCGCCCTTGGCCGTGTTGGCCAAACAGACTATCTCAAGGGCAGGCGGCATTTCTGCCGTGGGAGCCAAAATGCTGAGAGTGCAAAAGGTCAAGGTCGACGAAATCTACGTGCCGACCGCGCGCAAGAAGACGCTGCACCCCGAGACCGTCCGGCACCTGGCCGAGGACATTCTGGAAAACGGCATGAAGACGCCGATCCAGGTGCGCCATGACGGCAAGCGCCATATCCTGGTCGAGGGCCTGCACCGGCTGGAAGCGGCCAAGTGGCTCGGCGAAACCGAGATCGACGCCTATCTCGTGCAAGCCAAGCGCCACTAGAGCCTGTTCCATCCCGATGGAATCGGGATGGGGCTCTATTCCTGTGTTTGAGCATGATCTTTTCCGAAAACCGGTTCCCACTTTTCGGGATCATGCTCTAGGCTTCCAACTCTCTGTTCACCGCTCCCGTGAATTTTTTCGCCAGGCCGTGTCGGCTGGTGCTCCGTCGGTACGTCCTTGGGGCACAACCCAGATCAAACCGAGGAGACCATCATGACCACCAAGCTCGACATCGCCCCCGGCAATGACCGCGAACTGGCTCTTACCCGCATCATCGATGCGCCGCGCGAGAACGTCTATCGCTGCTGGACCGACCCCAAGCTGGTGACGCAATGGTTCGCGCCAAAACCGTGGACGACGCCGCGCGCCGAAATGGACGTGCGCACCGGCGGCTCCAGCGTTGTCGTCATGGCGGACCCCGACGGCAATGAATTCCCCAACCCCGGCGTTTTCCTCGAAGTCATCCCGGGCAAGAAGATCGTCTTCACCGACGCCTACACCGCCGCCTGGGAGCCGTCGGAAAAGCCGTTCATGACCGGCGTGCTGACCTTCGAGGACGAAGGCAACGGCAAGACCCGTTACACGGTGCGGGTTCGGCACTGGAGTGCCGCCGACCGCGAGCAGCACGAGAAGATGGGTTTTCACGAGGGCTGGGGCCAGTGCACTGAGCAGCTCGAGGAACTCGCCAAGACGCTTTGATGCCGGCAAGACCGGAGGAGATCGACATGTCCAGAACCTTGCTTTTCGCCATTTTCGCCTCGGTCGCGGCTTTGCTCGCAGCACCCGGCTCAACCAATGCAGAGGAGACAAAGCCCGCCATGACGACCGAGACCAAAACCCTGCCGAAGCCGGAAAAATCCGGCCTGCTGCCGATCGACAGCCTGAACTACTATTACGCCGTCTACGGCAAGGGCGAGCCGCTGCTTCTGCTGCATGGAGGTTTGGGCACGATCGATATGTTCGCACCGATCCTGCCCAGGCTTGCCGAGCATCGCACGGTGATCGCCGTCGACCTGCAGGGGCATGGCCGCACCGCGCTTGGCGAACGGCCGTTCGGTCTGGAAGCCATCGGCGACGACGTGGCCGCGATCGTCAAGGCACTTGGCTATGATAAGGTCGATGTCATGGGTTATTCGCTGGGCGGCGGCGTCGCCTTCCGCATGGCCGTCCAGCATCCCGAAGCGGTGCGCCGGCTCGTCCTGGTTTCGACCGGCTATGCAGCCGACGGCTTCTATGCCGAGATGCGCGGCCAGCAGGCGCAAGTCAGCGCCGCGGCAGCCGATTTCATGAAGGACACGCCGATGTACAAATCCTACGTCGCGGTCGCGCCGCATCCGCAGGATTTCCCGAAACTGCTCGATGCGCTCGGCAACTTCATGCGCAAGGATTACGATTATTCCGCCGACGTCGCCAAGCTCAAGATGCCGGTGATGCTGGTCTATGGCGACAGCGACATGTACCGGCCCGAGCATGAGATCAAGTTTTACCAGATGCTCGGCGGCGGACTGAAGGATGCCGGCTGGATGCGCGAGAACCTGTCGCAGAACCGCTTGGCCATTCTGCCCAATCGTACCCACTACGACGTCTTTTTCGCCCCGGAACTGACCGCCGCGGCGCTGCCTTTCCTCGATGGCGAGACCAGGGTGAAGACCTGGGACGAGGTCGTCAGCGAAACCGAATAGCCATCACCGGAAATGGCTGCCGGCCGTCCCAAAAGGGCGGCCGGTTTCTTGTGCCTGCTTTCGCATTCCCATCACGACAGTCGATACCATCATCAACGATTTTCAATTGACCGGGCCAATCCTGCCGTTACCTCTAGGCTTCCTCAGGAAAACGGAACCGGGCGATGGCTGGATATCAGGGCGGGTGCCTGTGCGGCGCGGTGCGTTACCGCACCGATGCGGTACCGATCAACGAACGCGTCTGCCATTGCCGGCTTTGCCAGAAGGTGATTGGCGCGGCCTTCAATGCGCGCGTGCTGTTTCGCATCGACGACGTGACCGTCGAGGGGGCGGTGGCGACGGTCAACACCTCACCCGACCTCAAGCGCGGCTTTTGCTCCAGCTGCGGGACGACCATGTTTTCCCGGCGCGACTCCGCCGGCATCGTCGGCATCACCACCGGCTCGCTCGACGATCCCTCGGTTTTCAAGCCGCAGATGCATATGTGGACAGCTTCGAAGCAGCCCTGGGTGCAGCTCGACGACGGCCTGCCGCAATATGAAGGCGCGCCGCCACCGAATTGAATCGTATAACCAAAATTTAATCCAAATAGACACGACATAGCCGGCAAAGCGTCATTGGCGAGCCATGATTGTCTCCTTATCTATGGGCTGCGGGCCGGCATTCGAGGAGGCGACGGATGAGCGACAGCATCAACACCCTGGACGAGCTTTTGAGCGATCCGATGGTCTTGCTGGTGATGGAGCGTGACCGCGTAAAACCCGAACAGGTGCGCATCTTGCTTGAACGCGCCCGTCGCCCCGCCGTCTATGGGCCGCTGGTGCCACCGGCGCATGTCGTCGCCAAGACCTGCCTGCAACAGTGGCTGGGCAGATAGGTCAGCCGGAGTTTGCCGGCAAATAGCTGTAATGGCTGCGGAAATAGGCCAGCTTGAAACCGAGCCGCGCATAGTTGCTATAGGCCGGACCGTCGCGGTCGGGGTGCGGCGCCTCGATGTCGGCGACAAACAGTTTCGCGCCGGCCGCAAGGCCGTCGCGAACCATGGCTTCGCCAAGCATGGCATCGAGATCGAAGCTTGGCGCCATGATGCCAGGCACCGGCGCGTCGATGCCGCTCCAGGCCGTGCCGTCAGCGCCGATGAACAGCGAGCGCACAGCCACGACCGCGCCGTCCCGCCGCGCCATGTAATGATGCCAACCCTGTCGGCCGACCAGCGCCTTGAGCCATGGTGAGGTCGGCAGCCGGTACTGGCTGTCGATGAAGCCAGCCCATTCGCCTGCCGTTGCAGACGTCACGCGCTCGACCGACACGCCCTCGATCGGGAAAAGCGGTTCAGCCGCCAGAGGGGCTGCCTCGCGAAAAATCCGTTCCCAGCCGCTCAGGCGCTGCAGGCCGCGCGCCTCGAGCCAGCATCTGAGCGCAGAAGGCTCGGCGTGCGGATTGGCATAAAACCATGGCCTCGCAATGCCGGCGGCGCGGTAATGCGCCAGGAGCGCGTCAAGCTGGCTCTCGGTGGCCGGGCCGGCGACGCCGAAATTCTTGACGCAGTTGAAATGGATGAACGGGATTGCCGTGCAGGTGGTCCAGACGAGATTGCCATCTTCGGCGATCGTCAGTCCGAGCCGCGCGGCAAAGTCGGCGGGAGCGGCTTGGTAAAGGTCCAGCCAGGCATTGACCTCGGCGCGTTCGATGGCGCGGCTGAAATCGCGGGAGACGTCCTCCATCGCAATGGCCGGTTGATGCGGTTCGGGCAGGGCGACGGGTTGCAATTCGGACAGAGCGGCGGACGACATGGGCTTCCTCCCGATTCATTACCTTACGATGTAAGGTTAGCGCAGAGTAATATTAACACGGAAGTTGTCAAGCGGGATTGGGGGACTGCATCCCACCGCCTCTTCGTCATCCTCGGGCGGAGCAGGAGCGAAGCGACGTCGCGTAGACCCTAGGATGACGAAGGCACGGTGGTGCTGCTCAACTCAACCGCTTATGGCTAATATTTGATTCAAACTTTGTTGGTAATTTCTCGTTAGTAATCGAAGCCAGTTTTGTCCGGCGGCGAGTGTTGGCCATCGGTCTGTTGTGTTCTGCGTACAGGTCCAGATGCGGTTATCAGGCGTCGTCATTTTCTCGGTCGCGGCTTTGTGCCTTGCCGGCTGCTCGTCGACGGCAGGCGTCGATGCCTTGCAAATGCCGTCCAACGAAACCACCAGTTCGGTCGTGCGGCCAAGCGTGCCGGTCGCGGCGGCTCCGGTGGAGACGGCCGTTCTCGCGCCGATGCGGTCCGATGCGGCGACCGACAATGCGCCACCCTTTTCCATGGTTGAGGAAGAAGAGGCCATGATCGCGCCTTCGCCGGCGCCGCAGGAGAGCGCCGAACCGCAGGCCGAGCCCATTGCCCTGATGTCGCCGCCGAAGCGGCTGAGCCGGGCGGCACCCGCGATGCTGGCCGGGCCGATCACGCGCTACGGCTTTCGTGACGCCAAGCCGATGAATTTCGGCAAGGTATCGCCAAGGCGCCTGGCCGTTCACGGCGTCGACATCTCGCGCTGGCAGGGCAACATCAACTGGGGCAAGCTGCGCGCGCAGGGCGCCAACTTCGCCTACATCAAGGCCACTGACGGCGGCGACCATCTCGATCCGATGTTCATGAAGAACTGGCGCAATGCCGATGCCGCCGGGCTGAAGCGCGGCGCCTATCATTTCTTCTACTGGTGCCGCACCGCCGGCGAACAGGCCGACTGGTTCATCCGCAACGTGCCCAGGATGGATGGCGCGCTGCCGCCGGTCATCGATGTCGAGTGGAACGGCGAGTCCAGCTGCAAGCGGCGCCCGTCGCGCGAAAAGGTGCTGGAGAAGATGCAGGTGTTCATGGACAGACTGGAGCGCCATTACGGCCAGCGGCCCATCATCTACACCAGCCCCGATTTCTACCGCGACAATCTACAGGGCGCCTTCCTGGATTACCCGTTCTGGCTGCGTGCGGTGGCGCGGCATCCCTCAAAAGTCTACCCCGGCCGCAAATGGCTGTTCTGGCAGTATTCCGGCTCCGGCCTGTCGCACGGCGTGAGCGGCCGCATCGACCTCAATGTCTTTCATGGCGACGAAAATGCCTGGCGCGCATGGGCGGGCGGGCGGCAAATGGTGGCTGACGCCGACTGAACGCCTCGCGACGCAGGCTGATGACGGCAGGGCCCTATGGTCGCCTTGGCTTGAATTTTCAGCGTTTCGCTAACGATCCGCTCACTTTGTCCTTTAGCGCTATCGCAACAGCCTTCCGGTAACGTGCCCGTGATCGGGTTTCGGAGGGGTCAATGCGCAATCCAGTCGTGGCAATCGCTGTTGTGGCCGGCGTCGGCTACGGGTTTTTCAACTCGCTCGCCCACATGCCGGGCACCGACACCTCGCTGGCGGAGTCGAAGCAAAACGTCGTCTCCTATTCCACCGAAGACAAGGCGATGCAGGCCGCCAAGAAGAGCGGCCGCTCGACGCTGCCGCGCTTCCACCAGCTGATCGCCGCCGGCACGCCCGGCACCTACACGGTGAAGTTCCCGCTGACGCAGAACGGCGCCACCGAGCACATCTGGCTGCAGCTGGTCGGCTACAGCGACGGCTCGTATATCGGCCTGCTCGCCGATGTCCCGGTCAACGGCAACAAGTACAAACTGGGTGACCGAATGACCGTGGCCGAGGCCGACGTCGAGGACTGGATGGTCAAGGACGGCAACGTCATCTATGGCGGCTACACCACGCGTCAGGCGTTTGCGGATATGCCCAGGGAACAGGTCGCAAAGTACGGGCTGACCTTCAAGGATTGAGGCGGTCCGTCGCTGCGCGCTGAAAGCCTATCGGGCCGCGCGCCTTTCGCGCTCGCGTATGTCCGCCGTCTGGGCCAGCACCCAATCGCGGAACACCTTGATCTTCGGTGTGTTGCGGCGGCTTTCCAGGTGCACCAGCCAATAGCCGTCGCCGTCGGATCCGACGATATCAAAGGGCTGTATCAGCTGTCCCTTCGCCAGCAGGGCACTGTAGAGGTTCTGGGTGAGGATTGCAGCGCCCTGATCGGTGATTGCCGCCATCGCATCATAGGTCTGCCCGCCAAGCGCCGGTCGCGCGATGACACGTCCGGGATCGAAGGCCACGCCGGCGGCTTCGAACCAGATTTTCCACCAGGGATCGTCAGGGCCGCATAGCGGCACCTTGTAGAGATCCTCGGGGTGGTGAATGCCACCGACGCTCGCGGCCAGTCTTGGACTGAGCATCGGCGTGTAGTCCGCCTTGAACAGATAGTGGGCGGTCAGACCGGGCCATTTACCAATGCCGGTCCGAATGCCGATATCCATGTCCTCGCGCGCGAAATCGACCAGCCGGGACGACGTGTCCACCTTCACGGCGAGATCGGGATGCATCAGCTGGAATGTTCCAAGCCAGACGGCCAGCCAGTTCGACGCAAACGTTCCCATCGTCGTGACGGAAAGCACTCCGGTCGCTCCACCCTTGGTGGCGAGCCACGCGTCAGCCAGGGCTGAGAACGCGCCGGTTGCCAGCGGTGCCAGCTGCTGTCCAGCCTCCGTCAGGGCGATCTGCCTTGTTTTTCTTATGAAAAGCGGCGTTCCTGCGCGCTCTTCCAACAGCTTGATCTGATAGCTGGCCGCTGACTGGGTCATGCCGAGTTCTTCGGCCGCCTTGGTGAAGCTGCCCAGCCGCGCCGCGGCCTCAAACACCCTGATAGCGCCTAATGGCGGCAGCTCCCAACCCATGACGCATCAATCCTCCTGATGCATGCTACGCGACGTTCGATTGGAAACCAAGACCGGAAAACGGCATGCTCCGTTCATCAGATCGAACCCCTGGAGGATACGGCAATGACCACCATCGCTTTCTACAACTCGCTTCGCCGTCCGATGCTCGACCTCTTCACCGCTCCGTTCAGACCCCGCAAGCGTGGCCTGCTCGACCACCGCGGCTTGTCGGACCACTTCCTGCGCGATATCGGCATGCTCGACGGACACGTTCCCAATGGCAGCATCCGCTGAGGCAAGTCTGTCTGATCGACGCAGAATGCAAGGGAGGGAAGATGAGCGTGTCATCGCAGGATCTGGCGAAGAGCCGTCAAACGATCAGTGCCTATGAGGACTATGCGGAGCGCTACGATGCAATCGTGCGGCATGTTCCCAACGAGAGAGAGCAGGCATCGCTGAAGCGCCTTGTGGCGATCGCCGGCACAAGCGGCCAGATTCTGGAAGTCGGGTCGGGAGCAGGATACGACGCGGATTTTCTGGAGAGTTTGGGCGTCAAGGTTCGGCGCACCGATGCAACCAAGCGGTTTCTCGGGCTGCAGGCCGCGCGCGGCAAGCATGGTGAGCTGCTCGATCTCATCACCGATGATCTCGGCGGCCCTTACGACGCAGTCCTGGCCCTGGCCGTCCTGATCCATGTGCCGCGCGACCAGACCGACCAGGTTCTTGCCAAGATAGCCGCATCGCTGCGACCAGGCGGCGCCTTCCTCGTCTCGATGCGCAATGGCGATGGCGAGACATCAGGCGAATATCACACAGTCTACTGGCGCAGGGACGACTTCGCGGCCCGTATCGAAGCCGCCGGGCTGGTCCTCATCAGGGACGATTTCAACTTGGGACGCGGCAGCGACGAATGGAACACGTTCCTGGCTGTCAGGCCGTCATGACGCGGCGCGGACTTTGCTTCTGAGAGACCGTTTGAAAATGGGATGGCGGTTTGAAGCGGTCCATGGTTCAAGCTTCTGATGTGGACAGCAGCTTGGAGATTGGAAACATGGCGCTCAAGCGGATGGACAACGTAGGTATCGTCGTCGAAGACCTCTCAGCGACGATTGATTTCTTTCGCGAGCTCGGCCTCGAGCTCGAAGGGCAGGGCACGATCGAAGGAGAATGGGCCGGACGCGTCACTGGACTGGGCGATCAGCATGTCGAAATTGCCATGATGCGCACACCGGACGGCCACAGCCGGCTCGAGCTCTCCCGCTTCCTCAGGCCGCCTGTCGTCGCAGATCACCGGAACGCTCCGGTCAACGCCCTGGGCTACCTCCGCGTCATGTTTACCGTGGACGACATCGACGACACGCTTGAAAGGCTCAGCAAGCGCGGCGCGCAGCTCGTCGGCGAAGTCGTCCAGTATAAAGACGTGTATCGGCTCTGCTACATCCGTGGGCCTGAAGGGCTTCTCTTCGGACTCGCCCAGGAACTCAGCTGAGCGCAATACGAGCGCGCCCGCGCCGTCTGTTCGAGATCTCCACGGTCGGCCGCGTTCTCCCCAAGCACCAGTTCGCAAATAGACATCGGCTTTGCCTTGATGTCTATTTGCAGCTCCTGCACCCTTGGGCATCGGAGGCGAGTTGGAGATCAAATTTCTGCTGGTCGGCTTTGCCTGCGTGATCGCCGGCGTGTTGTCGCTTATCACCTTCGTCAAATGGCGAGAGGTGCGGGCAATGAGCCACTGGCTGCCGACGCCGGGAAAGATCATCTCGTCGCGCGCCGAGGCACGCAAGGTGAGGGTCTCGGGCGTTGGCGTGGACAGCAACGATGCCACAGAAGTCCGCAATTTTCCGGCAATCACCTTCGAGTACAAGGTGGGCGGCAAGAAATTTCGCGGCTCGCGCTACAGCGTGAAGGAGAATCTGGGGAATTTCGAAGTCGCCGAAACGCTTGCGCAGTTTCCGAGCGGCGCCGAAGTGACCGTCTTCTACAATCCGGCCGATCCGAGCAAAGCCGTGATCGAGCGCACCCTGCCGGATGGCGCCTTCAAGTTCATGGTCAAGCTTTCGGCCGGGCTGGTGATCGGCGCGGTGGTGCTGGTGTTTTTTGTCGGCGGTGCTCTCGACGCGATCGGGCCGCATCTGCCCAAGCCTGAGAATCTCGGCCCAGCCGTGCTGCTGCTGTTCATCGGCCTGTTTATCCTGCTCATGGGCATCGCCCATAAAGTGATCGCCCGGCGGGCGAAGAAATGGCCGGTCGCCACTGGGCGCATCGATGCGTCAGGCCTGGAGGCGCTCCGCGCCCATGGAATCTATCGAAGCTGGCGCACCGTCTTCCGGTCTCGCATCGTCTACAGCTATAGCGTCGCCGGCCAAAATTACACCGCCGACCGCGTCACCTTCGGCGCCAACGTGACGGCTTCGCTGCCAGGCCTCGTCAGCGGCCAGGCGCGGCGCTATGTCGAGGGCAGCAAGGTCGACGTGCACTATGACCCCGCCAACCCGGCCTCGGCGGTGCTCGAATGCCGGGTGCGCGGGCTCTGGCTGCTGTGGGTCTGTTCGGTTGGTTTTCTTGGTGCTGCTGCGTGGCTGGTCGGGCTGGTTTGAGGCGTTGGAAGCGGCTCGCGACAAGGAGCGGCCTAGAGCCCGCTCGCAATATCTAGACAGTGCTAAATCCGAAAGAACTACCTCAACCGCATTGAAAAGACAGGCGCCCGCCCAGCTTTCTCTTCGGAGAAGAACTTCAAACGAACGCCAGCAGAGAATATGTCGATCTTGGCTCTTTTACTCAGGTCCGCAACGCTTACACAGCATTCTACCAAATAATCGGGTGCCATCAAGCATGCTGCAAATATGTCCGCTTGGCGTTCTGTATCTCGATAAAGAGGTATGCCGCGTATTTTTAATTCGTCTACGGATTGCACGCTCGATTTGTACTTGAAGCTAAAATGAGGAGTTCTGTTTGAATAATCGCTGTGAAGAACAGCATGGCCAAGCTCGTGCGCAAGAAGTATTCGTGCCCATCCGTCACCGTTGTAAGCGTCTTCGTAGAGTTTTTCCGTGATGTATATTATTTTCTCGTTGAGGTCTGTAAAAGCAATTGAAATTTCTTTGTCAGAGCTAGCCTCCAGCACCTTCATCATGTCATCTGAAGTCAGAATGGCAAGAGAGAACCCCGGAGCAAATATATCGATCTTAAATTCTATCAGATCCAAGATATCGATATGCTCGACAGATCCTTTGTTTATGTAGTTCCATCTCGAAATTAGGCGTTCTGCCTCTTTCTTTATGTTTCGATCGCTGCGTTTTGGCCCGTAAAATCGGATAGCTTCCATGGCCAGCGCCTCAAATTTGATTCTGATTTGCCGCTACTTGCGGGTTGTTGCCACGCGCATCCAGAAGAAAATGATCCCGATCAACCTTCAGTTTGGATTTTGCTGCGGCAACAAACTCTGGTGTGGGTTCGCCACCGCGCTCCACGTAGGAAACCAGAGCAAGGCGAACTTTGAAAGCGGTCGCTACATCTCGATAGCTTAAGCTTCTTTCGGTACGGGCCCGCCTCACCGCAGCGCCATAGCCCACATCATCAAAGTAACGTGGTGGCATCTGAGAAACTCCTTCGATCGTGTCTGACGTAACTCGGCGAATACGAAGCCCATCTCGAATCACTAAAATTCTAGCCGCATAATGGGAAAAGTCTATAAAAAATCAACATAGTGGTATGGCTTGCTGCAATGACACCACATATAGCACGAGCGAGCTTGACAAGGTTGTCTGCCGGTCACAGCGAGGCGACCGGCAAACCTAGTCTTGGCGCGCTATTTTTTGCGTGACGGTTCGTTCCTGGTGTCCCCGTAACCGGGCTTGGGGACTCGCTCGACCGTGGTGGTGTTGGGGCGGCGCTCTGCTTCCTTCACAGGAATGAATTGGCCGCTCTTCGAGCTACGTCCAATGTCGAAAGTCTTGCGTTCATTGGTAGTCATTTGGGTATCTCTCTTTGGAAATGCCTCAGCTACCTCGACTCCAAGAACCGACTCCCCGTATAATGTCCTTGCGACAGGAGAGGGGATTTCGATCTCTTCGCCCCGCGTGGGCTTCGGCTTATTCGCGGTATCCAAAGCCGATCCGAAAGGGTCGGCTTTGGTATTTCAGATGGGCCTCATAAAGCTTTCTTTATTTGTTTCTCGTTTTGTTCTGCTTTGTACTTTCGGCCCGATCTTGCGACCGGGCCGACCATGTTACGTTTTAGCGCTTCAGACTCCCCTCAGCTGCACCCGCTCGTCGCGCCACAAGTATCGCACTTCTCACAGGTCCCGTTCCGCACCATGGTAAAGTTCTGGCACTCGGAGCAGGAATTGCCGGTGTAGCCCTGGAGCAGCGACTTGGCGCGGCGGTCGGCGGCGAGTTTCTTTGCCTCGGCGGCCTCAAGCGCTGCCGTGTCGGTGAACAATGCTGCGGTTGCGTCGGCTGCGGTGTCGGAAGCAGCGTCCACCGCTTCCTCGAAGGCGATGTCCTCGGCCAGTTCCTTCGCCCGCTCCTCATAGTCGCGCTTGTAGCCGATCGCCTGGTCGGCCTTCAGCGCCGTTGCCGTGGCCGACGACAGCGCCAGCACGTTGGAGCCGGAGAAGGCGGCTGTCGGCGCCGAGCGGGCAGGGGCGCCCGCCGGGGCCGCAAAGCCCTTCGGATCGTTGCCGGTCACGCGCGACACCAGCTTTACCGGCGAGGCGCCACGGGTCAGGCCCTTGGAGACGGCGTCGGTCTTGCCTTCGCTGATGCCGCGACCAAGCGCGGTGTTGGAAAAGTCCGACTGGTCGACATGGGCGAGGTCGTTGCGGCCGAGATAGGAGATGGCGAGTTCGCGGAACACGTAGTCGAGAATCGACGTCGCGCTCTTGATGGCGTCGTTGCCCTGCACCATGCCGGCCGGCTCGAATTTGGTGAAGGTGAAGGCGTGCACATATTCGTCGAGCGGCACGCCATATTGCAGGCCGAGCGAGATGGCGATGGCGAAATTGTTGAGAAGGCCACGCAGCGTGGCACCCTCCTTGTTCATGTCGATGAAGATCTCGCCGAGACGGCCATCGTCATATTCGCCGGTGCGCAGGAAGATGGTGTTGCCACCGATCTTGGCCTTTTGCGTATAACCCTTGCGGCGTCCCGGCAGCTTCTCCTGCTCGCGCGACACGCGCTCGATGATGCGCTCGACAATCCGCTCGGTGATCTGCGCCGCGCGTGCTGCCGCCGGGGCCTGGATCAGCTGCTCGACCATGTCGTCCTCGTCCTCCTCGCCATCGGCGAGCAGCGAGGAATTCAGCGGCTGCGACAGCTTGGAGCCATCGCGATAGAGCGCGTTGGCCTTCAGCGCCAGCTTCCACGACAGCATGTAGGCGCCCTTGGCGTCTTCCACCGTCGCGTCGTTCGGCATGTTGATGGTCTTGGAGATGGCGCCGGAGATGAAGGGCTGTGCCGCAGCCATCATCTGGATGTGGCTGTTGATTGACAGCGAACGCTTGCCGATCTTGCCGCACGGGCTGGCGCAGTCGAACACGGCGAGGTGTTCGGCCTTCAGGAACGGTGCGCCTTCCAGCGTCATCGCACCGCAGACATGGATGTTGGCGGCCTCGATCTCCTTCCTGGAAAAGCCCAGCGCCGGCAGCATCTCGAACGAGAAATCGTTGAGCTGCTCGTCGGTGAAGCCAAACGTCTCCTTCACCCAGTCGGCGCCCAGCGTCCACTGGTTGAAGACGAACTTGATGTCGAAGGCCGACTTCAGCGCCGCATTGAGCGCCGCGATCTTCTCGTCGGTGAAGCCCTTGGCCTTGAGCGAGCCGGGGTTGATCGCCGGCGCCTGGTTCATGTTGCCGTGGCCGACAGCGTAAGCCTCGATCTCTGCCAGCTGGGCTTCCGAATAGCCAAGCGTGCGCAGCGCCTCCGGCACGGCGCGGTTGATGATCTTGAAGTAGCCGCCGCCGGCCAGCTTCTTGAACTTCACCAGCGCGAAGTCGGGCTCGATGCCGGTGGTGTCGCAATCCATGACCAGGCCGATCGTGCCGGTCGGCGCGATCACGGTCGCTTGCGCATTGCGGTAGCCATGCTCCTCGCCGAGCTCGATGGCGCGGTCCCAGGCAGCCTTGGCGTGCTCGACAAGCTCCTGCTGCTTGAGGTCGGAAGCGACCAGCGGCACCGGGTTGACGGCGAGCTTCTCGTAGCCCTGCTTTTCGCCATAGGCGGCACGGCGGTGATTACGCATGACGCGCAGCATGTTCTGCGCGTTGCGGTCGTAGTCGGCGAAGGCGCCGAGTTCGGAAGCCATCTCGGCCGAAGTGGCATAGGCGATGCCGGTCATGATCGCGGTGAGGGCGGCGCAGATGGCGCGGCCTTCGTCGGAATCATAGGGAATACCAGACGTCATCAGCAGGCCGCCGATGTTGGCGTAACCGAGGCCGAGCGTGCGGTATTCATAGGACTGCTTGGCGATCTCCTTGGATGGGAACTGCGCCATCATCACCGAGATTTCGAGAACGATGGTCCACAGCCGCACCGTGTGCTCATAGGCGGCGATATCGATCGTGCCATCGGCATTGCGGTAGGGCAGCAGATTGATCGAGGCCAGGTTGCAGGCGGTGTCGTCGAGGAACATGTATTCCGAGCACGGGTTGGAGGCCCGGATCGCACCGGCCGAAGCGCAGGTGTGCCAGTCGTTCATCGTCGTGTTGAAATGCAGGCCCGGATCCGCCGAAGCCCAGGCGGCGTAGCCGATCTTTTCCCACAGGTCGCGCGCCTTTAGCGTCTTCAGCACCTTGCCGTCCTTGCGGGCGGTCAGGTGCCAGTCGGCGTCCTGCTCGACGGCGCGCAGGAAATTGTCCTTCAGCGACACCGAATTGTTGGAGTTCTGGCCCGAAACCGTGAGGTAGGCATCCGAATCCCAGTCGGTGTCGTAGGTCTTGAACGACATCGAGGTGTAGCCCTGCTTGGCGAACTGGATGACGCGGTAGATGTAGTTCTCCGGCACCGCATTCTTCTTGGCCGCCTTGATCTCGCGCTTCAGCGCGGTGTTGATCGACGGATCGAAGCAGTCGTCGTCATGGCCTTCGCAGTTGATGCAGGCCTTCATGATCGCTTCGAGGTGCTTCTTGACGATCTTCGAGCCGGTGACCAGCGAGGCCACCTTCTGCTCTTCATTGACCTTCCAGTCGATGAATTCCTCGATATCGGGGTGGTCGGCGTCGACAATGACCATTTTCGCGGCGCGGCGCGTCGTGCCGCCCGACTTGATGGCGCCCGCCGCACGGTCGCCGATTTTGAGGAAGCTCATCAGGCCGGACGAGCGGCCGCCGCCCGACAGCTTTTCGCCTTCGCCGCGCAGCATGGAGAAGTTGGAGCCGGTGCCGGAGCCGTATTTGAACAGGCGCGCTTCACGCACCCACAGGTCCATGATGCCGCCCTCGTTGACGAGATCGTCCTGCACGCCCTGGATGAAGCAGGCATGCGGCTGCGGATGCTCGTAGGACGACTTCGACTTGGTCAGCTTGCCGGTGAACGGGTCGACATAGAAATGGCCCTGGCTCGGGCCATCGATGCCATAGGCCCAGTGCAGGCCGGTGTTGAACCATTGCGGCGAATTCGGCGCGACGCGCTGCGTGGCCAGCATATAGGCGAGCTCGTCGCGGAAGGCGCTCGCGTCTTCTTCCGACTTGAAGTAGCCGCCCTTGTAGCCCCAATAGGTCCAGGTGCCGGCAAGGCGGTCGAACACCTGGCGGGCGTCGATCTCGGAGCCGTAGCGCTCGGCCTCCGGCAGTTTTGCGAGTTCGGCCTCGTCGGCAACGGAGCGCCACAGGAAGGAGGGGACGTCGTTCTCCTCGACCTTCTTCAGTCGTGCGGGAACGCCGGCCTTGCGGAAATACTTCTGCGCCAGGATGTCGGCGGCAACCTGGCTGAACTGAGCCGGCACATCGATGTTATCCAGGCGGAACACCACCGAGCCATCCGGATTCTTGATCTCCGAAAGCGCCTTGCGGAATTCGATCTCCGCGTAAGCCGATTGCCCTTGCTTGGTGAAACGCCGCTCGATGCGCATTGTCCGATCCCTTTTGTCTATATATAGCGCTTTTCCCCAGGGATTTCTGCCCCCAATAGCGAAAAGCGCAGTCCGCCGTTTGCCGGCGTTCGAAAACAGCCGGCTCTCCATTTCACAGTCTCCGCCGTCCTGCTGGTCAAAACACCTTGCGAAGCGCCTGTCCAACTCTGCGACGAACCCTGCGAGTCCCTCAAAACTGATTTTTTGTCGATTCCCTCACCCGAGGGAAATTCACACTATCTAGCGTCGAACCTACCTGCAAACACTAAATATAGTGTTAACAGACAATTTATTCCAGTCCGACAATTCGCCCTATCGTCCCCCACGCCCCCACAATCCCAACGCTTCCGCCAGCCTCGTAAACGGGCGGAAATACGGGCAAAAACGCACATAATCCGGGAAAAAGACCGGGCTCAGAACTTTCCGGTCACGCTCTCAACAGGAACGCATGGCCTATAAAAGGCGACTCGTTTTGCGCCGTCAAGGATTCGTTTCTGAAGCTTTTATGACCCCAACATCTTGTGTGTCACATATGTGGATAACGGGGATAGATTGCCCCTCGGGAAAGCCCGGTTTTCCCGGCGTACCACCATAGGTGGGCGATCCATCCGGGGCATGCACGGCCGCATCCAGTCCACAGCCTTTTCATTTCGGCTGGCATGTTCTATGTCTGGCGCCTCGCGCGGGGGCGCGTCTTGTCAACCATAAAAGCATCCATTACGCCCCGCTCATGACAGTTACCGTCCGTTTCGCCCCTTCACCGACCGGCCGCATTCATATCGGCAATGCGCGCACCGCTCTGTTCAACTGGCTGTTTGCCATGAACAACAAGGGCCGCTTCATCCAGCGCTTCGATGACACAGACATTGCCCGCTCAAGGCAGGAATTTGCCGACGCCATTCTCTATGATCTGCACTGGCTGGGGATTTTCCCTGACGCCACCGAATACCAGTCGCGGCGCGTCGACGCTTACGATGCTGCGGTCGAACGGCTGAAGGCGGCGCGCCTCCTCTATGCCTGCTATGAGACGCCCGAAGAACTCGATCTGAGGCGCAAGGTGCGCCGCACGCGCGGCCTGCCGCCGGTCTATGGCCGGGAGGCGCTGACGCTGACGCCAAGCCAGATCGCCGAATACAAGTCCGATGGCCGCCGGCCGCACTGGCGTTTTCTGCTGCCCAATTTCACCAACGACCCTCAGCAGCCGGAACGCACCGAAATCCACTGGAACGATCTGGTGCGCGGCGAAGAAACCGTCGACCTCGCCTCGCTTTCCGATCCCGTGCTGCTGCGCGAGGACGGCACCTATCTCTATACGCTGCCATCGGTGGTCGACGACATCGAGATGGGTGTCAGCCATGTCATCCGCGGCGACGACCACGTCACCAACACCGGCGTGCAGATCGCCTTGTTCAAGGCGCTGGGTGCCGAGCCGCCGATCTTCGGTCACCACAATCTGTTGACCACGGCTTCGGGCGAGGGGCTGTCGAAGCGCACCGGCGCGCTGTCGATCGAGAGCCTGCGCGAGGATGGCATCGAACCGATGGCGGTAGCGTCGCTGGCCGTGCTCGTCGGCACCTCGGAAAATGTCGTGGCGATGCATGACATGCGGGAGCTTGCCGAGCGCTTCGATCCGGCCGCGACGTCAAAATCCGCCGCCAAGTTCGATCCGGACGAGCTTTTCGTGCTCAATCGCACGCTGCTGCACAAAATGCCGTTCGCCGAGGCGCGTGACCGGCTGGTGGTGTTCGGCATCTCCGGCGACAAGGCTGAAGCCTTCTGGCTGGCGGTGCGCGGCAATCTCGACACGCTGGCGGACGCCGTAAACTGGTGGCGCATCCTCGGCGAAGGCCCGCAGGAGCCGCCGGAGTTTTCCGGAGAGGATCGCGAGTTTCTCGAGCAGGCGTTCGAATTGCTGCCTGAGGAACCCTGGAACGGCACGGTGTGGAAGGATTGGACCGGCAAGGTCAGGGAAGCAACCGGCCGCAAGGGCAAGGCGCTGTTCATGCCGCTCAGGCTGGCGCTTACTGGACTGCCTTCCGGGCCGGAGCTTGCAGATCTATTGCCGCTCCTGGGTCGGGAAGGAACGCTGGCCCGACGACCCTGACCTTGCGCTGATCCGGCGGCAGCACTGACGACGTGACAGGCTTGGCGGACAGGCGCTTGATCACCTCGCGGTCGAGCCCGCCTTGCATATTGGCCAGCGTCTCCGGGTCGGCGCCTGGATCGGGCTTGGCGACCGGCACCGGAACGAACGACGTCGTCTCCGTATTGGCCTGCGACGGATCCGGCGGGTTGCCGCCGATGATCTCGAAATTCTGCGCAGCATTGCAGCCGCAGGTCGGCGGGCGCGGTATGTTGGTCTGCTTGTAGAGATAGGCTCTCGGCAACTCGCTATACGGCCTGCCAGTCACCGACGATGTCATGTTGGCCGAATCTTCGTCCATGCCGCGCGAATAGAAAACCTGCATTTCGGTGCCCGGGCAGGCCGATTCGCAGTTCTTCTGGTCGCGTTCGAAGTCGCTCAGCGAGGCCGCGTTCGACATCGGGAAGAAATAGCCGTCGCATGTGCGCACGCACATCGTGTGGAACTCGCCGCCGACGCTAGGGAAATCCGGGACGCCGGGTTGGTTGAGCACCCGGCGGATGTTGCGCTCCTCGCCGGGATCGTCGGGTTGGTCGAGCGTGTCGACCGTATCGGATTGGTGGCTGCCGCCACCGAAAAGCTGCTCGAACAGATTTCCATTGCCACTGTCGCGGTTTGCCTCCTGGACGGGTGCGCGCTGCGGCGCAACGGCGTCGTCACGACAATCATTGGCGTCGAGCGCGGCCAGGATGCGGCTGCGGTCGCGCCGCGAACCGCCGCCGGCGAGCCGCGCGCGCTTGGCCTGCAAAGCGTCGAGATTGGCATTCATGCGGTCGATGGTGCTGTTGAGCGCGGCGCATTGGTTGACGTTGCGGGAAAACAGTGAAAAGCCGCAATTGGCATCGCTCGCCCGGCCGCGGACCTTGGCAAGCTGTTCGCGCTGCCGATCGATGGCATCATCGTATCGTCGCAGGATCGCCGAGCCGCCGCCGCCATTTGAAGCTGCCGCGAGTTCGGCCTCGAGCTGGCGACAAAGGCGCGATGCGGCCTGCGGCTCGGTGACAGAAATGGCAGACAACGCCAAGGCGCCAAGCAGCGCAGCAAGGTGCGTCAGCTTCCACCCTCCGCCCATCATTGCCCGAAACCTCGCTTGCTTGCCTGTTACGATGCTACCGGATTCGCGGTTAACCGTTCGCTCAAATCTACAACCAAAGATGGCCTTAGCCCATAGACGCGCCGGCGCAGGATGTTCGGACAGACCTGCAATAGCGACTCCAGCACTGCATGAAAAAGGCGTATTCGCCCGGGAAAACTGCTTGGATCCAGCAAGGCCCGGAGGCTTGGCGTGAGCGCGATTACCCGTCGAGCCGCACTGCAGTTCGGGCTGTTGTGTTTGGTGACGCCCGTCGCCATGGCGCAGGAGAAACCCGACGCGCCGGATTGGCGCACCAGACTGGTCGATGCCGCCCGGGAACAGATCGGCGTCACCACCCTCTACGATCCGACCTATGTCCGCATCGGTTATCCCGGCGGCGATGTCGCGCCGGAGCGGGGCGTGTGCACCGATGTCGTGGTCCGCGCCTATCGCCGCGCCTTCGATCTCGATCTGCAAAGGCTGGTGCATGAGGATATGGCGGCCAATTTCGCTGCCTATCCGAAGATCTGGGGGCTGAAAGCGACCGACCGCAATATAGACCACCGGCGGGTGCCCAACCTTGCTGTCTTTTTCGGGCGGCGGGGTGTCTCCTTAGCCGTCAGCCAGGATCCCGCCGACTATTTGCCGGGCGATCTCGTCACCCAGATGCTGGCACCCAACGTGCCGCACATCGCCATCGTCTCGTACAATCGTTCAGCCGCAGCGCCGGAAAGGCCGCTGGTCATCCACAATATCGGGCGGGGCGCCCAGGAGGAGGACACCTTGTTCGCCTTCGAGCAGACGGGGCATTTTCGCTTCGCGCCGGCCTGAGAGGTTCACCCCAGATCGACCACCGCTTGCGCCTTGTGGGCGGCTTCGACCACCGCCAGCGCCGTCATGTTGACGACGCCGCGCGAGGTCACCGACGGCGTCAGAATGTGCGCCGGTTTGTCTGTGCCGAGCAGGATCGGACCGACATGCAGCGCGTCCATCATCGTGCGCAGCGTGGTGAGCGTGATGTTGGCGGAATCGAGGTTGGGGAAGACCAGCAGATTGGCTTCGCCCTTCAGCCGTGAATGCGGATAGACGCGCTGACGCAGGTGCTCCGACAGGGCTGAATCGGCATGCATCTCGCCATCGGACTGCAGGTCGGGCGCTATCCGCGCCAGGATTGCCGCTGCCTGACGCATCTTCAAGGCGCTCGACGAATCGCGCGAGCCGAAATCCGAATGCGACAAAAGGGCGGCCTTCGGCTCGATGCCGAAGCGCTGGATTTCTTCCGCCGCCAGCACCGTCATCTCGGCGATTTCTTCCGCCGTCGGATCGACGGAGACATGGGTGTCGGTGAGGAAAATGATGCCGCGCTGCGAGATCAGCATCGAAAGTGTCGACAGGTCTCGGTCCCTGACGCCAGCACGTGGGCCTATGACGAGCGTCACGTTGCGCAAATGGCGCTCGAAACGCCCTTCAAGCCCGCAGATCATGGCATCGGCGTCGCCGCGCTTCAGCGCAAGTGCCGCGATCACCGTGTTGTCGGTGCGCACCATGGTGCGCGCGGCTTCCGTCGTCACGCCACGCCGTCCCGCAAGTTCGATCAACAGGTCGACATAGTGGCGATAGCGCGGATCGTCTTCGGGGTTGATCAGGCCGAAATCGACGCCCGGCCTGATGCGCAGACCGTAACGCTTCAGCCTGACTTCGATGACGTGCGGGCGGCCGATCAGGATCGGCTCGGCGATGCCTTCCTCCAGCACCACCTGGGCGGCGCGCAGCACGCGCTCGTCCTCGCCATCGGCATAGATGACGCGCTTAGCGCTCGACGCCTTGGCCGAGGAGAACACCGGCTTCATGACCAGGCCGGAGCGGAAGACGAAGCGGTTCAGCTTGTCGATATAGGCGGCGAAGTCGGTGATCGGCCGTGTGGCGACGCCGGTCTCGCACGCAGCCTTGGCGACCGCGGGCGCAATGCGCAGGATCAGCCTCGGATCGAAGGGTGAGGGGATCAGGAATTCCGGGCCGAAGATCGGCGTTTCGCCGGAATAGGCCCGCGCCGCGACATCCGACGGCTCTTCGCGGGCCAGCGCTGCGATTGCCCGAACCGCCGCCATCTTCATCTCTTCGTTGATGGCCTTGGCGCCGCAGTCCAGCGCGCCGCGAAAGATGTAAGGAAAACAAAGTACATTGTTGACCTGATTGGGAAAATCCGAACGCCCGGTGCAGATCATCGCATCGGGGCGCGCCTCTCGCGCCGTTTCCGGCATGATCTCGGGATTAGGATTGGCCAGCGCCAGGATCAGCGGTTTTGGCGCCATGTGCTGCAGCAATTCCGGCTTCAGCACACCGGCGGCGGAAAGGCCGAGGAACACATCGGCGCCTGGAATGACATCGGCCAGCGTGCGCGCCTCGGTGTCCTTCACATAGGGGTCTTTCCAGCGGTCCATCTCATCGATGCGGCCCTTGTAGGCGACGCCGAAACGGTCGGTGACCCAGATGTTTTCGACCTTGGCGCCGAGCGAGACCAGAAGATTGAGGCAGGCAAGCGCGGCGGCTCCGGCGCCCGAGGTGACGATCTTGATGTCCGAAATGGTCTTGCCGGCGAATTCCAGGCCGTTGAGCACGGCGGCAGCAACGATGATGGCAGTGCCGTGCTGGTCGTCATGGAACACCGGAATGCCCATGCGGGCCTTCAGCTGTTCCTCGACCTCAAAACATTCCGGCGCCTTGATGTCCTCGAGGTTGATGCCGCCAAAGGTCGGTTCCAGTGCCGAGATCGTCTCGACCATGCGCTCGATCCCCGGCGCGTCGATCTCGATGTCGAACACGTCGATGCCGGCGAATTTCTTGAACAGCACCGCTTTGCCTTCCATCACCGGCTTGGAAGCCAGCGGGCCGATATTGCCGAGACCGAGCACCGCCGAACCATTGGTGACGACACCGACCAGATTAGCCCGCGCCGTATAGTCGGCGGCGGTCTCGGGATTGTCGCGGATTTCGAGGCAAGGGGCGGCGACGCCCGGCGAATAAGCGAGCGCCAGGTCGCGCTGGTTACCGAGCGGCTTGGTCGCCTGTATCTCGAGCTTCCCCGGCGTCGGGAATTTGTGAAAGTAGAGCGCGGCTTCGTCGAGATCCGACCGTGCCGTCTTGTTGCTTTCGCCTTCCATGCCGGCCTCCCTGCAATCCTGCTTTGAAGCCTTTTAGCATGCGGCAGCGGTTTTTCGCGACGCCAAATGACGCATTCGCCGAATAGACCGGCGAAGCGTCAAAAATCAAGTTATCTCAGATGCTTGTGCTGAAATCCTGTCGAATGGATCAGGTCGCGCTCCGGGCCGCGCGATCAGAACGCGCTGACGTAGAGGCCGCCGTCGACCGGTATGTTCTGACCGGTGAGATAACCGGCATGGACCGAGCACAGGAAGGCGCAGATCTGGCCGAATTCCTCCGGCGTGCCGAGCCGCTTGGCCGGGACGTCGGCGCTGATGCGGGTCTTACGCGCCGCAGCGGCTGCCGGATCTTCCACGGTACCGGCCTCGTGCGGGCCGCGCAGCCGGTCGGTGTCGAGCTTGCCCGGCAGCATGCTGTTGATGGTCACGTTGCGGTCGACTACCGTGCGCGCCACGCCGGCCAGGAACGAGGTCAGCCCGGCGCGCGCGCCGGACGAAAGATCAAGCCCTGGGATCGGCACGTAGACCGACAGTGAGGTGATGTTGACGATGCGGCCAAAGCCGCGCGCCGCCATGCCATCGATCACGGCTTGCACCAGCTCGATCGGCGTCACCATGTTCTGGGTCACGCCTTCGAGGATCTTTTCGCGATCGAGCGTGCGGAAATCGCGCAGCGGCGGACCGCCATTGTTGTTGACCAGGATATCGGGATCGGGGCAGGCGGCAAGCAGCGCCTTCTGCACCTCCGGCTTCGAGACGTCGCCGACGATCTCAGTCACCTTGACGCCGAATCTTTCGCGCAGCTCCGCTGCAGTTCTGGCCAGCAGCTCGGCATTGCGCCCGTTGACGACCAAGTCGCAGCCGGCCTCGGCCAGCGCCATGGCGCAACCGCGCCCCAGCCCTTTGCTCGAAGCGCAGACAATGGCCTTCTTGCCGCGAATGCCGAGATCCATGACGAAATCCTCCAATTGATCGGCGGCAAGCTAGTCCTTTGGCTGGACCAATCGCAACCGTCATACGGTTGTTGCATGAATCGGGGCATAGCCTGCGCGAAAGCAACGGTGACAATCTGATGTCTGGCGAAGAGCCCCGCACTTTCCGCAGCATGTTCATCTCCGATATCCATCTTGGATCGAAGGCGGCCAAGGCCGAGTTCCTGATCGATTTCCTGCGTTACCACGACGCCGATATCATCTATCTCGTCGGCGACATCGTCGACGGCTGGCGCCTGAGACGCAGCTGGCACTGGCCGCAGAGCCACAATGACGTSGTSCAGAAACTGCTGCGCAAGGCGCGCAAGGGCACCAGCATCACTTACATCGCCGGCAATCACGACGAGTTCGCCCGCCAGTTCCAGGGCGTGCATTTCGGCGGCATCGTCGTTGCCGATCGCGCCATCCACGAAACCGCCGACGGCAGGCGACTGCTGGTCATCCATGGCGACCAGTTCGACACTGTCGTCCACAATGCGCGCTGGCTCGCCTATCTCGGAGACTACGCCTATGACGCGGCCATGCTGGTCAACCGGGTGGTGACGCGGCTTCGCCAGCTGCTGGGCCTGCCCTACTGGTCGTTTTCGTCCTGGGCCAAGGTCAACGTCAAGAAGGCGGTGAACTTCATCGGCTCGTTCCAGACCATGCTGACCGAGGAAGCGCGCCGATCGCATGTCGACGGCGTCATTTGCGGCCATATCCATCACGCCGCGATCGAAGACTACGAGGATGTGCAATACATCAACACCGGTGACTGGGTGGAAAGCTGCACGGCCGTGGTCGAGCATTTTGACGGCCGGATGGAAATCCTGCACTGGGCGCAGGTCCTGCCTGAAGCTCCGGATGAACCGTTCATCCCGATGCTCATCGACGACAGGGTGGTCGAGGCCGCCTGACGCGAAACGCGTTGCGGATTTCGGCGCCAATCGGTTGGTCCAGCCGGTTTCGTCCTGATTTCCTCCGTGTTAAGGGGTCTGTACGTTGCTGACCGGCCGGTCGAATGCGGCGTAATTGGATCGATTCATGTCGCTGCCGCCGCTCTCGCCCGAACAGCTCGTCAAACCACGCCGTTTCGAACTGCGCATGAGCCTGATCTTCGCGACACTTTTCGTGTCGCTGGGGACGCATCTGCCCTATTTCCCGCTCTGGCTGCAGGCGAAGGGTTTCCATGCCGGGCAGATCGCCGTCATTCTCGCCGCGCCGATGTTTCTGCGCGTGGTGACGACGCCGTTGCTGACCTCGCTGGCCGACCGGGCCAGGGACCGCGCCAATGTCTACATCGCGCTGGTGCTTGCGACGCTGGTGCTTTCCGCTGGTTATTTTCTCCCCGCCACCTACGCCATGGTGCTCGCCGTATCGCTGGCGCTGACCATCGTCTGGACGCCGCACTCGCCGATTGCCGATTCGCTGGCGCTGTCGGGCGTGCGCCGCTTCGGCTCGAACTACACCTCGATGCGCAAATGGGGATCGATCTCCTATCTGTGCGCCAACGTTGCCGGCGGCTTCATCCTGGCGGCAACCGGGCCGCAAGCCGTTCCGGTGATCATCTTCGTGGCGCTCAGTGCACAACTTGGCGCCGGCCTGCTGGCGCCGCGCCTTGGCCGGCCCCGCCGCGCGTCGCCGCTTTCGGCCACCGATATCCAGCAATCGGCGCCAAAGCTGCTCAACCCATATTTCCTGTATTTCTCCATCGGTGTCGGCACCATCACAGCCAGCCATGCGTTTCTCTACGGCTTTGTCTCGATCTACTGGAAATCGATCGGCATCAGCGATTCGGTCGTCGGACTGCTATGGGCCTGGGGCGTGGTGTCCGAGGTCTGCATGTTCGTGATCTTCACCCGCGTTTTCGGGTCGTTCTCCGTCGTTTCGATCATGGCCATCGCCGGCATCGGCTCGGTCGTGCGCTGGGTCGCCTTTCCGTTGATCTGGCCGCTCGGCCTGGGCATTCCAGGGTTTTTCGGCGTTCAGACCCTGCACGCGGTTTCGGTGGCGATGGTGCTGATCGGCCTGCAGAAAATGATCGGCGAGACGGTTTCCGAAGAGCGCACCGGAGCCGCGCAAGGCATCGCCTACTTCTCCAACGGCTTCTTCATGGCAGTGGCGACGCTGGCGTCGGGTCCGCTCTACGACCGCTTCGGCGTCGATGGCTTCTTTGCCATGATCCCGATCGCCTTGATTGGACTGACGCTGATCGGCTTTGCCGCGCGCTCAGCCCCACAGCGCCGTATCGGGCGGTGATACCATCGATCCGCGGTAGACAAGACCGGGATCGCGGTCGCGGGCAAGCAGCAGCGGACCGTCGAGATCGACGAAGTCGGCATCCTGCGCCAGCAGCACGGCCGGCGCCATCGCCAGCGATGTCCCGACCATGCAGCCGACCATTACGCCGAAACCCAGCTCACGGGCGCGATCGCGAAGCATGAGTGCTGCGGTCAGCCCGCCCGATTTGTCGAGCTTGATGTTGACGGCATCGTAAAGGCCGACAAGTGCTGCGAGGTTTTCTGCCTCATGCACGCTTTCATCGGCGCAGATCGGCACCGGGTGCGCGATGTGGCGCAAGATGCCGTCCCGGCCAGCCGGCAGCGGCTGTTCGATCAGCGCAATGTTCAGCTCGGCGGCAAATGCGAGGTTTGCGACGATACTGTCGTCGGTCCAGCCCTCATTGGCGTCGAGGATGATGCGGCTGGCCGGTGCAGCGTCCCGGACCGCGCGGATACGGGCGACATCATTGTCGCCGCCGATCTTGACCTTGAGCAGCGGCCGCGCCGCATTGGCGCGGGCCTGTGCCGCCATCGCTTCGGGTTCGCCGAGCGACAGCGTGTAGGCCGTTTCAAGCGCCCGCAATGGCTCGCTGCAGATGCTTGCGGCCACCGTCTTGCCGCTGATCTTCGCCTCCAGGTCCCATAGCGCGCAGTCGATGGCGTTGCGCGCCGCACCGGCCGGCATCGCGCTGAGCAGGGCGGTGCGGCTGATGCCGTCCGCAATCGGCTTGCGCATGGCCTCGATCGCGTCGCGCACGCCCTCCATGCTCTCGCCATAGCGCTTGTAGGGAACGCATTCGCCGCGACCGCGTTGGGCGCCGTCGCCGATCGTGCAGGTGATGACCTCGGCCTCGGTCTTCGAACCGCGTGAGATGGTGAAGGTTCCGGCGATGGGAAAACGCTCGGCCTCAACCGAAATGACACGCGCCATATTTTTCTGCTCCGGCCGTGCGACAAGCGTCGTCGGCAAATCGACAGGTCAGACCCGTCAGGCTAAACAGGACGCCATGTTGACCATCGGCAAACGCGACGCAAGCGGCACGACCGCCAAGGAGGCTGACCGAGAGCCGCGTGTCGCGGTTGGCGAAGAGGGCAATATTCTCGGCTGCGCTTTCTCCGGTATCTGGACAACGCGCACCGTTGCGCTGGTCGACGCCGAAATGCGCAAAATCGAGAAACGAAACAATTTCAAGATTTTGGCGCTCGACCTTTCCAAGATCGAGAAGATTGATACCGCCGGCGCCTGGCTCATCGACCGTCTGGTCAGCGCCTTCGAGAAGAAGGGCGTCGAGGTCAAGATGCAGGGGCAAAGCGAGATAGCCTCGATCCTGCTCGGCGCTGTCGGCGAAGCTGTCCGGCGCGAGTCCGAATCGAGCCGCGTTCGGCCGCCCAACATCGTCATTCGCGGGCTGGAGGCGGTCGGGCGCCGCGTCTATGAGATGCGCGACGATTTCCTTGC
This sequence comes from Mesorhizobium sp. P2_H9, assembly GCF_056403215.1. NCBI lineage: Bacteria > Pseudomonadati > Pseudomonadota > Alphaproteobacteria > Hyphomicrobiales > Phyllobacteriaceae > Mesorhizobium > Mesorhizobium sp. P2_H9. Next base: position 210,962 of record NZ_JBFUFX010000003.1, on the reverse strand, counting down.
CTCGATGAACATTCTCGGCGCCACCATCGGCGGCGCGCAGATGAAGCTGGGGCGCGGCCATGCCATCAACCCGGCGGCGATCTTCAATCAGATCGATCGCATGGGTGTCGGTGCCATTCCGGTGGTTGTGCTGATGTCGGCGATCGTCGGCGCAATCGTTGCCCAGCAAGGCGCCTACCAGCTCAACTATTTCGGCGCCAACATCTTCGTCGTCGACCTGGTCGGCGTGCTGATCCTGCGCGAACTTGGCGTGCTGATGACCGCCATCATGATCGCCGGCCGCTCCGGCAGCGCCATCACTGCCGAAATCGGCTCGATGAAGATGCGCGAGGAAGTCGATGCGCTGAAGGTCATCGGCCTCAATCCGATCGGCGTGCTGGTCTTTCCGCGCCTGGTCGCGCTGGTGATCGCGCTGCCCTGCCTGACCATCATCGCCAATTTCGCAGCCCTTGGCGGCGGCATCCTCGCCGCCTGGCTTTATTCGGGCATTGCGCCATCCGCTTTCATTGACCGGCTGCGCGGCGCGATCGATATCAGCACCATCTTCGCCGGCCTGATCAAGGCGCCGTTCATGGCCATGATCATCGGCACCATTGCTTCCGTGGAAGGCATGAAAGTCGGCGGCAGCGCCGAATCGCTGGGGTTGCACGTCACCGCCTCGGTGGTGAAGTCGATCTTCGTCGTCATCATCCTCGATGGGCTCTTCGCCATCTTCTACGCGGCGATCGAGTTCTGACATGATGTTGCGAAAGAAGAGAAGGGCGAGTGCACTGGCCGTCGATGCAGGCGAGGGTGACATCGTGCTTTCCGCGCACGACGTCACCGTGGCCTTTGGCGACAAGATCATTCTCGACAAACTGTCGCTCGATATCAGGCGCGGCGAGATTCTCGGCTTCGTCGGCGCCTCGGGTGCCGGCAAGTCGGTTCTTTTGCGCACCATCCTTGGCCTGACAAGCAAACAGTCGGGAACGATCAAGCTGTTCGGCATCGATGTCGAAAAAATGAGCGATTTGGAGCGCCTTCGCATCGACATGCGCCTTGGCGTTCTTTTCCAGCATGGCGCGTTGTTTTCCGCACTGACGGTGCTCGAGAACGTTCAGGTGCCGATGCGCGAATATCTCGATTTGCCGAGAAAACTTATGGATGAGCTGGCGATGCTCAAGGTCGAACTGGTCGGGCTGCCGCCGGACGCGGCGCAGAAATTCCCCTCCGAGCTTTCCGGCGGCATGATCAAACGTGCGGCCCTGGCGCGCGCCCTGGCGCTCGATCCGGACATCGTCTTCCTCGACGAGCCGACTTCCGGTCTCGATCCGATCAGCGCGGCGGAGTTCGACGAACTGGTGGTCAAGCTGCGCGACACGATGGATTTGACTGTCTACATGGTCACGCATGATCTCGACACGCTGTTCACTGCTTGCGACCACGTAGCGGTGCTCGGCAACAAGAAAGTGCTGGTTGAAGGCACGATCGACGACATGCTGAAGAGCGAGGAACCGTGGGTAAAATCCTATTTCCGCGGAAAACGCGCCCGGCAACTTGATCTTGCCGCGCGCGCATAGCCATAAGTGAAGCAATGGAAACCCGAGCCAACTACGTCATTGTCGGCATCTTCACCCTGGCTGCGATCCTGGCGGCCTTCGCCTTCGTCTATTGGACCGCCCAGATCGGCGACAAGGGCGAGACGACGTTGTTGCGGGTGCGTATTCAGGGTTCGGCTTCCGGCCTCGGCCCCGGCAGTCTGGTGCTGTTCAACGGCGTCAAGGTCGGTGTGGTCAAGCGCGTCTATTTCGACCCCAAGGATCCGAATGCCGCCATCGCCAACACCGAGATCGACAAGACGACGCCGATCACCAAATCGACGCAGGCCGATATCGGCATCGCCAGCCTTGCCGGTCAGGTCAACATCGAACTCAAGGGCGCCGATCCCAAGGAGCCGAGGCTGCTCGAGCAAGCGGAAAAGGAAGGCAGGACCGCCGAGATCGTCGCCAACCCGTCCGCCGTCAACAATCTCCTGCAGACGGCGCAGAACATCTTCACCCGTGCCGACAAGGTGCTTTCCGATCTCGAAGGTTTCACCAAGGATGTTCGCGGACCACTGACCCAGACCGTCAAGAACGCCCAGACCTTCTCCGATGCGCTGGCCAAGAATGCCGATGGTATCGACAAGTTCCTGTCGAGTGTCAGCGCGCTGGCCGACGAATTGAAGGGGGTTTCCGGCAAGCTCGACGGCACGCTGAAGGCCGCGGAAGGCTTGCTCAATGCCGTCGACAAGGACCAGATCAAGAGCATCGTCGCCAATGTGAACACCGTAACCGCCAATCTGAAGGAGACCAGCGGACAGCTCGACGGCGTGATCAAGAACGTCGACACGGCGGTCGGGTCGGTCAATGATTTCGCCAAGCAGACGCAAGGCACGCTGGCCAAGGTCGACGGCGTTCTCGACGGCATCGATCCGGCGCAGGTCCGCACGGCGCTCGCCAACATCCAGACGGCCAGCGATAGCGCCAATAAGGCCGCTGCCGACATTGCGAAGGTGACCGGCAAGTTCGCCGACCGGGCCGACGATATCGACGAGACGATCAAAGATGCCAAGCAGCTGGCGCAGCGTCTCAACGACGCCTCGGTGCGCGTCGATGGCATCCTTGCCAGGGTCGATACGCTGTTGGGCTCCGGCCAGGCGGATGGCGTGATGGCGGATGCCAGGGACACGCTGAAGTCGTTCAAGCAGGTCGCCGACACGCTGAACGCTCGCCTTGGCGTCATCACCGACAATCTGGCGCGGTTCTCCGGCCAGGGGCTCTCAAATGTCGAGGCGCTGGTCCAGGACAGCCGTCGTTCGATCAGCCGCATCGAAGAGGCGGTAACCGACCTCAGCCGCAATCCGCAGCGGATTCTTTCCGGTGGCGACGGTGAGGTTCGGCAATATGACGGCAGGGTGCGGCGTTGACTTCGGCCTCCGCTCGCCCCAAGAACATGAGCTGCGAGTGCGGGTTGATCTTACGATCCGGGGACAACGGGGATCGCGCGTGAAGTCGGTGTCGGTGAGAATGGGCGGGTTGACGTCGGCTGCGGCCCTGCTTGCATTGACGCTTGCCGGTTGCGCGGCGCTGGGCGGCAAGCCTGCCCCGCTGGATACGTTTGAGCTTTCGGCGCCGTCGCTCGATGCGCGCGGCCACAGCCGTCGCCAGATACTCATCGCCCAGCCGTCGGCGCTCAAGGCGCTGGACAGCCAGAACATCGTCATCAAGCCATCCGATCGCTCGATCCAGTATCTCAAGGGTGCGCAATGGGCCGACCGGCTGCCACTGATCGTGCAGGCGCGGCTGGCCGAGACGTTTCAGCGCTCGGGCAGCTTTGCCGGCGTCGGCAAGCCCGGCGAGGGGCTGGCCATCGACTATCAGGTGATCGTCGAGATCCGTTCCTTCGAAGTCCGCGTCGACGGTGGCGACCACGCCGAGGTCGACCTGTTCGTGCGCATATTGAACGACCGCAACGGCGAGGTCCGCGCCTCGAAGAGTTTTACCGCCAGCGCCCCTGTTTCGGGCAGCGGCAACCCGGCCTATGTCGCCGCACTCGACAGTGCCTTCGGCGATGCGGCCAAGCAGATTGTGCGCTGGACGGATTCGCTGATCTGAGCAGCCTGACGATCGGTTGCCCGGATAGTTCCTCAAGTGTCCTGCCAAGCCACCAAGTCGTATCGGGCACCTTCGTTGCGAAAGAAGTGCGCGATCGCCTTGTAACATTGGTCGATCGGGATGCACCACGAGAGCGGATACACGTCGATCTGACCGTTCGCGAGGGTGTAGACGCAGGTCCCATCCCCACGGTGGGCACCAAGTGTCACCGAGCCGCTATCGCCTTCGTAGCGCAGATACATCAGCCAGGCTTTGCGGCCATTTCGCAGCATGGAAATGGATTGGCCACCGGGGGCTGAAATCCAAAGCTCAAACAGCGGCTCCAGATCGAATCGGCTCAAGGCAGAAGCAAACTCTTCGAAGCCTTCGTATGACTGAGAGATTCCGTTGAGTGTGACTTCCACCGGGTCAGCCTGTCGCTGAAAGTGGTGGCAATGCGGTCACCACCATCGGAGCTTGCAAGGAGCAAGCGTTGCCGTGTCCACTGCGGAAGACCGGGGGTCTCCCGCATGCGGATCGGAGCTAGTGCAACCGGCCGCTGGCATGCGCCAGCATGGTGTAGACCTTGCCGGTGTCTGACGTCAGGTAGGTCTGCGCCATGATGTTGTCGCGGTCGTTGCGCGACACGTCCTTGAGCAGCTTCTCGAAATCGTCGCAGTAGCGGTCGACGGCGGCGCGGAACTCGGCCTCTGACTGATACTTGCGGCGGATCTCGTCAAACGTCTGCTGGCCCTTCAGCGTGTAGAGCCGCCGCGTGAACACGTCACGCTCGCCGCGTCGGTAGCGGTTCCACAGCTCGATTGAGGCGTCGTGATCGATGGCCCGCGCAATGTCGACGGACAGCGAGTTGAGCGACTCCATGACGTGCAGCGGCGAGCGCTGGGCGGGAGCCGAGCGAGGTGCTTCCGCCGGTGCGACGGGTCTGGCGTCTTCCTCGCGCGAAGCCCCGGTCAGCAGATCGCGCACCCAGCCGCCTTGCGGCGTACGGGCGTTTTGATCGCGCTGGCGCTGGGCCGTCTCGGTCGGGCGTTCAAGATCGAGCGTGCCGCGCAGTGCGGTGCCGCCCAACGGCGCCTGCGGGGCCAGACGCTCCGCCTGCGGCTGCGGCGGCGCCGGGGGACGGCGCTGCGGCTCGGCCGGACGCTGAACAGGCGCTTGCGGTGCCGGACGCAGGTTGCGCTGCTCGGAATTGTCGCTTCCGCGGCCCGATTTCGCAACGATATCCGACAGTTCCTTCAGCGCGTTGATCTGTTCGGCGACGGCGCGACGGATGGCAGAGGTCGATTCCTTGGCCTCTTCCGGCATCTCGATGACGCCCTTCTTGAGTTCGGCGCGGGTGAGGTCGAGCTCACTCTTGATCGAGCCGGCCGTGCGCCGGATCTCCTCGGTGGCTTCGGCGAAGCGCGTTGTCGCCGAATCGACGACCTCGGAAATAGCGGTCCGAATCTTTTCCGCCGATTCCATGGTTCTGCCTTCGGCGTTCTGCATCGTCTGGCCGACCAGGCTCTCGAACGAACGCATGACCTTTTCGAGATCCTCCGACTTCTTGACCAGGCCGACGGCGAGGTCCTCGAGCGACGACTGCCGCTCGAGCGTATGTTCGAGGTTGCTCTGCGCCGAACTCAACAGGTCCGAAGCGCTGGACAGCAAGCGGCTGTGCTCGTCGAACTTGGTGGCGATAGAGGCGACCTCGCGCAAGGTGGACGACGACAGTTCGGTAAGCCGTGTCGTGTTGGAATCGACCAGGCGCGCCGAGCTGGCAAAAGTCTGCGCGGCCTTTTCCGTCGTTGCGGCAAAGCTCTGTGTGCTGCCGCTCAGGCGTTCGTCGACCTGGCCCAGATTGACCGCGGCCTGCTCGATGAGCTGACCGAGCTGCGAGCTGGAGGTGGACATGCGGCCGATGAGATCGGCGACACTGTCGGAGAGCGACGAGCGCGCGCCTTCGACCGCCGACAAGGTTTCGGCCGTGCGGCTGGCGAGCGCGTTGACGAGGGCGGCGTTTTCGCTGCGCAGCTTCTCGGTCGCACGTTCGGTGACCTCTTCCATGCTCTTTTGCAATTCCGAGCCGCCCTGGGCAAAACGTTCGACCAGCGGCCGCGCCGTTTCGTCGAGGATTTTGGCCATCTCGGCGGAACGCGACGCGAGCATGGTGTTGAGCTCGCGGGTGTTGGCGCCGATGGTCTTGGCGGCATCGTTGGTGCTCTGGCCGATATGCTGGCCGACCGCGGTGAAGGTTTCCGCGATCACATTGGCGCGCGAAACCAGCTGAGCCTCGGCGCTCGACACCTGCTCGTTGAGCCTCTGGCCCATCGTCTCGGCGGTGTAGGCGAGGCGGTTTTCGACGCCGGCGATCTGCTCCTCGACACGGGCAGCCGCAGCCGCGGCGCTCGAGGCAAGGCGCTCGTCGGCGCCGGCAAGCGCCTGCTCGATTTCGCGGGCGTGGACGGCCAGTTCCTGACCGGTCTGGCGTGCACGGTCGGCAACCCTCTGCTCGGTGCTGGCAAAGGCGCCGACAATGGTCTCGGCGTGCCCACCGATCGCGCTGCTGCTGTCGGCGATGCGCGACACCAGGCGATGGTCCGCATCGTCGAAGATGCGGGCGATTTCGGATGCACGCGACGACAGCGCTTCCGAACCTTCGGCGATACGCGAGAGCAGGTGCTGGTCGGCGGCATCGAAGATGCGGCCGAGATCCGATGCGCGTGACGCCAGCGCCTCGGCCGATTCGCCGATGCGCATGCTCAGCCGCTGGTCGGCGCCTTCGAAATTGCGCAGGATGTCGCCGGCGCGTGCTGCCAGCGACTGCGCCGTCTCGACGGCGCGGGCAACCAGCTTCTGGTCCGCCGCGTCGAAGGTGCCGGCGATCTCGCCGGCGCGGGCGGCCAACTGCTCGGCCGTCGCCTCGGCGCGAGCCAGCAACGTGTTGTGCGTGTCGTCATGCCGGGCAAGCAGCGCGCTCGACGTATCCTCGGCCCGCGCGATCAAGGCACTCGACGTGTCTTCTGCACGTGCATGCAGGCGGCGATCGGCCTCCTCGAAGGTACGGGCGATATCCTCGGCCCTGGCCAGCAGGGCCGCCGAAGTCTGCTCGGCGCGTTCGGCGATCTTGCGGTCGGCATCGCTGAAGGCCGCACCCGCCTGCTCGTGCAGCGCGCTGGTGACTTCCATGACCTTCTCGCGCAAGGCGCCGGCAACGAAGACGGCGCTTTTCTCAAGCACGGCGCGGACATTGTCGACACCCACCGACAGTGCGCGCTCCATGGTTCCGGCGCGCTCTTCGATGATGCCGGTCTGCCGGCTGAATGCCTGCTCGATCTTCTCGACATCCGCGGCGATTGCAGCGGAAATATCGGTGCTCCTGGAAGCAATCTGGTCGATATGGCCGGACAGCGAGCGGTCGACGTCCTTGCGCGTATCGGTCAGCTTTACGAGATCGTCTTCCAGCGCACGGGTCAGCATGTTGCGGCCTTCGGCCAGCTTGCCGACGTGCCCGGCGATGATGTCGTCGACCTCGCTGCGGCTCGCCGCAAGCTTCTGCATATCGGCTTCGAGCGCGCGCCTGAGGATGTCGCGGCCCTCGGCCAGCTTTTCGACCTGGCCGGCGACCAGCCCGTCGATGCTGGAACGGCTCTCCGCCAGTTTGGCGAGATCGTCTTCGAGCGCCTTCGACAGGGTCGAGCGATCTTGGACGAGCCTTTCGCTGTGGCCTTGGAGGAGGCCGTTGACGTTTTCCAGATCGGCTTCCAGCACCCGTGCGAATTCCGAACGGTTTTCGGTCAGCTTCTGCGACTGGTCGGCGATGGTGCCCTTGATCATGTTCAGATCGGCTTCCAGCGCACGCCTGAGAATGTCGCGGCCTTCGGCCAGCTTTTCGACCTGGCCAGCGACCAGCCCGTCGATGCTGGAGCGGCTTTCCGCCAGCTTGGCGAGATCGTCTTCGAGCGCCTTCGACAGGGTCGAGCGATCCTGGGCAAGCCTGTTCATATGGTCGGAGACAATGCCGTTCACGCTCTGCAGGTCGGTTTCCAATGCGCGTGAAAGCTGGCTGCGATCCTCGGCCAGTTTTTCGGACTGGCTGGCGAGGGTGCTCTTGATTGTATTCAGATCGGCTTCGAGCGCGCGCTTGAGGATGTCGCGGCCCTCGGCCAGCTTCTCGACCTGGCCAGCGACCAGCCCGTCAATGCTCGACCGGCCTTCCGCCAATTTGGCAAGGTCGGCTTCGAGCGTCTGCGACAGCAGCGTGCGATCGTCGGCGAGCCTGGTCGAATGACCTTCGATCAGATTGCGTATGCCCGACAGATCGCTCTCCAGCGCTCTGCTGAGCTCGGTCCGGTCTTCGGCCAGTTTCGCCGAATGATTCTCGATCACGCCCTTGATGCCGATAATGTCGCTTTCCAGGGCCTTGGTCAGAATGGCGCGGCCTTCGGCGATCTTCTCGACCTGGCTCGCGACCAGACCGTCGACGCTGGCGCGGCTGTCGGCCAGCTTGCCGAGATCGGCCTCGAGCGCGCGCGAAAGAATGTTGCGGCCCTCGGCGAGTTTGCCAACATGCCCGGCAACCATTTCATCAATGATCGTACGGGCTTGCACCAGTTTTCCGGAGTCGTCGTTCAAGGCCTGGGACAGCCGGCTGCGGCCGTCTTCGAGCCGCTCGAGATGGCTGCCGAGTGAAGCGTCGATGGCGGCGCGCGACTCGTTGACCTTGCGCAGATCCTCTTCGAGAGCGCGCGAGATCAGGTTGCGGCCTTCGGCCAGCTTCTGAACCTGGTTGGTCACGGCGGCGTCGATGCCGGCGCGACCTTCGGCGAACTTCGCCAGATCGGCCTCCATCGCAGCCGCCATGCGGTCCCGGCTTTCGGAAAGCTTGCGGCTGTGGTCTTCGATCGCTTCCTCGATGCCGACGCGGGCATCGGAAAGCCGCTGGATGTCGGTGTCGAAGGAACGCGATACGACATGACGGGCCGCTTCCATGCGGCCGGCGAAATCGCTGGCGCGGGCTTCGAGCATCGACGAGGTGGACGAGACGATGTCGGCCATATCGGCGCCGATCTGGGTCTTGCCCTGATCGATCATCGCCGACAGCGTGTCCTTGCTCTCCGCGAAGGTGTGCGCGATCTCACGCGCGCGCTCGACCAATGTCTCGTTGATCTGGCGTGCGCGGGCTTCGAGAGCGGCATTGAGTTTCTGCGTGCCGGTGTCCAGCGCCTCGGCGCGGGTCTGGAATTCGCTGATCAGAGCCTGGCCGCGCTCGGCCAGCGTCCGTTCGATGCCGTTGAGGCTGGCTTCGAATTCGGAATTGAGCGTGCGCGCGGCACCGCCGAGCAGCGACACCATGCCGGTGGTGCGGTCGTCGAGCAGGTCGGTCAGCGATCGGGTGAGACCGTCGGTCGTGTCCGTCAGCTTGGCAATGCGGGTGTCGAGCAGGCTGGCGAAGGCTTCGCCGGACGTTGACAGCCGGTCGGTGATCGAATCGAGTCGGCCTTCGACCGAATCGAAGATCGACATCGAGCTTTCGTTGATCCTGTCGATCAGCGTGTCGCCGGAATTGGTGATCGTCATCGACAATTTGGTCGATGCGTTGAGGATCGAGTCACGAATGATGTCGCTGGCAGCGCCGATTTCATCCTTCAGCGTCTCGTGGGCGCCGGTGATCGAGGCGCGCACCCGCTCGGCGTGGGTGACAACGGCTTCGCGCTCGCTGCCGAGCCCGTCGACAAGCGAACGGATGCGGGATTCGTTCTCCGAATAGGAGCGTTCGATCTGGTTGACCTCGCTGTGGACCAGGGTTTCGAGCTCGACGGCACGCGCCAGCGTGCGTTCGATGCCTTCACCCATGGCCGCCACCTCGCGGCGAACGGCCTGCCCGACCATCATGACGCGGTCCTGGGCAAGGTTTTCCGGTTCGGCCAGGCGGAAGGCCACTTCGGTCATCGATTGTGCGGCAATGCGCATTTCTTGCGCGCGCCGGATCATCGCCGCGAAGGCCCAGAACAGGATGATAGGAATGATCGCCGCGACCGCCAGCCCGATCAGCTCGGGGCGGGCGAGAAACTGGTCAAGCGTGCGGATTTTCCAGATGCTGGGCCCGAACAAAAGATTGGCCAGGCCGCCGGCGCCCGCAATCCAGGCCAGCGAAACGAATGCCACGACCCAGTAGATCGTGTTCGAAGCGCGGCGATTGAGGGTATGCAGAAGCGACTTGTAGTCTTTTTGACGGTCGTCATTGGCTGGTGCGAAACCGGCCGGCTGGGAGCTGTTGCGGGTTTCCACAGGGCGCAACTCGGCCGGCTTGGCCTTGGCTGCGGGCTTTGCGTTCTGGCTCTGATTGGCAGGAGCGGCGGCGGGCTGCGGGCTGCGGCCTTCGCGCGCCAATTCGTCCGCGGCTTGCGATATCTGTGCTTCCAGGTCTTCCATCGAAGCGGCGATGTCGAGGTCGCCGGTGTCTCCGCTCAGATCGAGATCAAGTGCCTTTTCGAGTTCCCTGGCTACGTCGCTGTCGAGAGTTCTGGTCGTCGTTGTTGGTTTCTTCGCCATGCCTTCGCTACCCTGTACTAGCTGCCGCGGGACTTATGATTCTGGTTGTCTTATCCCATGCAGGAGGCTGAAAATGGACCCCTCGTATCGTAATGACACACAGGGGTAAAGAAAACCTGCATTCCGCGAGATACGTAAAACTTTAAATATAAGGTTAACAGGAACGTGATTTCGCGGCCTCTGCGGCAACAATTTTCCGGGCCATTCATTAACGCGATAGCTACGGAAATCGCGTAGTTTTTTCGGCGGTCGGGACAAGGAGTTTCAAATTGGTACGCGGTGAAAGCGGCATTGCCTTTTCAATGCCCGGTGGCGATGTGTCGGGAACGGGTCGAGCGCGACCGGTGGACTTGGCCCATCTTGCACGTCAGACGATGGGTGACCGGGGCCTCGAGCAGGAGGTGCTGGCGCTGTTCGTGCAGCAGGCGCTTTCCGTCCGCGACAAGATAGCCGACGCCGACGTCAGGGAACGGCTGCTTCTGGCGCATGGGCTGAAAGGTTCGGCGCGAGGGGTCGGAGCGTTTGCCATCGCCGACTGCGCAACCGACATCGAACGTCAGCCCGAAGACGTCAGAACCCTCAAGCGTCTTGGCACTTTGATCGAGGAAGTGCGCGATTTCATCGCCGCCATCAGTCGCTGAAATCGGTTTTCCCTAAAAAACGTCACGCAGCGCCGCTTTCGCACGGCAGTTGACTTGTCTGGCGGAGTGATTATCTCGGCTGGACTCCCTTCAGGTGACAAATGACCAAGCTGACCTTCATCGCCCATGACGGCACTCATTTTGACGTCGATGCCGAAAACGGCTCGACCGTCATGGAAAACGCAATCCGCCATGCGGTGCCGGGGATCGAGGCCGAATGCGGCGGCGCCTGCGCCTGCGCGACCTGCCATGTCTATGTCGACGAGGCATGGACGGCCGAGGTCGGCGAGCCGGAAGCGATGGAGGAAGACATGCTGGACTTCGCCTACGACGTCCAGCCGAACTCGCGGCTGTCGTGCCAGATCAAGGTGCGCGACGCTCTTGACGGCCTGCTAGTGCGCGTGCCCGCCCGCCAGGGCTGACATCCGGGCTTTTTTTCTGCCGCCGCTTGGCAGCGGGCCTATGGTCATGCAGTGTCGCGCGGTTTCCGCATCGAGGCGCTTTTCATGACCGATATTATCAAGACGGACGTACTCATTGTCGGGGCAGGGCCTGTCGGCCTGTTCGCTGTGTTCGAACTCGGCCTCTTCGACATGAAGTGCCATCTGATCGACATTCTCGATCGTCCCGGCGGACAATGCGCCGAACTCTATCCGGAAAAGCCGATCTACGACATTCCCGGCTGGCCGCTGATCACGGCGCAGGGCCTGGTTGACAAGCTGCTCGAGCAGATCCACCCGTTCAAGCCCGAATTCTCCTACAACCGCATGGTTTCCAGCCTCGAAAAGCTCGAGGATGGCAGCTTTCGCGTTACCACCGACGAGAACGAGGTGTTTGAAGCCAAGGTGGTGGTGATCGCCGCTGGCGGCGGCTCGTTCCAGCCGAAGCGGCCGCCGATCCCGGGCATCGAGCCCTATGAAGGCAAAAGCGTCTTCTACTCGGTTCGCCGCATGGAGGAATTCCGCGGCCATGACCTCGTCATAGTCGGCGGCGGCGATTCAGCGCTCGACTGGACGCTGAACCTGCAACCGGTGGCAAAAAGCGTGACGCTGGTGCACCGTCGCCCGGAATTCCGCGCCGCGCCCGACAGCGTCAACAAGATGTACGCCATGCAGGCGATGAAGGAGCTGGATTTTCAGGTCGGCCAGGTGACCGGCCTGACCGGCGCCGACGGCCAGCTTGCCTCGGCGATCATCAAGGGGCCTGACGGCGACGTCGAAGTGCCTTGCACGCGCATGCTGCCGTTCTTCGGCCTGACCATGAAACTCGGACCGATCGCCGAATGGGGGCTCAATCTCCACGAGAACCTGATCCCGGTCGATACCGAGAAATTCCAGACCTCGGTATCAGGCATTTTTGCCGTCGGCGACATCAACTGGTATCCCGGTAAGCTGAAGCTGATCCTGTCGGGCTTCCATGAGGTGGCGCTGATGGCGCAGGCCGCCAAGCGCATCATCAGCCCCGGCGAGCGCATCGTGTTCCAGTACACGACGTCGTCGACCAGCCTGCAGAAAAAGCTCGGCGTCCACGATTGAAGTCTGGAGCATGATGCCGAAAGTGGTTCCGGTCTTCGGACAAGATCGTGCGAACAGATAGAGCCTACTCCGCCAAGATTGGAGCCGCGGTCTCGTCATTGCCGCGCAGCACTTTTTCCGGCATCAGCGCGAGCATCACCAGCGCCAGGACCAGCGTCGCCGCGGCGGCGAGAAAGATCATCACGAACGGCAATCCGGATATGACCTGTCCCGCGGCCGGCGTGCCTTCGCCGGCAAGCGGTAGGCCGTAGCCCAGGGCGACGGCGCCGAGCATGGCGACGCCGAGCGCGCTGCCCAGCGAACGCAGGAACGTCAGCACGCCGGTGGCGACACCGAGATGCATGCGGTCGACGGCATTCTGGACCGAGACCGTCACCACCGGAAAGGTTGTTCCCGAGCCCAGCCCGATGCAGATGGTCAGCACTTCGACCAACACCAGCGGGGCATGTTCGGCAACGAGGCTGAGCAATCCCAGGCACAGTATGGCGAATGTCACCCCCACCATGGCGATCCGCTTGTAGTGGGTAAAGCGCGGGATCGTGCGGCCGCTGAATGTCGCGCCGGCCACCGTGCCGAGCAGCAAGCCGAGCATGGCGATGCCCGATTGGCTGACCGACAAACCGACGATCGATTGCAGATAGACAGGCAGGTAGACCGCCAGCCCGATATTGGCGGCCTGCAGCATGAACATCGAAAGCGTGCCGGCCCGAACAATCGGATTGCCAAGCACTTCGAGCGAGATCAGCGGTTCGGCCGCGCGCCGCAGCCGCAGCGCAAAGGCGGCCCAGAAAACCGACGAACAGGCGACGAGCCCGAGGATTTCGCGCGACATCCAGGGATAGGTGCTGCCGCCCCAGTTCAACGCCAGCAGCAGCAGCGCCGTCGCCACCACCAGAAGCACCGCGCCGAGACCGTCGATGCTATGATGTTTTGCCGCGATCGGCAGTTTCTTCAGCGGCTTGTTGATGATCGCCATGGCCACTAGGCCGAGCGGAATGTTGATCCAGAAGATCAGCGACCAGTGCAAATGTTCGGCAAAGGTGCCGCCAAGCAGCGGACCGGCGATGCTGGCGACAGCCCATGTGCCGGCGATCCAGGCGGCATAACGCGCCCGCTCGCGCGGCGGCACGAGGTCGCCGATGACTGTCTGCGCCAGGGCAAACAGCCCGCCGCCGCCGGCGCCCTGGATCGCCCGGCCGATGACCAGGACGAGCATGTTCGGCGCCATGGCGCTGACCAGCGATCCCAGGAGAAAGATCAGGATCGCCGCGTAGACGGTCGGCCGCCGCCCGTAGACATCGGAAATCTTGCCGTAGAGCGGCGCCACGGCGGTGGCGGTCAAGAGATAGCCGGTGACGATCCATGGCAAATATTCGGCATGACCGAGCGCCCGCCCGATCGTCGGCATGGCCGGCGAGACGATGGTCTGGTCAAGTGCCGCCAAAAGCATCGACAACAACACGCCAGCGATGATGGCGTTTTTCTCGCTTTCGCTGAGCGGCGTGCCGGCTTCCACCATCGTTTGCTTGTCGACAGCCTGATCCATGCTGGTTCGTCCATGTCGTTGCGTGCGCTTCCTACGGCCGCTGGCTGGGCCGATGAGGTGCGTCTGCCGCGTCAATTGATTGCATCTCGTGATCTGGAGGTTGCGCCTTTGCCAACCTGAACTATGTCGTCCCATATAGGCCGATTTCGACAGGGGCTCGAAAGTTTTTCGGCACTGGCACTACGCTTCAGCGAAATTGGCTTGCCGTCGATGCTAAACTTTTGCTTGGCGAAATTCAGGCGGGTGGCAGCTGGCCACTCTCGATGCGCTGGATGCGGTAGCGCAGTAGCCGCAGGATGCGGCTTTCGAAATTGACGCTTTCGACGCGATCGAACTGCACCTGAGCCTTGTCGTGCTTGGCAAGGATGGCGGCAGTGATATCGGCGGCCTTTGCCTTGGCCGCATTGCAGTTCTTCTGCGGATAGGCCGCCCTCAACGCATTCTCGAGTTCGCGGGCATGGTTCTTGGCGATTTCGACGTGGCGTTCCTCGTGGCGCTTGATGTCGGCCGACAGCGTGTCCCAGAACAGCTTTACATCCGGATCGGCTTTGTGCGGACGCCGCCACTCGGGAAGGATCACCTTGACCTTGACGGTGACAAAGGCCTCGGCGATCCCGCAGGATTTGGCCGTTTGCGCGTAGCTGATGCGGGTGGTGAACGCCATCTGGGTGGCGCCTGGATGCCGCGTCCCGGTGCTTTTCACCTGGGGTCCGTGTTTCGACAGCTGGCTCTCAATGTCCTCGAGCGTCCTGCCGCCGATGGCGAAGTAGCTATATGTCTTCACCAGGTTAGCCGCGCCCGCCGGCAAGGCGGTCAAAGCGAGCATCAGGGCGCACAGCAGGGGTCGTTTCATCATGTTGCCTCTTCAGCCACCTTGCTTTACGGCCGTTCCCGGCGCAACGGAATTGATCTCGGGCAGATCACACATGGTTGATGGACAATGACGACAAGGCGATGGCAGCTGGCGCACGGACGCCATCTCGACCTTGGCGGCAAGGCCGTGGTTGTCGGCATCCTCAACGTCACGCCGGACAGTTTTTCCGATGGCGGCCTGTTCGTCGCGGCCGATCGGGCGCTGGCCCAGGCGCGCCGCATGCTGGAGGAGGGGGCGTCTGTCATCGACGTCGGCGGCGAATCGACCCGTCCCGGTGCATCGCCGGTAACCGCCGCGGAAGAGCAAGCCCGCATCCTGCCGGTCATCGCGGCACTCGCCGGACTTGGCGAAGCCCTGATCTCGGTCGACACCTATCGTGAGGCGACGGCCCGGCTTGCCGTCGCTGCCGGCGCGCATATCGTCAACGATGTCTGGGGCTTGCAGCGCGAATCGGGCATCGCCCGCGTCGCCGCAGATACTGGCGCCGGGCTGGTCATCATGCACACCGGGCGCAATCGCGAGAAGCTGCCCGACGTGATCGCCGATCAGTTTCTGTTTCTCGGGAAATCATTGGAAATTGCCCGCCACAACGGCGTCGGCGACGAGCATATCGTGCTCGATGCCGGCTTCGGTTTCGCCAAGGAGACGGCGGAAGAGAACCTCGACCTGATGGCGCGGTTTGCCGAACTCAATGCGCTCGGCTTTCCGCTGATGGCGGGGACATCGCGAAAGCGCTTTATCGGCAACGTTACCGGTCGCGATGCGATGGACAGGGCCGCCGGCACGGCAGCCACCAGCGTCATTCTGAGGCTGAAAGGCGCCGATCTGTTTCGCGTCCATGATGTCGCAATCAACGTGGACGCACTGGCCGTCGCCGATGCTATGCTGGCGCGCGAAATAGGCCAGGCAGGACGCTGAGCGATGTATGTCATCCGCATGAAGAATTGCGCCTTCTTTGCCCGGCACGGCGTGCTGGACGAGGAGGAAAAGCTCGGCCAGCGCTTCTATGTCGATGCCGCCCTTACCGTCGACCCCGGCAGCGCACTGGTCGATGATTCCATCAACGACACCGTCAACTATGGCATCGCCTTTGCGGTGATCGAAAAGATCATCACCGGACAGCGGCGCTTTCTGATCGAGGCGCTGGCGCTGGAGGTTGCCCGGGCGCTTACGGCGCGTTTTCCGCAGATCAAAAGGGCCGAGATCACTGTGCGCAAACCGAACGCGCCGGTACCCGGTGTGCTCGATTATGTCGAGGTGACCGTTGTCTGGCCCGAATAACACCGTCTATCTCAGCCTTGGCGGCAATCTCGGCGACCCCGCGAAATCGATGGGGTCGGCGTTGCGCATGCTGGATGCCGATCGCGATACGCGCGTCGTTGCCGTCTCCTCGCTTTATCGCACGCCGCCCTGGGGCAAGCTCGATCAGCCGGATTTCTTGAATGCGGCGGCCGAAATTTCGACGGCGCTGGCACCGCGCGCGCTGCTCGATCTCTGCCTCGACGCCGAGCGCCGACTAAAGCGGGTGCGTGAGGAACGCTGGGGTCCGCGCCTGATCGACATCGACATCCTGGTATTCGCAGACCGCATCATCCATGAGACCGGGCTCGAAGTGCCGCACCCCAGGATGCTGGAACGCGCCTTCGTGCTTGCGCCGCTGGCCGAAATCGCACCTGGCCTAGCCGTTGGCGGCCGTAGCGTGTCGGAGCGGCTGGGCGCCGTCGACATTTCGGGCATCGAGCGATTGGCTTCCGGCCGGGACTGGTGGCTGGTCTGACTGGCTTTGGCTTCGATCGCTCAGCCGGAAAATCCACCACCGTCCAAAAATTTCTGTTCGTCCGGCGTCGTCTCGCGGCCCAGCATCCTGTTCCGATGCGGAAAGCGGCCGAAGCGCTGGACGATGTCGCGATGCTCGACCGCATATTTCAGATATTCGGAGGCGTTGGCGGTGGTCAGTTCAACCGACCTGAGTTGGTCGGCGAGATGTTCCGAATGCTCATACGGCAAATAAAGAAAAACGCGGAGCTCTTCGTCGAGCAACAGGTCCTGGCCAGCGGCAACCGCCTTGCCCGCAAAATGCCGCGCCAGCGGATCGGTGGCATACATGTGGCCGGTGCCGCGAAAGCAGTTTCGCGGAAATTGGTCGAGCAGGATCATCAGCGCCAGTGAGCCCTCGGCATGGTCCGACCACTGGTCGCATTCGCGCCGGGCGGCGGCGAAGTGCAGGTCGAGGAACCGGTCGCGGAAGTCCGCATCGAAAGCATCGTTTTTCTCGAACCAGGCATCCTCTCCGGCCTCACGCCAGAATTGGGTGACGGCGAGCGCCCGTTCATCCAGTTCGGTCATCGGCTTATTCCCCCGCAGGCTCGGATTTGTGCAGCACGCCGGCCGTCTCTTCGTTGAGCGCCTGGCCGGGACGGCGCGGCGGGGCGAGCGGCGTCGGTATCGGCGTGTTGATGTTGCCTTTCAGGAAGCGTCGGCCGGCGCGAACGCCTTCAGCCAGTTGTATCTCGAAACGGGCAGCATCGCGGCGCCGCACATCCTCGATCACCTCGGCGACGTCTTCGGGGTCGACACCCAGCGCTTCCAGGGTGGAACCGCCGAAGATGAGCGCCGATTCGAAGGTTTCGCGCAGCTGGAAGTCGACGCCGGCGCGAATGAGCTGCAGCGCGGTTCCGCGATCGAAGGCGCGCGCCAGCACCGTCAGCAAGGGGAACTCCGCCTTGATCAGCTCGGCGATGCGCACGGCGGCGTCCGGCTTGTCGACGCAGATCAGCACGGCGCGCGCCCTTCCGGCGCCGGCGGCACGCAGAATGTCCAGCCGCGTGCCATCGCCATAATAGACCTTGAAGCCGAAATCGGCGGCCGCCTGGATCATTTCGACGTCATTGTCGATGATCGACACATCGATGCCGCGCAGCAGCAGCGGCTGGCTGGCGATCTGGCCGAAACGGCCAAAGCCGATGACCAGAACACTGCCGGTGAGGCCATCGGCGATATCGACGCCTTCGAGCGACTGCTCGTCGCGCGGCGTCAGATATTTGAGGGCGATGATTGCCAGCGGCGTCAGCACCATCGAGATGATGACGATCGCGGTCAGCGTCGCATTGGCCCGGCTGTCGATGATGCCGACCGCCGCGGCTGCTGAATAGAGGACGAAGGCGAATTCACCGCCTTGCGCCATGAACACGGCGCGCTCGAGCGCTTCCCGGTGACCGGTCTTGAGCAGGCGGGCGACGATGTAGATGCCGAGCGCCTTCATCGCCATGTAGGCGACGACGTAGATGGCGACCAGGCGCCAGTTCTCGGCCACCACATGCAGGTCGAGCGACATGCCGACGGCAAGGAAGAACAGCCCGAGCAGGATGCCGCGGAACGGCTCGATGTCGGCCTCCAACTGGTGGCGAAAAGTCGATTCCGACAAAAGCACGCCGGCCAGAAAGGCGCCCATCGCCATCGACAGGCCGGAGAGCTGCATGGCGAGCGCCGAACCGAGCACGACCAGCAGGGCGGCCGCGGTCATCACCTCGCGGGCGCGGGCGTCAGCCAGGATGCGGAAGAACGGATTGAGCAGATAGCGACCGGCCACCACCAGTCCGACGATCGCGGCAAGGCCGATGCCGACTTCGGTCAGCCGTTGCGTCAGGCTCATATCGGCGCCGCCCGGCGCCAGGAAGGCGATCAGCGCCAGCAGCGGCACGATCGCCAGATCTTCGAGCAGCAGGACGGAAACGATGCGCTGGCCTTTTGGTGAAGCCATTTCGCCGCGTTCTTCGAGCAGTTGCATGACGATTGCCGTCGACGTCAGCACAAAGCCGGCCCCGGCGACGAAGGACACGGCAATCGGAAAACCGCCCGCCAGTCCGACGCTGGTCAGCAGAAGCGCGCATACGCCGACCTGCAGCGCGCCGAGGCCAAAAATTTCCCGGCGCAGGCCCCAAAGCCGCGATGGCTGCATCTCCAGCCCGATAATGAACAGGAACATGACCACGCCGAGTTCGGCGACATGGAGAATGGCTTCCGATTCGGAAAAGACGCCGATGCCGAACGGGCCGATGACCACGCCTGCCGCGAGATAGCCGAGGATGGAGCCCAGCCCCATGCGTTTGAAGATCGGTACGGCAACGACGCCTGCGGCAAGCAGCGCCACCACCTGAATGAGATCGCTGCCCGATACGTCCGCTGCCATGCCTCTTGTCCCTGTCTCTCCCAGCACTCCTTGCATGCAGTTGGAGCGGGAGGCAAGGGCGAGAAGCCTGCCAGGAAGGGTAGGGTGCGTTAGAAGCGATTCCCTTGGTGGAACAACGGTCACCGCTTGCCTGCCGGACGTTCGGCATCTATATCTGATTAATGCTTGACCATTCGTCCCGTCCGTCGCCGCTGCCGCATATCCCGATGGACGCACTCAGCGAAGTGCTGCGGGACTTTCGCTTGAGCGGTGTCAACTATGGCCGCTGCGAGCTCCGACATCCCTGGAGCATAGAATTTCCGCAACAACAGCTGCTTCGGTTTCACTTTGTCGGCCAGGGTCCGTGCTGGATTCATACCGAAGCGCAAGGCTGGCAGGAGTTGCGCGATGGCGATCTTGTGTTGCTGCCGCAAGGCGTCGCCCATCGGCTGGCGAGTGCGCCGGACGTGGTGGGCGACTCGCTCGAGGGGTGCCAGGTGACCAAGTTGGGGGGCAATGTCTGCGAAGTGGTAAGGCAGGGAACGGGCGCGACAAGCACCCTTTTCTGCGGCTCGATGGCCTTGGGCTCCTGTGCGCTCAATCCATTGATCACATTGATGCCGCCCATCATCAAGGGTTGCGACGTGGCCGGCAATGACCCTGTCGTCGGCCCTTTGCTGGCGGCCATGACGGTGGAGACCGCACAACCGCAGATGGGCAGCGCCACGATTCTGTCGCGTATGGCGGACTTGCTGACGGCCCGGCTCATCCGCTGCTGGGTCAATTGCAATGGCGCCGTGACCACCGGTTGGCTCGCAGCCATTCGCGACCCCCATATCGGCCGCGCCCTGGCAGCCATGCACCGAGACCCCGGCCATAACTGGACGCTGGGAAGCCTCGCCGGTGTGGCAGGCCAATCGCGCTCGATTTTCGCCGAGCGTTTCAGCGCTGTCTTGGGGGAGGGTGCCGCACACTATCTCGCCCGCCTGCGTATGCAGCTTGCCCGCGAATTGCTGGGGCAAAACGGCATGTCGGTTGCCGAAGTCGCTACCCGTTTGGGCTATGATTCCGAGGCATCCTTCGCTCGCGCGTTCAAGCGCATCACCAATGTCTCGCCGGGCGTTGTGCGCCGCACAATTCCCGGACGAATGGACATGAATTTCGGATTTTAAGGTACATATCATCCGGGCTGACTCGCCTATCTAAGATCTCCAACCTTTGGAGATCCTCCCGTGACTGACACAACATTACAGCTTGAAGACGCCGCGATCGGCCTTGACGCCGATGCGCCGTCCGCATGGAACGCAGCCACCTGGTTTGCGGTCATTTCATTGGCGGCCACCAGCTTTGCCCTAGTGTCGGCCGAGTTCCTGCCGGCGGGTCTGTTGACCCCAATGGCGCGCGATCTCGGCATCAGCGAGGGCACAGCCGGGCAGGTCGTCACCGCCACCGCCTCGGTCGGCGCCGTGACGGCCATGCTGAGCAATGTTCTCATCGGCCGATTGAACCGCAAGACCGTGCTGGTCGGCCTCGATGGCCCTGGCGGTCGCTTCCAATATTCTTGCAGCGCTGGCGCCCAATTTCTGGCTGCTGTTGCTAGGCCGAGCCGGGCTGGGAATTGCTCTCAGCGCTTTCTGGGCACTTTCGGTTGCCGTCGTGGCTAGGCTGGTTGGCGCCAATGCGACAGGTCGGGGCATGGCTATCGTCACCCTCGGCGTTTCGCTTGCCACCATCGCCGCGCCGTCGATGGGGGCCTTGATCAGCGACTGGCTGGGATGGCGCAGCGCGATGGCGATGACAGCGGGGCTAGCCGTGGTTGCCATGCTGCTGCAGTTTCTCAGCCTGCCGACCTTGCCAGCAACCGCCAGCAATAGTCTTGGAGACGTGTTTCGGCTGACGCGGCGGCGTGGCATTCAACTCGGCATGCTTGCCATTGTCTTGCTGATGACAGGACATTTCGCCGGTTCGGTCTATGTGCGCCCCTTCCTCGAACACGTGACGCTGCTTGCAACCGGGCCGATTGCACTCGCGCTGCTCGGATTTGGCATCGCCGCTGTGGTCGGCAATATTGCCGGCGGCCGTTTGGCCGATGCCAATATCCGCGTGGCTCTCGTGGTCACCGCCGTGTTGATGGCGTTTGCGGCGCTGGCATTGGTGCTTTGGGGCGTGCAAATTGGCGCTGCCTTCGTATTCGTTACACTTTGGGGCTTCGCCTTCGGCATGGGGCCGGTGGTGCTGCCGACCAATCTGTCCCGCGCGGCACCTGATGCGCTGGAAGCAGCGGGCAGCCTGATGGTCGTCTCTTTCCAAATTGCCATCACCATTGGCGCGGTTGTCGGCGGCTACGTCGTGGACAATTACGGTGCCACGGCGCCCCTGACGCTGACCGCCATCCTTGCCGCATCGACAGCCGTGCTGGCGCTGCTGCAGCCTCGTGGCTGAACCCTGCCCCAACTGACACGGGCGGCCTGAATCCGGGGCCGCCGCGATGTTGCAGCCGCGTTACACAAGTTTACGCGACGGTTGCGTTGCGTGTTGCCACAATCGGGCGCTAAGGACAGTCGGCTTCGGCCATTGGAGGACCAGTGACGATCAAGTCGCGGCCTTTCTGAGGAGATGACTGACATGAAGAAGTTTTTGCTTGTTGCCGTTGGCATCGCGGCGCTTGCCGGTTCGGCCTGTTCGAAGGCGCCGGAGTGCACGACGGAAATGCTGACCAAGAAGGCTCAGGATGTGACGACCGCTCTGCAGGAGGCGATCACCAAAGATCCGTCCAAGGCCGCCGATCTCACCGCCAAGGTCCAGGCGGTCACCACCAAATATTCGGGCGCGACCACGGCGGCAGAGGCCTGCAAGGCCTATGACGACGTGCTTGCCGCCATCAAGGGCTGAGCGAAGCGCTGATCTGTTTGCTTTGAAAGGAGGCGGTGGCCATTGGCTGCCGCCTCCTTTTTGCGTTCAGGACGGGTTCTCAGTTCGGCTCGATGGAACCGACTTCGACGGCATCGATCCGCTTCAAGCTCATGCCGATGACCGGCACCAATTGCTTGTCGACGCGCACTGCAATCGTCACCGTCATCGAATTGTCGTCGGGGATGCGGGCCTGCATCACCCCGCGCAGCTGGTTGCGGTTGATGGTGAAGACGACCTTGCGGGCATCGACCACATTGCCGCCGATGATGTCGAGGCCGGTTCCGGCAGCGCCACCCATGAAATTGCCCTTGTAGCCGTCGCGCCCCTTGCGTTCGACGGTCGCCGACATTTTCTGCGTGAACACGCCGACCCGACAGTCACCATCGAGCGTCATGCCGGTTCCGCCGTCAGGCGTGGAGCCGGTGAAATTGCAGGAGAATTTCGTGCCCTTGTACTTGCCGGCGACGATTTCACCCGGGCCGACCCATTGGCCTTCAACCGTGTGAAAGAACTGCTTGTCGGGCTCTGCCGCAAACGCCTTCCCCGCCAGGCCCACAGGTGCCGCAGCCGCGATCGTCAGGGGCAGGACGGTGGACAGAATTACGCTTTTCATCGACGACACCCGGCAACAAAGTGACTGTTGTTGGAACTCGTCTGACCATGAACAAGATTGGTTAATGCTTGATGACCGTCACTTGCCGGGAACAGGTGTTTCCTCTTCCTTTTTGGTTGCAAACGATGTCAGCGCCGACAGGAAATCGCCCATGCCTGGCCGCTTGCCGGCGATGAAGGGCAGGGGCCGCGCCGTTTCCATCGCCGCTATGCCGATGCGTGCCGTCATCATGCCGTTGACGACGCCTTCGCCAAGCTTCGCCGAAAGCCGGGCGGCAAGGCCGTGCCCGACGATTTGTTGAACAAAGCTGTCGCCGACGGCGATCGAGCCGGTGACCGCCAGATGGGCGAGAACGCTGCGCGCCAGCCGGAAGAAGCCCAGCGTGCCCGGCCGGCCGCCATAAAGCTCCGACAGGCGGCGAATGAGGCGCCCGGCTTCGAACACGACATAGGCGACATCGACGATTGCGCGAGGGCTGACTGCCGTCACCAGCGATACGCGCTTTGCCGCTTCGAGGATCATCACCTTGGCCCTGATATCGAGCGGCCCGAGGATTTCGGTCTCGGCCAGGCGCACCAGATTGCCGCCGTCAATGATCTCGCCGCGCAATTCGGCCAGCGAGCGCCGGCCGGCCGCGGTTTCGGGTTTGGCGGCGACAAAGGCCGAAAGCTCGTCGACAACTGAGCGTGCGGCCTTCGGATCGTCGCGCGCGACAGCATCCAGCGCCCGTTTCTGCAGCTTTTCGACTTCGGCGAGGCGGGCAATCGCCAAAAACTCGCGGAAAAGGATAATCACAAGCGCCAGTGCCGCGACCGTGGCCATTCCGGCGGCCAGCCAGCCCAGCCATTGCGCACGCTCGAACAGGTCGCGAATCAACTGGTCGGTCCACAGACCAACAGCCAGCGAAACAAGCACGCCGAACGCGCCGAAGAAGATGCTGGCGAGCAGCGAACGCTTGCGCGGCGCGGTGGCGGGCGGCGGTTCGGCAGCAATGATATCGGGCTCGTCGAAGACGTCGATCTCGGCCGGCACGACAACAGCCATGTCGGTCTTCGTCGTGCGCGGCTTTCGCGCCGGCGCCACCTCGACTTGCGCGCGATGGTTTGCCGCCTCTTGCCTGGATGCGGCCTCCGGCTCGATGCGGAATGCCGCCGGTCTGCGGGGCGCGGTCATGCCAGATGGTCTCCGATCAGGAACTGCAGGGCACGGTCAAGCCTGATATGCGGCAGCGACAGCGTCACGCCTTCGGCCGTGCGTTCGAGTTTTGGCGGGCGAAAGCGCACGAAGCGGATCGCCGGGTCGTCATTGTTCTGCCGATGGTCTGGTTCAGAAATGTCGAAAACGGCATCAATCTTCTCCGGTAAGTCACCGGGAAATATAGCTGTTTCGGTTCTCCCATCAAACGTTTCGCCATTGATCCTTTCACCGCTCAACGGCGTGCCGATGATCACCGGCAGTGTTTCCCGGCCTTGTTTGACCGTGCCTTCCCTTGTCGCGCGCATGGCGGCCATGGCGACCACATCGACATCTGCGCCGGTGAAATTCGCCCGCGCCACGGCGCGGTCGGCAAGCCGCCGCACGATCGCCTGCAACCGGTCGTGGCTTTCGTGATGCAGATGGTCGGCCTTGGTCGCGGCCACCAAAATGCGGTCGATGCGCCGTGAAAACAGGTCGGTGAGAAAGCCGCCCCGGCCGGGGCGAAAACAGGAAAGGATTTCGGTTACGGCGCGTTCCAGGTCGGCCATCGCGCCGGGACCGGCGTTCAGGGCCTGCATGGCATCGATCAGCACGATCTGGCGGTCGAGGCGGGTGATGTGCTCGCGGAAGAACGGTTTGACGACATGCGTCTTGTAGGCCTCGTAGCGCCGCTCCATCATCGCCTGCAGCGATCCCGAGCGCGGCCGCCGGTCGTTCCGGATCGGCAAGGGCGCAAAAGTCAGCGCCGGCGAACCCTCCAGGTCGCCAGGCATCAGGAAGCGGCCTGGCGGCAGGGTCGAAAGCGCCCGCTCGTCGAGCTTGCAAGCTTTGAGATAGGCGGCAAAGCTCTCGGCGAGACGACGTGCCGTCATCTCGTCGGCGTCGGCATTGGGATCGATCGTGGCGGCAAGCGCCCGCCATGCTTGCGAAAGATCGGCGCGCACCGGCAGCGCCGCCATCTCGAAAGCTTCGCGCGAAAAATCGGCGAAGGATTTGCCGAGCAATGGCAGGTCGAGCAGCCATTCGCCCGGATAGTCGACAATATCGACCGACAATTTTCCTCGGGAAAACATACGGTTCCAGCCGGAAGCCGATTCGAATTCGATGGTCAGCCGCAGCTCGGAAATGGCGCGTGTCGAGTCCGGCCAGACGCGGTCGTTGACCAGGGCTGCGATGTGATCCTCGTACTGGAAACGCGGCACGGCATCGTCCGGTTGCTCTTCGAGGAAAGCCCGGGCGATGCGCCCCGACCTTTGCGCTTCGAACAGCGGCAGGCGCCCGCCATGGATCAAATTGTGGACAAAGGCCGAGATGAACACCGTCTTGCCTGCACGGGAGAGGCCGGTGACCCCCAGCCGCAGCGACGGAGAAAAGAGCCCGGCGGCGCGCCCGGACAGCGTATCCAGTGCAATCCGCGCCTCGTCGGTGAAAGTGGTCAGCGATGATGCCAAATCGGTTCTCTCGGGGTCTCGGTGAGTTCCGATATAGGCTCTGGAACCGGGCTTTGTAATGGTCTCAGAGATCGGCGGGGGTCAGGAAGGCCTCGAGATAGCCACTGCCTTGCGCGGCTTCGGCAAGATTGCCGTTGAACCGCACGACGGCAAGACCGGAAGTCGGGAAACCATGGTTGAGCATTCCCCTCGCAGCCTCGTCGCCGTCGCCCGAAACCGCCATGGCAAGATCTTCCGTCATCGGATTGTGGCCGATGACCAGCAGCGAGCCCGGCCCGCCATTCTTGCGGATAATGCCGAGGTAGCCGGCGGCGTCTTCGCTGTAGAGCGTGTCGAAAAACAGCACCCGGCCGGTATCGGTATGGCCGGCGAGGCCTTCCAGCGTCTGGCGGGCTCGCCTGGCGTTGGAGCAAAGCGTGATGTCGGGAATGTAGTTGCGGGTCCGCATGGCCGCCCCCATCACCTCGGCGTCGGCGATGCCGGACGCGTCGAGTGGACGATCGAAGTCGCGCACGCCGGGCAGCGCCCATCCGGCCTTCGCATGCCTCAACAGATAAAGTCTGCTCACCGAACCCTCATTGGCGCCGCAAAGTCTAGCAATGACATTGCAGGATTAGCCATGAGAAAGTCTCGCGCACAATGGCTGGCGCCCTCAAGCACAACGAATCATGTGGGAATTTGGCCGCACCCTTGCTGCAAAAGCTGTTGCCGGTGCCAGTTCACCAACATTAAAATTTGCGTGAGACTGCGGCCGATTGCGCTTGTGCAGGCGTCGGACGGCGAATATATAGGCGCAAAATTTGGGGTTGTTGGGTGAGTCGAATGAACGACATCGTTACCGCCGATTACGTACCCTCCGAAGACGAGCCGTTTATGAATGAGCGGCAGAAATCCTACTTTCGCCTGAAGCTCGTCACTTGGAAGAACGACATCTTGCGCGAAGCGCGCGAAACTCTCGAAATCCTGCAGCAGGAAAACGCCAACCACCCCGATCTTGCCGATCGGGCATCCTCGGAAACCGACCGCGCCATCGAGCTTCGCGCCCGCGATCGCCAGCGCAAACTCATTTCCAAGATCGATTCCGCGCTGCAGCGCATCGACGAAGGCACTTACGGCTACTGCGAGGAAACCGGCGAGCCGATCGCACTGAAGCGGCTCGACGCGCGTCCGATCGCGACCTTGTCGATCGAGGCGCAGGAGCGCCACGAGCGCCGCGAGAAAGTCTATCGCGACGACTGAGGCGTTCAGCTGGAGCAAAATTCGTAAGAAATGGCCGGTTTTCCCGGCCATTTTTTTGGCTCTCGGCTAATGCATGTCGCCCAAAAGTGGTCCCGGTTTTGGGACAACGACATGCATAAAAACAAAGACTTAAAGCGCGTTGCGCTTTATCGTTTCTGGCTGGAGAGCTCGCCGAGAAGTTTTGTCATCTCGTCGTCGAGTGAGGGCGGCGCCTTCGCTGCCGCCTTGCTCGCAGGCTTGACGGCGCGCGGATCATCGAGCGAAACCTCAAGCTCCTTCATCAGCGTATCGTCGATGGAATCTTGCCTCGGCGGCGGCGCATGGCGAACGACATTGGCGTTGGCTGAGCCATAGGCAGGCAGCGGGGTGATGTTGGAGGGCTGATAGCTTGGCGCGGCCGGTTTCGGCGCCGGTGTTACCGGACGGGGTTTAACGGGCGCTGGAGCCGCATTGACCGGCTGCGGTGCTGGCGCCTGCCTCGCAGGTGCTGCGCCGGGTTGCGGCGCGCGCGGTCGCGGCGCCTGTTGCTGGCCGCCATCTCCGGTCAAGGCCGGGCGCCGTGGCGCCGCCAGTCGGATGTCGCGTTCGACGACGACATCGGTCGGGCCGCCGATCAGCAGCAGATGTTCGATATCGTCGCGCCGCACCAGCACCAGCCGGCGGTGGCTGTCGACGGCGGTGGCATCCATGACCGCCAGCCGCGTCTTGCGGTTTCTGCCACCGGCGACGAATGTTCCAAAAGTCAGGTTGCGGACAAGCTTGACGATGACGAGGATGATGACCAGCAGGACAAGCGCGGCAAACGTCCACAGGATTGCCGCGGCATATCCAGGACCGGCCACGCTATCCAGCATCTGCAGCATCGGTGCCCCCAAATCGCCTTGTCGAAGTGACGCGACACTAGACCGTTGCGGCAGGCGACCGCAAGTTGCGTTTCACGCGTCGTGAACAGCTTGAAACACTGTAAGCCCAACGGCACCATTTTTAACGGACATTTGCCGTCGGGGCCTTTTCCGGACTAGGAGAATGTGATTCAACCGGGCCAGGTGTCGGACACCGGAATTCACGAGCAGGGGGCACATGGCCAAGGAAACGCGCGGCGATTTCTATCCGGTACCTATCGTCGACCAGAACACAAGGCCGGGCGCGGTTGCCCGGCTCGTCGTCTTCATCGTCGTCCTGACCGGGGCTGCGATCGTTTTTGGGCTGTTCCGCGAGCGTCTTGGCGACCCCTTCCTGCTGGGCATGCTTGGCGTGCTGGCAATGATCGGTGTCGGCTTCCTGTTCGCCACCGCGATCGGTTTCGTTCAGATCGCGCCGCGCTCGACCAGCGACGAACTGTCGAAAGCCTTCGTCGATTCGATGTCGCAAGGCCTGCTCGTCACCGACACCAAGGGCCGTGTCGTCTACGCCAACCGGGCCTATGCCGACATGACGGGTGCCGCGTCGGCGACGGATCTGAAGACGGTCGAAGGGCTGCTTTCCGACATTCCCGAGGCCTCGGTGACCATCTACCGGCTGGCGTCCGGCCTGCGTGACGGCCAGCCGGGCGACGGCGAGTTCCGGCTGGCGCAATCCATTCGCCCAGGCGCCGAACCCGGCGCGCGCTGGTATCGCGCCCGCGCCCGTGCCTTCAGTGTTCCGGGCCAGCGGCTGCCTCTGCTCGCCTGGCAGCTTGCCGACATCTCGCAGGAGCGGGCCGAGCAGGAGCGCTTCTTTCTCGACCTGCAAAAGGCCATCGATCATCTCGACCATGCGCCGGCTGGCTTCTTTTCCGCCGACCAGGAAGGCCGCGTCACCTATATCAACGCCACGCTCGCCGAATGGCTGGGCGTTGATCTGGCCAGCTTCACGCCCGGCGCCGTCACACTGTCGGAGATCGTTGCCGGCGACGGCATGGCGCTGGTCCGCTCGGTCAAGGCCGATCCCGGCACCACCCGCAATGCCGTCATCGATCTCGATCTGACGACAGCCAAGGGCGAGGCACTGCCGGTGCGCTTCATGCACCGTGTTTCAGCCAGCCGGGAAGGGCTGAACGGTCCGACCCGCACCATCGTGCTCAACCGCACGCAGGGCGAGGACGCTTCCGCCGATCTTCGCGCCTCCGAGGTCCGCTTCACCCGCTTCTTCAACTCGACGCCGATGGCGATTGCCGCCGTCGACAAGAGCGGCCGCATCCTGCGCACCAACGCGCCGTTCCTGTCGCTGTTTTCCTCCGTCGTCGATGGCGACGCAGTCGATCGCCGCGTGCGGCTGGATACGGTGATCCACGAGCGCGATCGGCCGGCCTTTGCCGCGGCCTTCGAAAAGGCCCGGCAGCGGCAGGCTGACATCGAGCCGATCGACACGCTGCTGCCCGGCAACGATGACCGTCACATACGCTTCTACGTCAACGCGGTTGCCGATAGCGCCGGCGGCGAGGGCGCTGAGGAATCCGCCATCGTCTATGCCGTCGAGACCACCGAGCAAAAGGCGCTCGAGGGCCAGATGGCGCAAAGCCAGAAGATGCAGGCGGTTGGCCAGCTTGCCGGCGGCATCGCGCACGATTTCAACAATGTGCTGACCGCCATCATCATGGCGTCCGACCTTTTGCTGACCAATCACCGTCCGTCGGACCCGTCCTTCCCCGACATCATGAACATCAAGCAGAACGCCAACCGGGCGGCATCGCTGGTGCGGCAGCTGCTGGCCTTCTCACGCAAGCAGACATTGCGGCCGGAGGTGCTCAACCTGACCGACGTGCTCGCTGACCTCAGGATGCTGCTTGCCCGTCTGGTCGGCAACGACATCAAGCTGAAAGTCGATCATGGCCGCGACCTGTGGCCGGTCAAGGTCGACATCGGCCAATTCGAGCAGGTGGTGGTGAACCTCGCCGTCAACGCGCGCGATGCGATGCCGGCCGGCGGCGACCTCACCGTGCGCACCCGCAACGTCACCGAAGCGGAGTGCAAGACCTTTGCCTACCGCGAACTCACCCCGGCCGACTATGTGGTGGTCGAGGTCGAGGATACCGGCAGCGGCATCGCGCCGGATATCCTGAAAAAGATATTCGAGCCGTTCTTCACCACCAAGGAAGTCGGCAAGGGCACCGGCCTTGGCCTGTCGATGGTCTACGGCATCATCAAGCAGACCGGCGGCTTCATCTTCTGCGATTCCGAAGTCGGCAAGGGCTCGACGTTCCGCATCTTCCTGCCGCGCCACATTGCCGAAGTGAGAAAGGCCGGCGATCCCGCTGACGCGCCGGCGGCGCCGGTCAAAATCGCCGATGCGGCCAAGGATCTCTCGGGATCAGCCACGGTGCTGCTCGTCGAGGACGAGGATGCCGTGCGCATGGGCGGCATGCGGGCGCTGACGTCGCGCGGCTACACAGTCCATGAGGCGTCCTCGGGCGTCGAGGCGCTGGAAGTGTTCGAAGCCCTGGGCGGCAAGGTCGACATCGTCGTTTCCGACGTGGTCATGCCGGAGATGGATGGGCCAACGCTGCTTGGCGAATTGCGCAAGCGGCAGCCGGACATCAAGTTCATCTTCGTGTCCGGCTATGCCGAGGACGCGTTTGCCAGGAACCTGCCCGCGGACGCGCAGTTCGGCTTCCTGCCAAAGCCGTTCTCGCTCAAGCAATTGGCCACCATCGTCAAGGACGTGCTGGAGTCCTAATTTAGAGCGCCCCGCATGAAGTGCGTCGCCCGAATGTGAACAAGCGCACAGACGCCCGTGCCATGCCGTTTACACGTGCCGGCGCCGGGTAACGAGCCGTCCGTTCATAACCAGTGAGGTCCGGCGACTGGAGCTTCGCAATCGCCGCTTGCGCATCGACGCCAGCCTGCCATGATTGTGATGACAAACGCGGCAGGATTTGGGGAAGATGCCGTGACGCCACACAATGAGGCCGACAAGGGCGATTATGCGGAAACGGTGCTGTTGCCGGGCGATCCGCAACGCGCCGAATGGATGGCTGAGACATTTCTCGAGGCGCCGCGCTGCGTCAACCGCCGCAGGGGCGCGCTGGGCTTCACCGGTCTGTTTCGCGGCCAACCTGTCAGCATCCAGGCTACGGGCATCGGTGTCCCGTCATTCCTGATCTACGTGCATGAATTGCTGGATTTCTATGGCGTCAAAACGCTGATCCGCACCGGCACCTGTGGTGGCCTGACCGATAGCGTGAAACTGCGCAGCCTGGTGATCTCGCAATCGGTGCGCGCGGAAAGCGGCATGAGCGGTCAGGCCTTTGGGCTCTATGACGCCGCCGCAGGGCCTGATCCCGCGTTGCTCGCCCATGCATTGGCCCGGGCCGGGGCACTCGGCATTGAACACTCTGCCGGGCTGACGATCGGCAGCGACATATTCTATCATCCCGAGGGGCGCACCCGCTTCGCCGAAGGCCAGGCCCTTGGCGCGCTCGCCGTGGATATGGAAACCAGCGCCCTCTATGGCATCGCCGCGCATTTCGGCGCTCGCGCCCTGTCGCTGCTGACCGTCGTCGACAATGTCGTGACCGGCGAGCAAACCGACTATTCCGAACGCCAGGCGCTGTTCACCGATATGACCCGGCTGGCGCTCGAAGTCGCTGACGCTTCCTAATTTAGCCGAGCATCAGAAACAAGCGACCCGCGGCCGCCGCTCAACGCCTGGTGCAGGTCGAAGCGGTAAAGGCGCCGTCCTGCTGTCGCATGATGATGTCGAAGGATGGGGTGCCGTCCAGTGTCGCTTGCGTCAGCGACAGGCTGTTGCCGCCCGCGGTGTAGCCGCCTAAGGGGCCGAGCCAGGTCACGACGCCGTTTGCATCCATCTGGTAGTTGTAGCCCTGCTGGGCGGTCCCGAACGTCACCGGGCCGCTGTAGACATTGCCCTTGATGGTGATGTCGCCGAGGCTGAGGAACATGCCAAGCAGATAGACCTCGCAATGATAGGTCCCATCCGGCAGCTTGCCGTCGGTGAAGTCGGCACGCGCAGTGCCGGTCGCCGCAAGCATCAGCACGATGCTGAAAACACAAGAAATCCTGGAGGCCATGGCGTCGCTCGTTTGAGGATCGACCTTGCCCTATTTTCCGGCAATGCCGCAACGGTCGTCGACAGCGGTCCACTGACGCACAGCAGATCAAAATTTAGGCAGATAGGCGATTTGGGTGAAAATTAGGCAAGGGTGCGTAATTTTTTCTCAATCAAATTTTAACCAGCGCTGTTCGTTGTCAATGTATATTCGACGGCTAATATAATAACCATCTGATAATATTGGAAATTTCCGTGGTTGTCGACGTTGCTCCAGCGGTTGGCACAGCCGTTGCATGGTCTGGTTGCGGTACCATCAACCAGCTTGGGAGTCTGTAATATGAGGGGTAATTTCTCGACAATAACAAAGATGTTTTCGGCAAGCGTGGTGGCGGCGGGGCTTTTGATGTCCGCTCCGGCCAAGGCGGCTGACGACACCATCAAGGTCGGTATTCTCCATTCGCTGTCGGGGACCATGGCGATTTCGGAGACGACGCTGAAGGACGCCATGCTGATGCTCATCGACGAGCAGAATGCAAAGGGCGGCCTGCTCGGCAAGAAGCTCGAGGCGGTCGTCGTCGATCCGGCTTCCAACTGGCCGCTGTTCGCCGAAAAGGCGCGCGAGCTGATCTCCAAGGACAAGGTCGCTGCCGTGTT
Organism: Mesorhizobium sp. P2_H9; assembly: GCF_056403215.1. Taxonomy (NCBI): domain Bacteria; kingdom Pseudomonadati; phylum Pseudomonadota; class Alphaproteobacteria; order Hyphomicrobiales; family Phyllobacteriaceae; genus Mesorhizobium; species Mesorhizobium sp. P2_H9. Next base: position 178,973 of record NZ_JBFUFX010000003.1, on the reverse strand, counting down.
CGGCTGCTGGACGTCCGTGTCGCGCAAGTCCGTGCTGCCGGTGTTCTCCGAACTCGACAACATTCTATTCTACCCCGTCCAGTATGAGGGCGAGGAAAGCGAGCGCAACGTGTTCTACACCGGTGCCGCACCAAACCAGCAGGCCATCCCGGCCGTCGACTATCTGATGAGCGAAGACGGCGGCTCGGTGAAGCGCTGGGTGCTGGAAGGCACCGACTATGTCTATCCGCGCACCACCAACAAGATCCTCGAGGCCTATCTGAAGGCCAAGGGCGTTGCCGCCGAGGACATCATGGTCAACTACACGCCGTTCGGCTTCTCCGACTGGCAGACCGAAGTCTCGGCGATCAAGAAGTTCGGTTCGGCCGGCAAGAAGACCGCCGTCGTCTCGACCGTCAATGGTGACGCCAACGTGCCGTTCTACAAGGAGCTCGGCAACCAGGGCATCAAGGCCGAGGACATCCCGGTCATGGCCTTCTCGGTCGGCGAGGAAGAGCTTGCCGGTCTCGACACCGCGCCGTTGGTCGGCCATCTCGCCGCCTGGAACTACTTTGAGAGCGTCGATACGCCCGAAAACAAGAAGTTCATCGCCGACTGGCACAAGTTCATCAAGAACGACAAGCGCACCACCAACGACCCGATGGAAGCTCACTATATCGGCTTCAACATGTGGGTGAAGGCCGTCGAGAAGGCCGGCACCACCGATCCGGACAAGGTCATCGACGCCATGATCGGTGTCTCCGTGCCCAATTTGACCGGTGGCTATTCGACCATGATGCCGAACCATCACATCACCAAGCCGGTGCTGATCGGCGAAATCCAGGCCGACGGCCAGTTCGAGACCGTTTCGCAGACGCCCGGTCTGGTCATGGGCGATGAATGGTCCGATTACCTGCCCGACTCCAAGGACCTGATCTCCGATTGGCGCGCGCCTCTGTCTTGCGGCAACTTCAATGTTGCCACCGGCAAGTGCGGCGGCAAGGGCACAAACTGATCCCTCCCGGGCCTGACCGATCGTGGACGTATCCACGATCGGCACTGCGAAGCGTCCGGGTGGCTCCAGCCCGCCCGGACGCCCGAATTTTCAGCTCACAACGAGTATCTGAACGGATGATCCTGTTGCGCAATCTCGGCCTCATGCTGGCGTTCCTGATGGCAAGTCTGTTGCCGTCAAACGCAGCCGAAGCCGATCTTCGCGCCATCATCGCCAAATTCGCCACCGCCTCGAATTTCTCGGCCACCGAAGCTGTGGTGCATGAGCTTGCGGCAACCGGCGATCCCCTGGTCGAACGTCCGCTGGCCGCGCTTGGCGACGGCAATCTTTACATCCGCAAAGCCGATTCCCTGGTCTTTGTCGGCAAGGAGGCCGGCGACAGCGTCGAGCTGCTCGACCCGCTGAGCGGTGAAAAATCCGCTGAGGCCGCCAAGGCCGATCTCACCAAGATCAAGGTCAACAACACGCTGCGCCGCGTCATCCGCGATGCGCTGGGCACGCTGACGCTGCGCGCCAAGGATCCGGCAGTGCGCATCGCCGCCGCCGACACCATGTTCAAGACGCCCGATGCCGCCAACATCGAGCCGCTCGATGCCGCGATCGCTGGCGAAACCGTCGCCAGCGTGAAGGCCTTGTTCGAACAGGCCCGCGCGGCGTCCATTCTGGTTTCCGACCGCCCGGAGGCCGACAAGCTGGCGGCCATCGCTCTCATCGGCGCCCGCGACGATCGCGACGCACTGTCCCTGCTCACCTCCGTCGAGGCCAACTCCGAAGGCGCGGTCAAGGAAGCGGCGACGGCAGCAATGGCAAACATCAACTCGACGCTGGCATTCTGGGATGCTGGCCAGAACATCTGGTACGGCATATCGCTGGGCTCGGTGCTGCTGCTCGCGGCAATAGGCCTTGCCATCACCTTCGGCGTCATGGGCGTGATCAACATGGCGCATGGCGAGATGGTCATGCTCGGCGCCTACACCACCTTTGTCGTGCAGGAGGTGATCCGCAATTCCTTCCCCGACCTGTTCGACTGGTCGCTGGTCATCGCGCTGCCGCTGGCTTTCCTCGTCGCGGCTTTGGTCGGGCTCATCATCGAGCGCGGCGTCATCCGTTTCCTCTACGGTCGGCCGCTGGAAACGCTGCTGGCGACATGGGGTGTGTCGCTGATCCTGCAGCAGGCGGTGCGCACCATTTTTGGCCCGACCAACCAGGAGGTCGGCAATCCGTCCTGGATGTCCGGCTCCTTCTCCATCGGCCAGCTGGCCGTGACCTGGAACCGTCTGTGGATCCTGGTCTTCGCGCTCTGCGTCTTCGGCGTGCTGCTCTATGTCATGAAGCGCACGCCCTGGGGTCTGCAGATGCGCGCCGTCACCGCAAATCGCCGCATGGCCGCCTCCATGGGCATCAGGACGCCGTGGGTCGATGCGCTGACTTTTGCATTGGGTTCCGGCATTGCCGGCATCGCCGGCGTCGCGCTCAGCCAGATCGACAATGTCTCGCCCAATCTCGGCCGCGGCTACATCATCGACAGCTTCATGGTCGTCGTCTTCGGCGGCGTCGGCAATCTCTGGGGCACGCTGGTCGGCGCCTTCTCGCTCGGCATCGTCAATAAGGTCCTCGAGCCCTATGCCGGCGCCGTGCTCGGCAAGATCGTTGTCCTGGTCCTCATCATCCTGTTCATCCAGAAGCGCCCGCGCGGCCTGTTCGCGCTCAAGGGCAGGGCGGTGGAAGTATGATCACCGGACGCTTCTTCGCCGCTGGCGCCGACCGCCGCGTCGCCATTACGATTCTCATTCTGCTGGCAGTCGCCATCATCGTGCCGCTGCTCAATCTGGCCATCTCTCCGACGAGCGCGTTCTACATCCCGCCCTACATCGTCGCGCTCACCGGCAAGTATCTTTGCTACGCGCTGTTGGCTTTGGCGCTCGACCTCGTCTGGGGCTATTGCGGCATTCTCTCGCTCGGCCACGGCGCTTTCTTTGCGCTCGGCGGCTATGCAATGGGCATGTATCTGATGCGCCAGATCGGCTCACGCGGCGTCTACGGCAATCCTGTGCTGCCCGACTTCATGGTGTTCCTGAACTACAAGGCGCTGCCGTGGTTCTGGACCGGTTTCGACCATTTCTGGTTTGCCGCGATCATGGTGCTGGCCGTGCCCGGCCTGCTCGCCTTCGTCTTCGGCTGGTTCGCCTTCCGCAGCCGTGTGACCGGCGTCTATCTCTCGATCATCACCCAGGCGATGACCTACGCGCTGCTGCTCGCCTTCTTCCGCAACGACATGGGGTTCGGCGGCAACAACGGCCTGACCGATTTCAAGGATATTCTCGGCTTCAACGTGCAGGCCGACGCGACACGCTCGGCGCTGTTCGCGGCCAGCGCGGTGACGCTGGCGCTCGCCGTCTACGTCACCTGGGCCATCGTCGGCTCCAAATACGGCAAGCTGCTGATGGCGGTGCGTGACGCCGAGAGCCGTACCCGCTTCCTCGGCTGGCGGGCGGAGAACGTCAAACTGTTTGCCTTCACCGTGTCGGCTGTCATGGCCGGCATCGCCGGCGCGCTTTACGTGCCGCAGGTCGGCATAATCAATCCGGGCGAGTTCGAGCCGTCCAATTCGATCGAGGTCGTCGTCTGGGCCGCCGTTGGCGGGCGCGGCACCATCGTCGGACCGATCATCGGCGCGCTGCTGGTCAATGCCGGCAAATCCTGGTTCACCGGCGTGCTGCCGGAATTCTGGCTGTTTGCGCTTGGCGGGCTGTTTGTCGCTGTCACGCTCTTCCTGCCCAAGGGTATCATCGGCATGTGGGACAGCTGGCGTGGCAACGCCAGGGCGATGCGGGCCGCATCGATCGCCGAGGAAGCGGGCACCGATCCTGACGTGCCGCCGCCGGCGAAGATCGTTCGCTCAGCGGCGACAAAGCCCGGCGACTGGTCCGCGTCCAGCCCCGAACCGCAGCCGGCGGAGTGAGCGATCATGTCCAAGTCGAACACGATCCTCTATCTCGACGGCGTCTCGGTCTCCTTCGACGGTTTTCGCGCCATCAACAATCTGTCGCTGGTGCTCGACAAGGGCGAGATGCGGGCGATCATCGGTCCCAACGGCGCCGGCAAGACGACGATGATGGACATCGTCACCGGCAAGACGCGGCCTGACGCGGGCGAGGTTTTCTTCGACGGCCAGGTCGACCTGACCAAACATGACGAGGCCGAGATCGCCATCATGGGCATCGGCCGCAAATTCCAGAAGCCGACCGTCTTCGAAAGCCACACGATCGAGGAAAACCTGATGCTGGCGCTGAAAGGCCCGCGTTCGATTTTTCCGGCTTTGTTCCATCGCAGGTCAGTGGCCGAAGCACGACAGATCGACGACGTCCTCGGCATCATTAGGCTTGGCGACAAGCGCGACCAACTCGCCGCAAATTTGAGCCACGGCCAAAAGCAATGGCTCGAGATCGGCATGCTTTTGGCGCAGGATCCAAAGCTGCTTCTGGTCGACGAGCCCGTCGCCGGGATGACCGATGCCGAGACCGAGGAAACCGCGCGCCTGCTCAAGGACATCGCGCGCGACCATTCGGTCATTGTCGTCGAGCACGACATGCATTTCGTTCGCGAACTCGGCGTCAAGGTGACCTGCCTGCACGAAGGTTCGGTGCTGTCCGAAGGCACGCTCGATTTCGTTTCTGCCGACGAGCGCGTCGTCGAAGTTTATCTGGGGAGATGAGCATGGTCTGGCGGGTGCAATTCCATCGCTTCGATCTGTCGTTTCTCAAGTTCTGGAGAAAGCGCTGACATGCTCGAAGTCTCCAATGCCACGCTGCACTACGGCGCCGCCCAGGCGCTGCGCGGCGTGTCGCTGAAAGCCGGCGCCGGCAAGATCACCTGCGTGCTCGGCCGCAACGGCGTCGGCAAAACCAGTTTGATGAGATCGATCGTCGGCCACCACCGGCTGACGAGCGGAAGTGTTGCCTTCGAGGGGAAGGCGCTCGACCGGAGCGCGGCGTATGACCGCGCCCGGTCGGGCATCGCATTCGTGCCGCAGGGCAGGGAGATATTCCCCCTGCTCACGGTGCGCGAAAACCTCGAATCGGGCTTTGCGCCATTGAAGCGGGCCGACCGCAACATTCCTAGCCATGTCTTCGAGCTGTTTCCGGTGCTGAAGCAGATGCTTGGCCGCCGCGGCGGCGATCTGTCCGGCGGCCAGCAGCAGCAGCTTGCCATAGGCAGGGCGCTGGTGATGCGGCCGAAACTGCTGGTGCTCGATGAGCCGACCGAGGGCATCCAGCCCTCGATCATCAAGGATATCGGCCGTGCCATCCGCTATCTGCGCGACCAGGCGGGCATCGCCGTGCTGCTGGTCGAACAGTATCTCGATTTCTGCCGCGAACTCGCCGACGAGGTCAACATCATGGACCGTGGCGTCATCGTCCATACTGGCCCGGCGGAGGATCTGGACAGGGCGGATGTCAGGAAGTTTCTGACGGTGTAGGCTTGTTCATCCCTAGGAGCTTGTGCGAACCAAACACGCTGGCGATTAGCCGCATACCTCGTCACTTCGTCATCCTATGGCGAAGCAAGGAGCGAAGCGACGCGCGCAGACCATAGGATCCATGCCATTACCTCTGCCGAATAACGCAGCGGTGCAGAATACAATTCGACCGCCAGCGCACGATCCTTTCTGCGTTCTGAACCGTTAGCAACGCTTCTTCGTCACGGCATGGATCCTTGGGTCTTCGCTCCGCTTCGCGTCGCTACGCCCAAGGATGACGAAGTCGCGAAGGTCCGCGCCTTTGCGCCTGACTTTCGTCCGATGCCCCATACTCAACACTGGCACGCCGAATACTGCATGCTAGTCTTTCCTAGGCCTTGGTGAGTCGGCCGCTTCCGTTTCAGTCTGGTTTGTCGCAGATCGAGGGGAATGCGCGGGTCAAGCCGGCAAGTTCCACACAAGCAAGCACACCTAGCTTCCCTCCTGCGACCTGTTTTGTGTTCAACGCGTTTGAGCATTCAGGCCAGGAGAACAGCCGATGGAACGTTTCGTCGAAGACTACCAGAAGCGACGGCTCACGGAGCGCGTCGACATCATTACCGCCATCAACATTCTAAGGTCGCAAGGCTACGACCGCGACGAATTGATCAGCGAGATCACCAAGGTTTTTTACGTCGATCTCGATGCCTACAATGAGATCGTCCTGGCGGCGTAAATCGCCCGCTGCAAGAAGGACATGAGCAACGGCTTGCCTGCGGTTGCGGGCAGGCGGAAAATCTAGCCGACCCGCTTCATCAGCGCCATGGCGCCGAACGGCGCGCGCACCTTGCCCTCGGTGATGAAGTAGACGAACACGTCGCGCGGTTTGACCGGCGCTTCGGTCGCGGGATCGGCGCGCGGCAGGTCGGTCGGTACTTTGCCTTCCGCCCAGATCTTTACCCGCGCCGCCCATTCGTCGAGACCTTTCGGCGTGTAGCAATCGGGATTGTCGTCGCTGCCGGTCTGCAGCCGCGCGTAGACGAAATCGCCGGTGACGTCGGCGATTGCAGGATATTTGGCATGGTCGGCGTAGACGATCGCCACCTTGTATTTGCGCACCAGGGCCGCGAATTCCGGCACGATGAAGCTGTCGTTGCGCATCTCGACCGCATGGCGCAGCGCCACGCCGTCCTGCTTTTCCGGCAACAGCTTGAGGAAGGCTTCGAAATCATCCGGATCGAATTTTTTCGTCGGCGCGAACTGCCACAGGATCGGTCCGAGCTTTTCGCCAAGCGCCGCCACGCCCGATCCCAGAAAGCGCATCATCGATTCACCGGCCTCGCCGAGCACGCGACGGTTGGTGACGAAGCGGTTGCCCTTCAGGGAATAGACGAAACCGTCCGGCGCCTCGCTGGCCCATTTGACGAAGGTCGGTTCCTTGAAGCTGGAATAATAGGTGCCGTTGACCTCGATGCTCGGCACCTGCCGGCTGGCGTAGTTCAGCTGCTTGGCCTTGGAGAGCTTGTCGGGATAGAAGGACGTATCCCAAGGCTCAAAGGTCCAGCCGCCCATGCCGGCGCGGATTTTTCCCTGACTGCTCATTGTCGTCCTCCCAAATGCTGAAAAAGATCAGGCGTCCAAGGCCTTCGCCATGTCGACCAGCGTCCATCCTGGCCGGTACGGATTCGACCGGCGACCCGTTTCGTGAAAGCCATAAGCGGTGTAGAGCGCGATGTTCCGCTCCATCCGCGAATTGGTATAGAGCCGCACCTCCGGCAAGCCCCACAGCCGCGTTTGCTCTTCGGCGAAGTTGAGCAGCGCTGTGCCGAGTTTCTTGCCCTGGAAGGCAGGGGAGACGGCGACGCTGAAGATCATCGCATGATCAGGATGCCGTTCGATGACGATCAGCCCGGCCAGCTCGGAGCCACTCTCCAGCAGCCAGACTTCGCCGCGCTCGATGCGTGGCGCATAGTCCTCGGTGACCGGCATCGGCGGCGCGCCGAACAAGGCGGTATAGGGCGCATAGGCCGCTTCGGTCAGCGAGACGATAGCTTGGAGATCACCGGCAAGCGCTCTTCGGAGTGTCATTCAAAAGCTCTCCAGGCGCCGACCGGTCGGACCATCACTCCGCCGCTTCGCGCTTGCCTCCCGGGCGCCGTTCCAAAAGCTCTTTGAGGAACTGGCCGGTGTAGCTGCGCTTCTCGCGCACAATGGCTTCCGGCGTACCTTGGGCCACCAGCTCACCGCCGCCATCGCCGCCCTCGGGGCCGAGGTCGAGGACCCAGTCGGCGGTCTTTATCACTTCGAGATTGTGCTCGATAACCACCACCGTGTTGCCCTGGTCGACCAGTTCGTGCAGCACTTCCAAAAGCTTGGCGACGTCGTGGAAATGCAGGCCGGTGGTCGGCTCGTCGAGGATGTAGAGCGTCTTGCCGGTCGCCTTGCGCGAGAGTTCCTTGGCCAGCTTGATGCGCTGCGCTTCACCGCCCGACAGCGTCGTCGCCTGCTGGCCGATATGGATATAGCCGAGGCCAACCTGCTTCAGCGTCTCCAGCTTGTCGCGCACGCCGGGCACGGCGGCGAAGAAGTCGACACCTTCCTCGACCGTCATGTCGAGCACGTCGGCGATCGACTTGCCCTTGAACACAACGTCGAGCGTCTCGCGATTGTAGCGCTTGCCGTGGCAGACGTCGCAGGTGACGTAGACGTCGGGCAAGAAGTGCATTTCGATCTTGATGACGCCGTCGCCCTGGCAGGCCTCGCAGCGGCCGCCCTTGACGTTGAASGAGAAGCGSCCCGGCTGGTAGCCGCGCGCCTTGGCTTCSGGCAGRCCGGCGAACCAKTCGCGRATCGGCGTGAARGCMCCGGTATAGGTGGCCGGGTTGGAGCGTGGCGTGCGCCCGATCGGCGACTGGTCGATGTCGATGACCTTGTCGAGGAATTCGAGACCCTCGATGCGGTCATGCTCGGCCGGGTGTTCGCGCGAACCCATGATGCGGCGCGAGGCCGCCTTGAACAGCGTCTCGATCAGSAAGGTCGACTTGCCGCCGCCCGACACGCCGGTGACGGCGGTAAACGTGCCCAACGGGATTTCGGCCGTGACGTTCTTCAGATTGTTGCCGCGCGCGCCGACGATCTTCAGGCGCCGGTTCTTCTTCGGCTCGCGCCGTACGCCGGGCGTCGCCACTTCGAGCGCGCCCGACAGATACTTGCCGGTGATCGAATTGGGGTTGGTCATCACCTGCTGCGGCGTGCCCTGGGCGATGATCTCGCCGCCATGSAYGCCGGCGSCCGGRCCSAYRTCGACGACATARTCGGCMTGCAGGATGGCGTCCTCGTCATGYTCGACSACGATSACSGTGTTGCCGATGTCGCGCAGATGCTTCAGCGTGTCGAGCAGGCGCGCATTATCGCGCTGGTGCAGGCCGATCGACGGCTCGTCCAGCACATAGAGCACGCCGGTCAGGCCGGAGCCGATCTGCGACGCCAGGCGAATGCGCTGGCTCTCGCCGCCCGAMAGCGTGCCGGAATTGCGSGMYARSGTCAGRTAGTCGAGSCCSACATCGWYSAGGAAGCGCAGMCGCTCGCGGATCTCCTTGAGCACGCGCACCGCGATCTCGTTCTGCTGGTCGTTGAGATGTGGCGGCAGGTCGGTGAACCAGCGGTCGGCGCTGCGGATCGACAGCTCGGTTACCTCGCCAATGTGCTTTCCCGCGATCTTCACCGCCAGCGACTCGGGTTTCAGCCGGTAGCCTTTGCAGACCGGGCAGGGCGTCGCCGACATGAAGCGCTCGATCTCCTCGCGCATCCAGGCGGATTCGGTCTCTTTCCAGCGCCGCTCGAGATTGGGGATGACACCTTCAAACGTCTTGGTCGTCTTGTAGGAGCGCAGGCCGTCATCATACTGAAAAGTGACCTCGCGCTCGCCGGTGCCGCGCAGGATGGCTTCCTTGGCCTCTTCGCTTATGTCTTTGAACTTGTCGCCGAGCTTGAAGCCGTACGCCTTGCCCAGCGCTTCCAGCGTTTGTGAATAATAGGGCGAGGTCGACTTCGCCCACGGGCTGACGGCGCCGTCGCGCAGCGAGACGTTCTCGTCGGGCACGATCAGGCTGGCGTCGATGGCGCGCTGGCTGCCGAGACCGTCGCAGGTCGGGCAGGCGCCGAACGGGTTGTTGAAGGAGAACAACCTGGGCTCGATCTCCGGAATGGTGAAGCCGGACACCGGGCAGGCGAATTTTTCCGAGAACAGGATGCGCTCATGCGTCTCGTTCTTCGACTTGTTGACTGAATCCTCGCCGGTCTGGCTGGCGTCGAGCGGCCGGTCGGCGAATTCGGCCACGGCCAGCCCTTCGGCCAGCTTCAGTGCGGTTTCGATGGAATCGGCAAGCCGCGTCGCCAGGTCGCCACGCACGACGATGCGGTCGACGACGACATCGAGGTCGTGCTTGTATTTCTTATCGAGCGCCGGCACATCTGATATCTCGTAGAAGACGCCGTCGACCTTGACGCGCTGAAAGCCCTTCTTCTGCAGCTCCAGCAGTTCCTTGCGGTATTCGCCTTTGCGGCCGCGCACCATCGGCGCCAGGATGAACAGGCGCGTGCCTTCCTCGACCGCCAGCACGCGGTCGACCATCTGCGACACCGTCTGGCTCTCGATCGGCAGGCCGGTGGCCGGCGAATAGGGGATGCCGACGCGCGCGAACAAAAGCCGCATATAATCGTAGATTTCGGTGACGGTGCCGACCGTGGAGCGCGGGTTCTTCGACGTCGTCTTCTGCTCGATGGAGATGGCCGGCGACAGACCGTCGATCTGGTCGACGTCAGGCTTCTGCATCATTTCGAGGAATTGCCTTGCGTAGGCCGACAGGCTCTCGACATAGCGGCGCTGGCCCTCGGCATAGATGGTATCGAAGGCGAGCGACGACTTGCCGGACCCAGACAGGCCGGTCATGACGATCAGGCTGTCACGCGGCAGGTCGAGATCGACATTCTTCAGATTGTGTTCGCGCGCCCCGCGAATGGAAAGATATTTATGGTCGGCCATTGCCGGTCGCCGCCTCAGATCTGGTGTCAGTGGGATCGGCGGGGTTTTCCCGGCCATCCCCTATGTAGGTATTTTTGCCGCCACGTCGAGAGACGCCACAATTCTCGACAAAAGCGTTTAACCGCCTTTCGCCCGCACGGGCAAGCGGAAAGAACAAAGACCGAACACGCTCCTGACAAAGCCTGTGCGGAACCTGACTTGCACGTAACCTCCCGGCGATCACTTTTTTCGGTAATCGGGCTATTCAAGGTTGACGTCTCCGAATCAGGGGAGCAGTCTCCAAAGGTCAACGAAGCCGGCCGTCTTTCGATGGCCTCGCCGCCCCAAGGCGGCCTGCGAGACGCAGCAGGTAATTGCGATTTGTGCTTCGGATTGACGACAATCGCAACGGACACAGGAGCGGAGCATGACGCCACCGGATAGTCCATTGAGGCTCCATTTATGGCTGGAGCCGCGGCAGGCATAAGTGCCAGGGTTGATTCAAAGTCTTAGAACGTACGTTGTGCGTGTGAGCGGATACTCGTCGTTCTAGTGCCTTCATTCAACCCGACAAACCGTGACCTGCCGTCCCCACGAAAATCAGAGACTGCTAGTCGGATCGTCGGCTGAATGCCGCGAAGCATCCGAAATCAAGGTCGGTATAACCCTACCGGTAGGTTGGATCTGGAATCCAAAAAAAGCCCCGACCGTTTGCGGAAGCAACGGCGGGGCTGCTTTTGTGGGCGGCGGTGAGGGCTGCACTCTTCCTGGCCTTCAGGTGCTCCGATGAAGTCGCTCGGCCGCGGCGATGTCAATGACGCGGGAGCCCGGTTCTCCCGGCGCCGACATCGATGATGATGCTGCCGGAAATCCTGACATCGGTATCGCCGATTTTGAACGTACCGTCACCGCTGGCGGGCAGTGCGTCGTCGGGTTCGGGCAGCGGCGCAGGCTTGGCGATGCGATAGTCGCTGGTCACGCCGGGCAGGGCGCCTTTCGACGACGAGGTCGTGCTGTCCCCGGCGAGAGCCGCGCTGGAGGCCGCGGCAGTGACAGCAATGGCGATGATCAGTCTGTTCAGGCGGAAATGCATCGCAAGACTATAGTGCTGCGATGAAGGCGAGACCAGACCGGCGACGCCAAAATTGCCCTGGGGGGCGGCCGGCCCGAATTTCCGTTCGCAGGTGCCGCCGCTCTATGCCGCCTGTTTGCGGGTATCAAAGACATGGTCGACGATACCCCATGCCTTGGCCTCCTCGGCGGTCATGAAATGGTCGCGGTCGAGCGTGCGTTCGACCTCTTCCAGGGGACGGCCGCAATGGCTGGCGTAGAGGCCGGCCATCCGCCGCTTGGTTCGCAGGATGTTTTCGGCATGAAGCTGGATATCGGAGGCCTGGCCCTGGAAACCGCCCAGCGGCTGGTGCAGCAGGATGCTGGCATTGGGCAGCGCGATGCGCCGTCCCGGCGTGCCCGCCATCAGCAGGAACGATGCCATCGACGCGGCAAAGCCCATGCACACGGTCGACACCGGGCAACTGACATATTGCATCGTGTCGTAGATGGCGAAGCCGCTGGTCACCACGCCGCCGGGCGAGTTGATGTAGAGCGAAATCTCCTTGTCGGGATTGTCCGATTCCAATGACAGAAGCTGCGCGCAGACCAGTGCCGACATGCCATCTTCGATCGGCCCGTTGATGAAGATGATGCGCTCGCGCAGCAGCCGTGAAAAGATGTCGAAGGCGCGTTCGCCGCGGCTCGATTGCTCGATCACCATCGGCACCAGATTGGCAAGGCCGCTCATCTCTTTGTCTCCGTTTATTTTTTCCAGCTCAGGCCGCGCGCAGCCGAAGGCGTGTCGCGTTCGCGGCGATAGGTTGTTTGGGTTTGTATGTGTTGAGCGAAAACCGGCAACTGCCGCCGGCCATGGCAACCACAGGCATTGCTGTTCTGGCAAACCCATCGTGGACGATGCGCAGATGCGTACCGCCGGAAACCGTACGGTCGAGCGTGAAGGTGACGATGCTGTCCAATGCGTCCTGGCGCGCGGCATCGCCTGGCTCGGCTCGTTCCCGCCAGGAATAGCGCAACAGCCGCCCGGGTTCAGCGTCGAGGATTTCGCACTCGATCGGCGCATCCGGCCCGGCAAAGGCGAAGCGGCTGCCGATTTCAGGCTTGATGTCGTTGGGCATCATCCAGGCCGCGAGCAGCTCCGGCACCGTCAACGCCCGCCACACCTTTTCTGGCGGTTCGGCAAGCTCGCACTCGAACGCGATCGTGTCTGCTGCTTCCGCGTGTTGTTCGTCCGTCACTGGTCCATGTCCTTCAAAACCGCCTTGAGCTTTTCGATGCGCTCGGGCCAGAACGCCCGATAGCGTTCGATCCAGCCGAGCAGGGGGCCAAGCCCTTGCGGGTCGGCGCGATAATAGGCGTTGCGGCCGGCCCGCCGCTCGACCACCAGGCCGGCGCCGCGCAGCACCGCCAGATGCTGGGAGACCGCCGGCTGCGACACGCTCATGCCGCTGCGAAGTTCCGATACGCTCATCTCGCCGGCGGTGAGCCGCTCGTAGACGGCGCGTCGCGTCGGGTCGGCCAGCGCGCGAAAAATCTCTGCTTCGATCATGACCAAAGCATAAGTCGATACTTATTGATTTGGCAAGCGGTGATTTACGGCGCCGCTGGAAGCCAGCGCCTCACCGTGTCAGGCGATCCCTCGAACGTCGCCTCGAAGATCGGTGACGCCAGCACGGCATGGATGTGAAGCGTCTTGGCTCCGACGTTTCTAAAGCCGTGTTTTCTCTCTGCGGGAATGAGGAGTGACTGTCCGGCAGTCAGCGTCACGCAGTCTTCGTCGATCCACATGTCGGCGGTTCCGGCGATGACGGTGAGCACTTCCTCGGCCGGATGCCGATGTGTCGGAGCCCCGACGCCTGGCTGAACCCATTGTTCGAACAGGCAAAGCTCGCTCGCTCCGTTGCCGGCGGAAACTTGCATGCGGGTCTCCACGCCCGCTCGCCACTGCTCTCGCGGCTGATCCAGATGCGCAATGACTTTCATTCGCCACCGCCTTTCGATCCCGGCATAGTCGCAATTTCATGCGCACACCCTACCTCTTGCTGACATTCTTGACAGCCGGGGCCGACAAGAATAGAACAAAAAAAGAACAAAAACCTTGTGGGTAAAGGCAGCCACAGCAGGCGGGGATTGTCCGTAGCCTGTAAGGTGCGGCGGCAAAAATTTGGTTTCGGATGAGCGCGGAGAAGTATCATGGCGGGTAGCGTCAACAAGGTCATTCTGGTGGGCAACCTCGGGGCGGACCCTGAAATCCGTCGTTTGAATTCGGGCGAACCGGTCGTCAACATCCGCATCGCCACCTCGGAAAGCTGGCGCGACAAGAATTCCGGCGAGCGCAAGGAAAAGACCGAGTGGCACAACGTCGTCATCTTCAACGACCAGCTCGCCAAGGTGGCTGAGCAGTATTTGAAGAAGGGTATGAAGGTCTATGTCGAGGGCCAGCTGCAGACGCGCAAATGGCAGGACCAGACCGGTAACGATAAGTACACGACGGAAGTCGTGCTGCAGAAATTCCGTGGCGAGCTGCAGATGCTCGACGCGCGTGGGCAAGGCGAGGGCGGTCAGGTCGGCGGTTATTCCGGCGCCGGCGGCGGCGCTGCCCGCGGTTCCGATTTCGGCCAGTCCGGCCCGGGCGAGAGCTTTAGCCGTGGTGGCGGCGCCAAGAGCGGCGGTGGCGGCGGTTCGTCGCGTGAACTGGACGACGAAATCCCGTTCTGAGCACAACACGGTCCTGAACGCGAACGCCATGTGGTGAAGCCACACATAGTGCCCCGAAAGTCTTCCATGGATTTTCGGGCTTTGCTTTGTCGCATGACCGCTGCGAGGACAGCCAAGGAATTGCAGGGAAAGGACGTATCAGGTGAAGGCACGGGTCAAATGGGTCGAGGAGCGCACCTTCGTCGGCGAGTCCGGCAGCGGCCACAAGCTGGTGGTAGGAACCGCGTTTGGACCGGAAGGCAACACGCCGGGGCCGAGCCCGATGGAACTGGTGCTGATCGGCACCGGCGGCTGCTCGGCCTATGACGTCGTCCACATCCTCGAAAAGGGCCGCGAGGCGATCGAGGACTGCGTCGTCGAACTCGATGCCGACCGGGCGGAAACCGAGCCAAAAGTGTTCACCCGCATCCACTTGCATTTTATCGTCAAGGGCCGGGCGCTCTCGCACGACAAGGTGAAACGGGCGATCAACCTGTCGATCGAAAAATACTGCTCGGCCTCGGCGATGCTGGCCAAGACCGCCGAAATCACCCACGACTTCGAGGTCGTTGATACGGCGGTGAAGTAAGGCAGTAGGCAGTAGGCAGTAGGCAGTAGGCAGTAGGCAGTAGGCAGTAGGGACTGCCGTTCACCCTGCCATCAGCGCCTTGATGCCGTCGGCCACGAACTGCACGGCAAGCGCCGCCAGGATGACGCCGAGCAGCCGCGTCAGGATCGAGCGGCCGGTCTGGCCGAGGATACGGTCGATGCGCTCCGACAGCACGAACACCACATAGGTGATGGCAAGGCAGACAAAGATGATGCCGACCAAGGCTGCCTGGGCGGCAAGACCCTGAAACGAGCCGGAGAGCAGGACCGTCGCTGAAATCGCACCCGGCCCGGCAATCAGCGGGATCGCCAGCGGGAAGGCAGCGATGTTGTGGATCATGTCCTTGGTGATGGCGACGTCGCCGATCTTCTCCTTGCGGTCCTGCCGGCGCTCGAACACCATTTCGAAGGCGATGAAGAACAGCAGGAAGCCGCCGGCGACGCGGAAGGCCGGCAGCGTGATGCCGAACACCGACAGGATCGACGCGCCGGCCACCGCAAACAGCGCCATGACAAGGAAACCCATGATCGAGGCGCGGATCGAAACCTGCTGACGTTCTTCCCGGTTCATGCCGCGCGTCACGGCGAGGAAAAGCGGTGCCAGGCCGGGCGGGTCGATGGTCACCAGAATGGTGACGAAGGCATTGAACAGGCTGTCGAAGCTCGGCATTTCTGGCCCCTCCCGCCGGGCAACGCCCGAACCCTTGCATTGGTAGAGCAAAGCAGGGTCAGAGGAAACCGTTTGAACCGAGGGAATTCGGCCGACTAGCCAGCCGCGCCGCAATAGGCCTCGATGCGGTAACCATCGGGGTCGACGACAAAGGCGGCGTAGTAGTTGTCGCCATAGGAGGCGCGCAGGCCGGGTGCGCCATTGTCCTGGCCACCCTCACGTAAGGCGCCGGCATGGAAGGCATCGACGCTGCTGCGCGTAGGTGCGGCAAAGCAGAAATGCAGGCCGGACTCCATCTCGGCCGCAACCGGACGCGGGGCTTCGTTCACCCAGAGCGCTACCGCTTCAGCGCCGTAGCCCAATGAGCCCGGCGACTGGCTGAGGCAGGCATAGCCGAGTGGTTTTAGCGCGGCGTCGTAGAAGCGCTTCGAGGCATTGGCGTCGCGGACACCGATCGAGACATGGTCGAGCATCGTTTTCTCCATTGTTACAATTGGTTGGGTTGTCAATCTCAGGTGGCGCGGCGCGCCAGAAACTCGACTTCGAGCCGCCATGTCGCACCGTCGTCTCGCGACCGTTCGCCCAGCCAACGGAAGGAATTCTCGGTAATCCGGGAAAAGCTCCAGCGCACCGAAGAGCCGGGGCCGTCGACGCCTTGCTGGACGATGCTATCGCCCTCGGCACGGCCAAGTTGGCGGCTGTAATACTGGTTGCGCGGATCGCTCCAAAAGATGTGCCAGGCATCGACGCCGGGGTCATAGACGCGCAAGGTTGTGCCGTAGAAAGTCCATTTGCCGAGCGATGGCGAGGGACCGGCATCCCGCGCCGGCAAGATCCACACATCCTGGATCGCCCGACCTTCGAGAACCCAGCCGAAATGCACCTCGCCGCGCCCGCTGAGTACCGTGCCGTCGTCGAGATGGCGCGTGGCGTCGAATGTCCAGGCGCCGACGAACCGGCCGTAAAGGTCCAGCTTTTCAGCCAGGCTGGGGTTGGGTCCGTCGTTGTGCAAGGCTTCGCCAAAGGAGGTTGGATCTGTCATAGTTGCTGCCTTCGTGCTGTCAGGAGACTGCAGACGTTAGGCCCGGGCAGGGTTCTGGGCTTGGGAAAAATTGCTATAGTTCGGCGATGACATCGAGCACGCAAACCCTGGCATCGGGACGAGACTGGCACGTGGCGGACGTGGTCTGCACCGCCGGCGCCGCCGACAGGCCGTTCGAGGAAGAGCATCGGACCTTCTGCGTCGCCGCGGTCACCAGTGGCACGTTTCGCTACCGCACGCGCCAGGGCACCGCGATGCTGGCGCCGGGCGCCATTCTGCTCGGCAACCTCGGCTCTTGCTACGAATGCGGCCACGAGCATGGCGCCGGCGACCGCTGCCTCTCCTTCCATTTTTCTCCGACCTATCTGGAACAGGTCGCAGCCGACGTGTCGGGCGCGAAAAAGCTGGCCTTCGAGATGCCGCGCCTGCCGCCTTTGCCGGCGTTGGCATCGTTGCTGGCCGAGGCGGAAGCCGCGCGCGAAACGGCCGATCTGGGAGCGTTCGAGGAACTTGGTCTGCGCATTGCCGGCGCCGCTGTGGCTGCTGCTTCCGGCGCTGCACCAGCTGGCCGGGCGCCCAGCCGCCGCGACCAGAAACGGGTCGCGGAAGCGGTGCGGCGCATAGAACTCGATGTCGATGGGCCGATTTCGCTTGCCGGGCTTGCCCACGAGACGGCCACCAGCCCCTATCATTTCCTGCGGACGTTCCGGCAGGTGGCCGGGATGACGCCCTATCAATTCTTGCTGAGAACCCGGCTGCACCGGGCAGCGGTGGGGTTGCGAACCTCGAATGAGGCGATTTCGGCGATCGCCTTTGATGCCGGGTTCAATGATCTCTCGACCTTCAACCGCCGTTTCCGCAAGGTGATGGGTGAGGCGCCCGGTACCTATCGCGCCCGGGCTGCTGCCCGTTGACGCAGCACAGGCCCTCAGTGGTCATTTTGCTTGCGGCTGCTTGTCTGGACCTAGCGTCCTGATGGCGTCATCGACGCTGTGAAAAATCCGCTGCGGGCCGACGAGTTCGGCAATGCCGAACCGCGCCAGCGCCGACTGGGCGCGCAGCGATTCCAGTCGCGCTATGGCAAAGATCGCGCCCGTCTTGCGGCAATGGGTGATGGTTTCGATCAAGGACTGGGCGGCGGTGTAGTCGATCTCGACGATGTTACTGGCTTCCAGCACGACCAGCTTCACGCTTTCGCTTCTGGCGTCGATCAGATCGTTGAGGCCGCGCTTGAAGCGGTCGGCGTTGATGAAGGACAGCGGCGCCTGAAACGCCGCGACCAGCACGCCGGACAGTTGCTCGCCCGCGCCTGGCGTGCCCGGCGGCCACCACACCGAAGTACCCGGAACCTGTTCCAGCTCGATCGGCTGCGTGCGCGTAGCGCTCCAGATGCCATGCAGCAGCGACAGGCCGATGCCGATTGCGACGCCGGTCTGGATGGGCAGCACGACGATGGCAGCCATGGTGATGAGGATCAGCGCGAATTCGATCGATGCCTGCCTGTAGACAGCAGCAAAAACCTTCCAGCGCAGAATGTGCTGGGCAACGAACATCAGAACGCCGGCCAGTGCCGCCTGCGGAACGTTGGCAAGCAGGCCGCCGCCAAACGCGCCGAGCACCAGCACGATGGCCGCGGCAATCAGGCCCGACAACTGCGAGCGGCCGCCGGTCTGAGCGACGATGGCCGTGCGCGGCGGGCTGGCATTGACCGCAAAGGCGCCAAACAGGCCCGACGCGATGCTGCCGGCGCCGACGCCGACAAAATCGCGGTTGATGTCGGGGGCTTCACCGACGAAGGAGCGGGACGTGGCAGCCGTCTGCACCATGACGACGATGGCGATCAGTAACGCCAGCGGAAACACGGTTTGCGCATCGTCAAGGCTGACCAGCGGCACGCTCGCCCGCGGCAGGCCGTTCGGCAAGGCGCCGAGCACCTCGACGCCACGATCCTTTAGGTCGAAGGCGGCAACCGCCGCAGTGGCCAGCAACATGCCGATCAGGGCGCCCGGTATACGGGCGCTGATGCGTTCGGCGCAGAACACGATCGCGAACACACCGAGGCCGAGCGCCAGGCTCCAGGGATTGGTGAGATGGAGATCGCCGGCGATCGCACCGATGCGCCGCAAGGTTTCACCGCTCTCGGGCGGCAGACCAAGCAGTCCGGGCAGTTGCGAAACGACGATATGGACGGCTATGCCGGCCAGAAAACCCGTGGTGACCGGCACCGACAGAAGATCAGCAACCCAGCCGAGGCGAAAGATGCCGCTGAGCGTTACGATCAGCCCAACCATCAGCGCCAGCATGGCCGCCAGCGCCAGATAATGCGTGGAACCAGATGTGGCGAGTAAAGCGAGGCCGCCGGCAAACAAAGGCGTGATGGTCGAATCCGCGCCGGCCGACAAATGACGGTTGGCTCCGAACAGCGCGAATGCCACCGAGCCGGCGACAAAGGCGAAAAAGCCGATTTCGGGCGCAAAACCGCCGAGACGAGCCGTCGCCATCTGTTCTGGGATGGCGATTGCGGCCAGCGTAATGCCCGCGACCAGATCGCCGTTGAGATCTCTCAGCGTCCAACCGCTCAACGCTCGCAAGGGCAGCCACGGGGTCCAATTCATCGCGCTCGTGGCTTTCGCTCGAGGAAAACGGTCCATGGCAGGCTTTTGCCCTGGCGGCGGCGAAATGCGCTTTGGCCATATCGTCGCAATCAGTGGTATCCTTTTGAAATTACCACCAAAATTGACACTGGAAAAGTGCTGCAGACGTTGGAGTTTCGATCCTGCTTCCTATATAAGCGGCAAGTGATTCCTGATTAGATTGTGACCTAGATTTGACCGACCAGAAGACACCGCGCGGCGCCGACGGCGGCCCCACCGGCATCGAGCCGATATCCATCATCGAGGAGATGCAGCGCTCCTATCTCGATTACGCCATGAGCGTGATCGTCAGCCGTGCGCTGCCGGACGTGCGCGACGGCCTGAAACCGGTGCATCGCCGCATTCTCTACGCCGCCCATGAGAGCGGCTACCACTGGAACCGCAAATATGTGAAGTCGGCCCGCCCGGTTGCCGACGTGATGGGTAAATACCATCCGCACGGCGACGCCTCCATCTATGACGCCTTGGTGCGCATGGCGCAGGACTGGTCGCTGCGCGTGCCGCTGATCGACGGGCAGGGCAATTTCGGCTCCATCGACGGTGATCCGCCGGCGGCGATGCGCTACACCGAATCGCGACTGACCAAGGTCGCGCACGAGCTGCTGGAGGACATCGACAAGGAAACCGTCGATTTCCAGGACACGTATGATGCCTCCGACACCGAGCCGAAGGTGCTGCCGGCTCGCTTCCCCAACCTTCTGGTCAACGGTTCCGGCGGCATTGCCGTCGGCATGGCCACCAACATTCCGCCGCACAATCTCGCCGAAGTCTGCAACGGCGCCATCGCCATCATCGACAACCCGGCGATCGACCTGCCGGCGCTGATGGAGATCATCCCGGGGCCGGATTTCCCCACAGGCGGCATCGTGCTCGGCCGCTCCGGCATTTACAGCGCCTATTCGACTGGCCGCGGTTCCATCGTCATGCGCGGCAAGGTCAATGTCGAACAGCGCGGCAACGACCGTGAATCGATCATCATCACCGAGGTTCCCTACCAGGTGAACAAGTCGTCGATGATCGAGAAAATGGCCGAGCTGGTGCGCGACAAGCGCATCGAGGGCATTTCCGACATCCGCGACGAGAGCGATCGCCAGGGCTACCGCGTCGTCATCGAACTGAAGCGCGACGCCGTAGCCGACGTCATCCTCAACCAGCTCTACCGCTTCACGCCGCTGCAGACCTCCTTTGGCGCCAACATGGTGGCGCTGAACGGCGGCAAGCCGGAAGTGATGACGCTGACCGACATGCTGAAGGCGTTCGTCGGCTTCCGCGAAGAGGTGATCAGCCGGCGCACCAAATTCCTGCTGCGCAAGGCGCGCGACCGCGCCCATGTGCTGGTCGGTCTGGCCATTGCCGTCGCCAATATCGACGAAGTGATCAAGCTGATCCGCACCGCGTCCGATCCGCAGACGGCGCGCGAACAGTTGATGGAGCGGCGCTGGCCCTCCGGCGACGTCGAGTCGCTGATCCTGTTGATCGACGATCCGCGTCATCGCATCAACGAGGACGGCACCTACAACCTGTCCGAGGAACAGGCCCGCGCCATCCTCGAACTGCGCCTGCAGCGCCTGACCGCGCTTGGCCGCGATGAAATCGCCGACGAATTGAACACGATTGGCGACGAGATTAAGGACTACCTCGACATCCTGTCGTCCCGCGCCCGCATCCAGCAGATAGTCAAGGACGAGCTGGCCGCGGTTCGCGACGAGTTCGGCACCCCACGTCGCACCGAGCTCGCCGAGGGCGGGGCCGACATGGAAGACGAGGACCTGATCCAGCGCGAGGACATGGTCGTCACCGTCAGCCATTCCGGCTACATCAAGCGCGTGCCGCTGTCGCTCTACCGGGCGCAGCGCCGCGGCGGCAAGGGCCGCTCCGGCATGTCGACCAAGGAAGAGGATTTCGTCACCCGGCTGTTCGTCGCCAACACGCACACGCCGGTGCTGTTCTTCTCCTCGCGCGGCATCGTCTACAAGGAAAAGGTCTGGCGGCTGCCGATCGGCAATCCGCAGTCGCGCGGCAAGGCGCTGATCAACATGCTGCCGCTGGAGCAGGGCGAGCGCATCACCACCATCATGCCGCTGCCCGAGGACGAGACCAGCTGGGGCGAGCTCGACGTGATGTTCGCCACCACGCGCGGCACCGTGCGCCGCAACAAGCTTTCCGACTTCGTCCAGGTCAACCGCAACGGCAAGATCGCCATGAAGCTGGAGGAGGAGGGCGACGAGATCCTCGGCGTCGAGACCTGCACCGACAATGACGACGTGCTTTTGACGGCAAGTTCGGGCCAGTGCATTCGCTTCTCCGTAGGCGACGTGCGCGTCTTCCAGAGCCGCAATTCCGTTGGCGTGCGCGGCATAACCATGGCCGAGACCGACCGCATCATCTCGATGTCGGTGATCGAGCATGTCGATGCGCCTCCGGCCGAGCGTGCCGCCTATCTCAAGCGGGTCGTGGCTGAGCGCAGGCTCGCCGCCGGCATCGCGGCCGGTGAAGAGGAAGAGATCGCGCTGACCAACGAGGAGGTCGGCGAAGAGACTGAGCTTTCCGACGAGCGCTATGAGTTCCTCAAGTTGCACGAGCAGTTCGTGCTGACGGTGACGGAATATGGCTACGGCAAGCGCTCTTCGTCCTATGATTTCCGCCTGACCGGGCGTGGCGGCAAGGGCATCCGCGCCACCGACGTCTCGAAAACATCCGAGATCGGTAGGCTTGTGGCGACCTTCCCGGTCGGCAATGACGACCAGATTATGCTGGTTTCGGATGGCGGCACCGTCATTCGCGTGCCGGTCAACGGCATCCGTTTCGCCAGCCGCGCCACCAAGGGCGTCACCATCTTCAATACGGCCGAAGGCGAGAAGGTCGTTTCGGTGGAGCGGATTTCGGAACCGCAATCGGATGAGGAAGAGGCCGAGGGCGACGTTGAGGTCGGCCCGGATGTGGGCGCTGGCGACGCCATCCCGGACAACGCCGAATAGGTTTTGACATAGAAACGCCGGCCCGATGGGCCGGCGTGGTCAAATATTCCAGTGAATTCAGTAGTGGCGAAAGGGCTTGCGGACGCCGAAGCCTTCGAAGCGCTTGGTCTTGACGCGGACGCGCTCGGCTTCCTGATGCAGCCCGAATGCGGTGGCAATCAGCATTACGACGGTCATTGCGGCGGCGAGCATGTAGATCAGCATGTGCGTGTTCTCCTGCTTCAACAACGATTTTGGTCCGATTTGGTTTCACCGTCTGTGAAACCACTTACATGGTCGCCGTTGAATTCTTCGTGAGCGGCCCGTTCATCTGTCGTTCATGGCGGCCAAAAGGTTCACCTGCGCATTTGCGTTTGCCCGAGAGGCTCGCTAGAAGCACCTGCCATGACCGAACGTATCGCTCTTTATGCCGGCTCCTTCGATCCGCTGACCAACGGCCATCTCGACGTGCTCAAGGCGTCGCTGGCCGTGGCCGACGTCGTCTATGCGGCGATCGGCATTCATCCCGGTAAGAAGCCGTTGTTTTCCTTCGAGGAACGGGTGAAGTTGATCGAAATCGCGACCAAGGCCGAATTCGGTAGCGACGGCGCCCGCATCAGGGTTGTCGCCTTCGACGGGCTGGTCATCGACGCCGCCAGGAGAGAGGGCGCCTCGATCATGATCCGCGGCCTGCGCGACGGCACCGACCTCGACTACGAGATGCAGATGGCCGGCATGAACGAGACCATGGCGCCGGAATTGCAGACGGTTTTCCTGCCCGCCAGTCCCTCGGTGCGAACCATTACCGCCACACTTGTCCGCCAGATAGCTTCGATGGGAGGCGACATCCGCCCCTTCGTACCAGCGGCCGTGGCCAGTGCGCTCACCGCCAAATTCGCGAAATAGAGTGTTCGGAGAAAGACTTATGCAGCTGAAGAAGCTCGCCTCGTTCCTCATTGTGCTTGCCGGTCTTGTGACCGCTTCGGTTTCGGCCTTCGCCGCCGATCCTGAGAACACGATGATCATCACGCTGAAAGACGGCGATGTGACCATCGCGTTGAGGCCGGACCTCGCGCCAAAGCATGTCGCGCAGATCAAGAAGCTGGTGCGCCAGGGCGCCTACAACAATGTCGCCTTCCACCGCGTCATCGACGGTTTCATGGCGCAGACCGGCGACGTGAAGTTCGGCAACATGGAAAAGGGCTTCAATCCCCAGGCTGTCGGCACCGGCGGCTCCGATCTTCCCGACCTGCCGGCCGAGTTTTCGCAGACCGAGCACTACAAGCGCGGCGTGGTCGGCATGGCCCGCTCGCAGGATCCGGATTCCGCCAACTCGCAATTTTTCATCATGTTCGCGCCGGCGCCGCCGCTCGACGGCCAGTACACCATTGTCGGCAACGTCGTCAGCGGCATGCCGCTGGTGGATCACATCCAGAAGGGTGACGAGGCGGACAACGGGACGGTCGCCAACCCCGACCGGATGATCAAGGTGCGCATCGCCGCCGACAAATAAATCACTATTATCAAAAGGATATCTGACATGGCTGAGATCAAGGACCGCGAGAACGCGCTCATCCTGGAAACGACCAAGGGCAAGGTCGTCATCGAACTTTTCCCCGATTTGGCCCCCGGCCACGTTGCCCGCATCAAGGAATTGGCGCGCGAAGGCGCTTATGACGGCGTGGTCTTCCACCGCGTCATCGAAGGGTTCATGGCGCAGACCGGCGACGTGAAGTTCGGCAATTCCTCGAAGCCTTCGTTTGCGCCTTCCCGCGCGGGCATGGGCGGTTCCGACAAGCCGGACCTGAAGGCCGAGTTCTCCAACGCCAATCATGGCCGCGGCACCTGCTCGATGGCACGCTCGCAGAACCCGAACTCGGCCAACTCGCAGTTCTTCATCTGCTTCGACGATGCCGCCTTCCTCAACCGCCAGTACACGGTCTGGGGCCAGGTCATCGAAGGCATGGACAATGTCGACAAGATCAAGCGCGGCGAGCCTGTGCAGGATCCCGACAAGATCGTGTCGCTGAAGGTCGCGGCCGACGTCAAGTAAGGCGAAAACGACGATGATGGGCGTAGTCTGGTCGCTGCTCGGCATCCTGTCCGGCGCCTTCATCGCCATTCAGGCGCCGATCAACTCGCAGCTGGCGCGCGGCCTGGGGCTCCCGGTCGCCGCCGCGGCGTTCTCCTTCCTGTCGGGCGCCATCGTGCTCGGCATCATCTCCGTCGCGGCGGTCAAGCTGCAAGGCATCTCGCTCGACTGGAAAGCGCCGGCGCCCTGGCTGTTCGTCGCCGGCGGCATGCTCGGCGGCTTCTACGTCACGCTGTCGACCATCCTGACGCCGCGCATTGGTGCGGCGGCGCTGATGGCGTTCCTGGTCGCCGGCCAGCTTTTGGCCGGCATGCTCATCGACCGCGTCGGCTTCCTCGGCGTGGCGGTGCGCGAGATTTCGCTCGGCCGCGTCGCCGGTGCGGTGTTGCTGCTGGCCGGAGCGCTGCTCGTCCGGCTCACCTGATGCGCGTCGATCTCTTCGACTTTGACCTGCCAGACGAGCGCATTGCGCTGCGCCCGGCGGAGCCGCGCGACAGCGCCAAGATGCTGGTGGTCAGGCCGGGCGAGGCGCTTGAGGACCGCACGGTGGGCGATTTGCCGTCTCTGCTGCGGGCCGGAGACGTGCTGGTCTTCAACGACACCAAGGTTATTCCGGCGCAATTGAAAGGCATCAGGCGGCGCGGCGAAGCGGCAGCGCAGGTCGAAGCCACGCTGCATATGCGGATCGCGCCCGACCGCTGGCTGGCCTTCATGCGGCCGGGCAAGCGTATCGCCGCCGGCGACCGCATCCATTTCGGCCATGACGGCAATTCCTGTTTCCTCGGCCAGCTCGATGCCACGGTGATAGAGAAAGGCGAGGGCGGCGAGGCGCTGCTCGGCTTCGATCTGTCCGGCGCCTTCCTCGATGAGGCGCTGCACGCCGTCGGCCACATCCCGCTGCCGCCCTACATCGCCTCGAAACGCGACGACGACGAACGCGACCGCAGCGACTACCAGACCATCTATGCCCGCGAAGAGGGCGCCGTAGCCGCTCCGACCGCCGGCCTGCATTTCACGCCTGAGCTGTTTGCTGCGCTTGACGCCAAAGGCGTCGAGCGCCGCTTCGTCACCTTGCATGTCGGCGCCGGCACCTTTCTGCCGGTGAAGGTCGACGACACTGCCGACCACAAGATGCATGCCGAGACCGGCTCGGTCGCCCAGGAAACCGCTGATGCGCTGAACGCAGCAAAGGCAAGGGGCGGACGCATCATCGCCGTCGGCACGACCTCGCTGCGCCTGCTGGAAAGTGCGGCGCGCGCCGACGGCACGCTCGCCGCATGGTCCGGCCCGACCGACATTTTCATCACGCCCGGCTACCGTTTCAAAACTGCCGACGTGCTGATGACCAATTTCCATCTGCCGCGCTCGACGCTGTTCATGCTGGTTTCGGCCTTTAGCGGCCTGGAAACGATGCGCGCGGCCTATGCGCATGCCATCGACAAAAGCTACAGATTCTACTCCTACGGCGACGCCAGTCTTCTGTTCAGGGAGGTGAACGATGGACGATGATCTCGAAAATCTGGACCGCGAGGCCTTGATCGCGGAGGTGAAGAGACTGCGCGCCGGCATTCGCGGCCACCGCGACACGTCAGGTCACGATCTGTGCTGGCATCATCCCGATCTGTGGAACCTGTTGCCGGAAAAGACCGAGCCGGCGATCGCCGTGCCGCCCTGGGAAAAGTTCATGCGCGGCTGCATCCGCTACCGGCAGTCGCTCGACGAGCAGGCACCGGGCGCGCCGATATTCGACAAGGAATTCAATGGCTGAGGCGTTTACCTTCAAGGTTTTGGCGACCGACGGCAAGGCGCGTCGCGGCGCGATCACCATGCCGCGCGGCGAAATCCGCACGCCGGCCTTCATGCCGGTAGGCACCGGCGGCACGGTCAAAACAATGTATATGGACCAGGTGCGCGGTGTCGGCGCCGACATCATCCTGGGCAACACCTATCATTTGATGCTGCGGCCCGGCGCCGAGCGTGTGGCGCGGCTCGGCGGCCTGCACGAATTCGCCCGCTGGCCGCACCCGATCCTGACCGACAGCGGTGGCTTTCAGGTGATGTCGCTGTCGAAGCTGCGGAAGCTCACGGAAAAAGGCGTCACCTTCCGTTCGCATATAGACGGCGCCGCCTATGAGATGTCGCCGGAGCGCTCGATCGAGATTCAGGGGCTGCTCGATTCCGACATCCAGATGCAGCTCGACGAGTGCACGGCGCTGCCGGCCGAACGCAAGGAAATCGAGCGCGCCATGGAATTGTCGCTGCGCTGGGCCGAGCGCTGCAAGACGGCCTTCGGCGACCAGCCCGGCAAAGCAATGTTCGGCATCGTCCAGGGCGGCGATGTGCCGGACCTACGGCTGCGCTCGGCGCAGGCGCTGAAGGCGATGGAGCTGAAAGGCTATGCGATCGGCGGGCTGGCCGTCGGCGAGCCGCAAGCGGTGATGCTGGACATGCTTGAAATCACCTGCCCGGAACTGCCTGATAACAAGCCGCGCTACCTCATGGGCGTCGGCACGCCGGACGATATCGTGAAGTCGGTGGCGCGCGGCATCGACATGTTCGACTGCGTCATGCCGACCCGCGCCGGCCGCCACGGCCTTGCCTACACCAGGCGCGGCAAGGTCAATCTGCGCAACGCCCGCCATGCTGACGATCCGCGTCCGCTGGACGAGGAAAGCGACTGCCCTGCGGCGCGGGACTATTCGCGCGCTTACCTGCACCATCTGGTGCGCTCGCAAGAGGCGCTGGGGGCGATGCTCCTGACCTGGAACAATCTGTCCTACTATCAGAAGCTGATGCAGGACATTCGCGCCGCGATTGAAGCCGGCGCGTTCGAAGCCCGTACAGCCGAGATTTCCGAGGGTTGGGCGAGGGGCGATATTCCGGTTGTATAGCTCTCAGGTGCTCAACGAATTCGACGCGCGCAGGCTGCAGCCGGTGATCTGAAAACTGCCGTCGGGCTGCTGCTCGAGCGTGTAGACGGCCTCATAGTCCTTGCCGTCCGGACCGACGATCAGCACCTGCTGGACAATTGAGGTCGGGCCGGTCTGCTGCACCTTGCCGAAGGAATAGTTTTGCGGCTTGCGCACCGGCGGATAGCCGTTGGTCACCATGCTCATGAACGTTTCTACGGTCGGAAAGATGCGCTTCACATTCGGTGCGGCAAAGCTGTAGGCCGCAGCCCCGTCATTGGCGATGAAGGCCTTCAGCTGGCCGTCGATGACCGTCTGCGCCGCCTTGATTTCGGCATCGCCGGCAAATGCCCCGGACACCAAAAGGGACGACAGGAAAAGCAATGGAACGACTGCGAATGCAAATAGCGCGCGGCGCATGGCCAGCCTCCGTTGTCCCTAGAGGAATCGCTGCAAGAAAATCGCTGTCCGAAGACACATCATACCATACGCTTGGCAGTGCTTCACGGTTTCAGCGAGCGCCAACATTCGCCACGCAGATGCCACACAATTGCGCTTAACCCCCCTTTAAGGCGAGGCGCGCATCGTCAGTCGGGTGGGGCCTGTTCGCGCAATCAAGGGACGAACAATGTTTGGACAGCCGATCGACCGGCGTCTTTTGCTGACGGGCGTCGCCAGCCTGGCCGTTGTGGCCCCCTTGCCGGCCTGGGCAAGCGCGGCGCCGACTGTCACCGAAGTGGCGTTCGATCCGATCATTCCAGCCCTTGGCAATCCCGATGGCGATGTCACCATCGCCGAATTCGTCGACTATCAGTGCCCGATCTGCAAACTCGTCTTTGTCGAACTGAAGAAATTGATGGAGCAGGACAGCGGCATCAGGCTGGTGATGAAGGATTGGCCGATCTTCGGCGACACCTCGCGTGACGCGGCGCGCATGGCGCTTTTGACCGGTGACCGCTATGCCGCGGCGGTGGAAGCTCTGATGACCAATGAGCGCGGCCTTTCCGAACGCCGCACCAATGACATCCTGGCTTCTGTCGGCGTCGATGTCGCTATGATCCGCGCCGGTCTCGCTGCCCGCGAACCCGACATCGACGCGGCTCTCTCGCGCACCGATGCCCAGGCGAGCGCCTTCAAGTTGCAAGGCACTCCGGCGCTGGTCATCGGCGGCAGGCTGTTCCGGCGCGGCATGCCGGTGGCTGAAATGAAACAGGCCGTCGCCAGGGCGCGGGCCGCCTGAGCTCTAGCCCTGATGCTTGAAAGCCGGGCCTGATGCTTGAAAGCCGGGCGGCAGTCTGCCACAAGGGCCGCTTGTACGTGGAAGCTTGAGCAGGGCCGGTCAATGAAGGCGTTTTTTGTGCAGATAAAGTGCGATCTGGGCAAAGCCTATGACGTTGCCAGCGCTTTGGCCGACGCCGAGATCGCGTCGGAAATCTACTCGACCGCCGGCAATTACGATCTGCTCGCCAAATTCTACGTCGACGACGAAGAGGACATCGGCCACTTCGTCAACGAGAAGGTGCAGATTCTACCCGGGATCAAGGACACGTTTACCGTCGTCACCTTCCGAGCGTTCTAACCCCCATCCAGCACGTGCCCGGGCACGAGGCAAAGCCTGACTAGAGGCATATTGCGGCTGCCTTAATTTTAGGCAGTTGTGACATACTGGTCGCCGGCATCTTCCAAATTACCGATTGCGCTTGATTTTCTCCGGCGACGCCAGTGAAATGGCGTCACAGGGGAGTATGCGATTGGCAGCGTTCGATGAAATGCTTCCGGAAGTTTCCGGATTGAGAAAACCGTATACGGCTTATGACCGCTGGCTGAAGGAGCAGGATCCGGCCAGGCTTACCGAAAAAATGCAGGATGCCGAGCGCGTCTTCCGCAAGACCGGCATTACCTTTGCCGTCTATGGCGAACAGGAAGCCTCCGAGCGGCTGATTCCCTTCGACATCGTTCCCCGCATCATCTCAGGCAATGAATGGCGGCGGCTGACGCAAGGCATCGAGCAACGCGTGCAGGCGCTGAACGCCTTTCTCGACGACATCTACCATCGCCAGGAAATCCTGCGCGCCGGCCGCGTGCCGAAGGAACTGATCGCCAAGAACGAGGCGTTCCTGCCCGAGATGATCGGCGTGCGGCCGCCGGCCGGCGTCTACACCCATATCATTGGCGTCGACATCGTCCGCATCTCGGAGAACGAATTCTACGTGCTGGAGGACAATGCACGCACGCCGTCCGGCGTCTCCTACATGCTGGAGAACCGCGAGACGATGATGCAGCTCTTCCCCGAGCTGTTCCAGCAGATCAAGGTGCGGCCGGTGGAGAACTATCCGCAGTTGCTGCGCCAGTCGCTGGCGGCGGTCAGGCCACAAAGCACCAAGGGCACGCCGACGATTGCCGTGCTGACCCCCGGCAGCTTCAACTCCGCCTATTTCGAACACGCCTTCCTTGCCGACCAGATGGGCGTGCAATTGGTCGAAGGGCAGGATCTGCGCGTCGTCGACGGCCATGTCGCGATGCGCACGACCGAAGGCTACAAGCAGATCGACGTGCTTTACCGCCGCGTCGACGATTCGTTCCTCGATCCGCTGACCTTCCGCCCGGACTCCGCCCTTGGCGTGCCGGGCATCATGGATGTCTATCGCGCCGGCAACATCACCATCGCCAATGCGCCGGGCACCGGCATTGCCGACGACAAGGCGATCTATTCCTACATGCCCGAGATCGTCGAATTCTACACCGGCCGCAAGGCGATCCTCGGCAACATCCCGACCTGGCGCTGTTCGGAACCGGACAGCCTGAAATATGTGCTCGAACACATCGACGAACTGGTGATCAAGGAAGTCCACGGCTCCGGCGGCTATGGCATGCTGGTCGGCCCGGCGGCAACCAAGAAGGAATGCGAGGATTTTGCCAAGAAACTCGCGGCAAAACCGTCCAACTACATCGCCCAGCCGACGCTGGCGCTGTCTACCTGTCCGATCCTGACCGACAAGGGCCTGGCGCCGCGCCACGTCGATCTCAGGCCCTATGTGCTGGTTTCCGACCGCATCCAGATCGTGCCCGGCGGGCTGACCCGTGTCGCCCTCAAGGAAGGTTCGCTCGTGGTGAATTCCTCGCAGGGCGGCGGGACGAAGGATACGTGGGTGCTCGATGACTGATTTTCACCTGAAGGATTTTTGATGCTTTTAGGCCGTACCGCCAACGGGCTTTACTGGATGAACCGCTACATCGAGCGGGCAGAAAACATGGCTCGGCTTGTCGATGCCGGCTTGCGCATGGCGTTGACCCGCACGCAAAGCGCCTCGGAAGAGTGGAATTCGGTTTTGCTCAGTGCCGGCTCGGACGTCGCCTTCACCCAAAAATACCAGGATTACACCGCCGCCAACGTCGCCGATTTCCTTTTGCGCGACACCTCGAACCCGTCGAGCACGATGGCGGCGATCGAGACGGCCCGCAACAATGCCCGCATGGTGCGCACAGCGCTGACCCGCGAGACCTGGGAAAGCATCAACGAGGCCTGGATGTCGCTGAAGCGGATGCTGGCCAAGCCGATCGACGAACGCGACCTGCCCACCGTACTCGACGCCATCAAGCGCGAGACGGCGCTGATCCGCGGCTCGTTCTACGGCACCATGCTTCGCAACGAGATCTTCGATTTCTCGCAGCTCGGCACCTATGTCGAGCGCGCCGACAACACGGCGCGCATCCTCGACGTCAAATACTACGTGCTGTTGCCGTCAATTTCCTGGGTCGGTTCGACGCTCGACAATTATCAGTGGGAATCGATCCTGCGTTCGGTGTCGGCGCACCGGTCCTACCGCTGGGTCTACGAGGCGGACTACAAGCCGACCAACATCGCCGACTATCTGATCCTCAATGTGCGCATGCCGCGCTCGCTGATGTTCTGCTATCGTTTTCTGGCCGAGCACCTAAAATTCCTCGGCGACGACTATGGCGAGCGCCATGCCTGCCACGCGACGGCGGAGAAGACCCAGGCCATGCTGAGGGCAGGGTCGATCAAGGACATATTCGACACCGGGCTGCACGAATTCCTGGCCAGGTTCATTCAAGAAAACACCAGGCTCGGCGACGAGATCGCACAGGATTACCGGTTTAATTGAGCATGACCCCTAAAAGTGGGAACCGGTTTTCGGACAAGGTCATGCTCAAAACGGAAGATAAGCTATGCGGCTGAAGATCACCCACCGGACCGAATACCGCTACGATGCGCCGGTGCAATATCTGCTGCAGCGGCTGCGGCTGTTGCCGGTCAGCGGCTCGACGCAGACGGTTTTGTCCTGGGCATTGAAGACCGAAGGTGCGCGCGAAGAGGTGCGCTTCGTCGATCATTTCGGCAATGACACAAGGCTGTTGAGCGTCGAAGGCGAGCGCGACTTCATCACCGTCGAAGCATCGGGCGAGGTGGTGACGCGCGACACGGCAGGCGTCTCCGGGCCGCATCAGGGTTTTACGCCGCTCTGGCTCTATGGTCATGAAACACCGTTGACGGTGATCGGCAGCGGCATTCGCGAGCTTGCCGCATCGGTCGGCAAGGGCACCGATATCGAAAGACTGCACCGGCTGATGGCCATCATCTCCGAGCGCGTCGCCTATACGCCGGGCACCACCAATGCGGCGACGCCGGCCGAGGAGGCCCTTGCGCTGAAGACCGGCGTCTGCCAGGACCACAGCCATATCTTCGCCGCCGCCGCGCGCGCCATGGGTTTCCCGGCCCGCTATGTCAGCGGCTATCTGATGATGGATGCGACGGTCCAGCAGGCGGCCAGCCATGCCTGGAGCGAGGCGCATGTTTCCGGCCTCGGCTGGGTCGCCTTCGATGTCGCCAATGGCATCTCGCCTGACGAACGCTATGTAAAGGTGGCAACGGGCCGCGATTACCGAGATGCCACGCCCGTATCGGGAATTCGACTGGGACAGGCGGAAGAACAGCTTGCGGTCACGGTCACGGTAGAGCAGTAGTTTCCGGCAAGATTGCTGCCAAAAGAGATTCCATGACCTATTGTGTCGGCCTGAAGATCGATCGCGGGCTCGTGTTCATGTCGGACACGCGCACCAATGCCGGCATGGATTCGATCTCCACCTTCAAGAAGATGCATATCTGGGAGGAACCGGGCGAGCGCGTCATCGTGCTGATGTCGGCCGGCAACCTGGCGACGACGCAAGCCGTGGTCAGCCTGCTTGACGAGCGCACCAAGGCAGTGGCGGATCGCCATGCCACGCTGTTGGAAACGCCCTCAATGTACCAGACGGTGCGGTTGGTCGGCGATACCGTCAAGGAAGTCATCGCCAGTTCGTCGCCGGCGGGCGAGAAGGCGGATTCCTACTTCAATGCCTCGTTCATTCTTGGCGGCCAGATCAAGGGCAGCGCGCCGCGCCTGTTCATGATCTACCCCGAAGGCAATTTCATCGAATCGACCGACGACACGCCGTTCTTCCAGATCGGCGAGACCAAATACGGCAAGCCGATCATCATCCGCGCCTATGAAAAGACGATGAGCCTGGCCGAAACGGTTAAGCTGCTGCTGGTGTCGTTCGACTCGACGCTGAAGTCGAACCTGTCGGTCGGCCTGCCGCTCGATCTTTTGTTCTACGAAAAGGACGCCTTCAAGGTCAGCCTGAAGAAGCGGATCGGCCAGGACGATCAGTATTACCGCACCATCTCGGATGGCTGGTCGAACGCACTGAAAGCGGCCTTTGCCAGCCTGCCCGATTTTCCGGGATAGGCCGCTTCCCGGTTCGACAGCCGATGGCCCGAACATATTTCATGCTAAGCAAATGAATGATGGCGCTTGCGCCTCGGTCGGCTGTGTCCGGTCGGATTCCGGGAGGATGCCATGAACAATGATGATTTCCGGCAATGGTCGCGGCGCGCCGCCGATTGGGGCGCAGACTACCGCAACACGCTGCGCGAACGGCCGGTGCGGCCATTCGTCAACCCGGGAGACATCTTCAGAAGCATAGAGGTTTCGCCACCTGAGGCGGCCGAGCCGATGGACCGGATCTTCGCCGATTTCGAGGAGAAAATTGTGCCAGGAATGACGCACTGGCAGCATCCGCGCTTCTTCGCCTATTTCCCGGCCAATGCCGCACCCATCTCGGTGGTGGCCGAATATCTGGTCTCGGCGATGGCCGCGCAATGCATGCTGTGGCAGACCTCGCCTGCGGCGACCGAACTCGAAACGCGCACCGTCGACTGGATGCGCCAGGCGCTCGGCCTGCCCGACGGATTCTCCGGTGTCATCCAGGATTCGGCGTCGTCGGCGACGCTAGCCGCCGTGCTGACCATGCGCGAGCGCGCTCTCGACTGGCAGGGCAACAAGAAGGGTCTGAGCGGGCAGGCGAGGCTGCGCATCTATTCCTCCGATCAGGTTCATACCTCGATCGACCGGGCGATCTGGGTGTCCGGCATCGGCGAGGAGAACCTCGTCCGCATTCCGGTTGCCGGCCGCTTCTGCGCCATGGATACCGCAGCGCTCGAGGCGGCAATCGTCGCCGACCGGGAGGCCGGCATGCTGCCGGCCGGTATCATCGCCTGTGTCGGCGGCACCAGCACCGGCGGCACAGATGATATCGCTACCGTCGCCGACGTGGCGAAGCGGCATGGACTCTATCTGCATGTCGATGCCGCCTGGGCCGGGTCGGCGATGATCTGCCCGGAATACCGGCATTTCTGGACCGGCGTCGAAAACGCCGATTCCGTCGTCTTCAACCCGCACAAATGGCTGGGGGCGCAGTTCGACTGCTCGATCCAGTTCCTGCGCGATCCCGAGAGCCACGTCAGGACGCTGGCCATCAAGCCGGACTATTTGAAGACCCACGGCCATGACGGCATCATCAACTATTCCGAATGGACGGTGCCACTCGGCCGGCGCTTCCGCGCCCTGAAGCTGTGGTTCCTGCTGCGCGCCCATGGGCTGGGAGGCTTGCGCCTGATGATCCGCAACCATGTCGCCTGGAGCGAAGGGCTTGCCGCGCGGCTGGCAAAGGAGGCGGATTTCGAGATCGTATCCGAGCCGATGCTGTCGCTGTTTTCGTTCCGTCACAGGGCCGCCACGGGTGTCGATGCCGACGAACACAACCTTCGGCTGGTCAACGCCATCAATGACGATGGCCGCATCTACCTGACGCAGACCAGCGTGGACGGGCGGGTGGCGATCCGCTTTCAGGTCGGACAATTCGAGACGACCGCGGCGGATGTCGATGCGGCTTTCGAAGTCGTCACCGAAATTGCGCGGGGTCTGGCCTGATCCTACCCTTTTTGAGTTGCGTCGGGGTTTGCCTTTGCAATCATGTGGTTTTCATTAGCCGGCTTATGCCTTTTCATCGCTTTCGTTTTAAGCTATAGACAAGAAAAACGAAAACGGGAGGCTCCTCAATGTATCTGTCGCCACGGCATGCCGAAATCATCCAGATGGCCAAGGACCATGGCCGCGTGCTGGTCGACGATCTGGCCACGCATTTCAATGTGACGCCGCAGACCATCCGCAAGGATCTCAACGATCTGTGCGACCAGCGGCTGCTTTCGCGCATCCATGGCGGGGCGCTGTTCCCGTCCGGCATCGAGAACATGGAGTATGAGGCAAGACGCAAGATCGCCGCCGAGGAGAAGGAGGCGATCGGCCGCGCGGCGGCCAGGCTGATCCCCGACAACGCCTCTCTGTTCATCAACATCGGCACCACGACGGAGTCAGTCAGCAAGGCGCTGCTTGATCACAGCGGCCTGATGGTCATCACCAATAACATCAATGTCGCCAATAGGATGCGCATATATCCTTCGATCGAAGTGGTGATCGCCGGCGGTGTCGTCCGTGGCTCCGACGGCGGTGTGGTCGGCGAGGCGGCGGTCGATTTCATCCGACAGTTCAAGGTCGATTACGCAGTGATCGGAGCCTCGGCGATCGATCATGACGGTGCGCTGCTCGATTTCGATTTTCGCGAGGTCAAGGTGGCGCAAGCCATCATCGCCAATGCCAGGCATGTCATCCTGGTTTCCGACCAGACCAAGTTCGAACGCACGGCGCCGGTTCGCATCGGCCATTTGTCACAGGTCAACACCTTCATCACCGACCGTTGCGACATCCCGTCGGTGCGCAAAATCTGCGAGGAGGCGGAGGTTCAGCTGATCGAGACGTCGCTTGGCTAGAGGCCCCGAGAACTCCGATCACGGGCCTGTGACTTTTCGTTTGACATTCGTTCTTATTTCGAAATAATCCCGATACGGTTTCGTAAAAACCTAAAAATGCTGCAATGCGAAATCGCGGGAGGATTTTGTGGACGCATCCCCGATCCATGACATTTTCGTCATCGGTGGCGGTATCAACGGCTGCGGCATTGCCCGCGACGCCGTCGGACGCGGCTTTTCGGTCTTCCTTGCCGAGATGAACGATCTGGCCAGCGGAACCTCTTCCGGTTCGACCAAGCTGATCCATGGCGGCCTGCGCTATCTCGAATTCTACGAGTTCCGCCTGGTGCGCGAAGCGCTGATGGAGCGCGAGGTTCTGTGGCGGAACGCGCCGCACATCATCTGGCCGATGCGTTTCGTGCTGCCCTACGCCAAGGGCCTGCGTCCGGCCTGGCTGATCCGGCTCGGTCTTTTCCTCTACGACCACATTGGCGGTCGCAAATTGCTGCCTGCGACCAGGACGCTGGACATGGCCAAGGATCCGGCCGGCAAGCCGTTGAAGCCCTTGTTCACAAAGGCTTTCGAATATTCGGATGGCTGGGTCAACGACGCGCGGCTGGTGGCGTTGAACGCCCGCGATGCCGCCGATCGTGGCGCAACAATCCGAACCCGAACGAAAGTCGTTGGCGCGCGCCGCGAGGGTGACCTGTGGACGATCAAGCTTGAGAACGTCCAGACCGGCGAGGCCGAAGAGGTCAAGGCCCGGTTGCTGGTCAACGCCGCCGGTCCGTGGGTCGACCATGTCCTGTCCGCCACCGTCGGTTTGAACGACGTGCACAATGTTCGCCTCGTCCAGGGCAGCCACATCGTCATCGCCAAGAAGTTCGACGACCCGCGCGCCTATTTCTTCCAGAACAAGGATGGGCGCATCATCTTCGCCATTCCTTACGAGGAAGAGTTCACCCTGATCGGCACCACCGACCGGGACTATCCCGGCGACCCGCATGACGTGAAAATCAGCGACACCGAAATCGATTATCTGTGCGCTGCGGCGAGCGAATATTTCGCGCAAGCCGTCAAGCGTTCGGACATCGTCTGGACCTACTCAGCCGTGCGCCCGCTCTATGATGACGGCGCCTCGAAAGCGCAGGAAGCGACCCGCGACTATGTGCTGAAGGCCGATGGCGGCGAGGGCGCCGCCCCCATCGTCAACGCCTTTGGCGGCAAGATCACCACCTATCGCCGGCTGTCGGAATCGATGCTGGAAAAGATCGAAGGGTTTCTCGGCAAGCGCGGCAAGCCGTGGACGGCCAACGCGCCGCTGCCGGGCGGCGATTTTCCGGCCACCGGTTTCGACGCCGAAGTGGCCAAACTGAAGTCAGCCTATCCGTTCCTTGACGCGCGGCTCGCGCGCCGGCTGACCCGGCTCTACGGCACCCGCGCCAGGATGCTGCTGGGCCTCGCCAAGTCGAATGCCGATCTTGGCCGCAACTTTGGCGCGGATCTTTACGAAGCCGAGGTGCGCTACCTCGTTCAAAACGAATGGGCGGTCATCGCCGAAGATGTATTGTGGCGCCGCACCAAGCGCGGCCTGCATCTCGGCCGTGAGCAGGCTGCAGCACTTGACGAATTCATGCGTGGAATAAGCCGACGCCATGTCGCCGCTGCCGAATAGGGATGGCCGACTGATGAAAGCCTGGGAGGAGGCATCATGCTGGAACTGAGAAACGTGACGAAGACGGTCGGCGCGTCGGAGCATATCCGCGATGTGTCGCTGACGCTTCAGCACGGCTCGCTCAACGTTCTTCTGGGACCGACGCTTTCCGGCAAGACCAGCCTGATGCGGCTGATGGCCGGCCTCGACGTGCCGACCTCCGGCTCGATCTGGTTCGATGGCCAGGATGTCACTGGCGTGCCGGTGCAGAAGCGCAAGATCGCCATGGTCTACCAGCAGTTCATCAATTATCCGGCGATGACGGTCTACGAGAACATCGCCTCGCCGCTGCGCGTGGCCGGCACCGATCAGGCAAAGATCGACAAGGAAGTCCGCAATGCCGCAAACCTGCTCAAGCTGACGCCCTATCTCGACCGCACGCCGCTCAGCCTGTCCGGTGGCCAGCAGCAGCGCACCGCGCTCGCCCGCGCCATCGTCAAGAACGCCAGCCTGGTGCTGCTCGACGAGCCGCTCGCCAATCTCGATTACAAGCTGCGCGAGGAACTGCGCGCCGAACTGCCGAAGATTTTTGCCGCCGCCGGCACCATCTTCGTCTATGCCACGACCGAGCCACATGAAGCCTTGCTGCTCGGCGGCAACACGGCGACGCTTTCGCAGGGCAAGATCACCCAGTTCGGCCCGACCATCGAAGTGTTCCGCAAGCCCGCCGATCTGGTGACGGCGAGGACCTTTTCCGATCCGCCGCTCAACACCATCGTGCTGGCCAAGAAGGGCCGCGATTTCCTGCTCGAGGGTGGCGTCAACCTGCCGGTGCCCGCCGAACTCGCCGGCATTGCCGATGCCATCTACACGATCGGCTTTCAGCCGCATCATTTGTCGCTCGAGCGGCCCAATGCGGCTGCCGTGCCGGTGCGGGCGAAGGTCACGATCACCGAGATCACCGGTTCGGAAAGCTTCATCCATCTCGACTTTGCCGATGCGCGCTGGGTCATGCTGACCCATGGCATCAGGCATTTCGAGCCCGACGAGGTGGTCGAGGTGTTCATCGATCCGCGCCACATCATGGTTTTCGACGAGCACGGCCGCGCCGTGACCGCGTCGAAGCTGGCGGCTTAGGAGGAAACGATGGCGCGCATCGACGTCAACCACATCCGTCATTCCTACCTGCCGAACCCGCAGAAGGATGCCGATTTTGCGCTCAAGGAAGTGCATCACACTTTCGAGGACGGTGGCGCCTATGCGCTGCTCGGCCCCTCGGGCTGCGGCAAGACCACGCTTCTCAACATCATCTCGGGATTGCTGCATCCCTCGCACGGCCAGTTGCTGTTCAACGGCAAGGATGTGACCAACCTGTCGACGCAGGAACGCAACATCGCGCAGGTGTTCCAGTTTCCGGTCATCTACGACACCATGACCGTCTACGACAATCTGGCCTTCCCGCTGCGCAACCGCGGCGTGCCGGAAGCCGACGTCGACCGCAAGGTGCGCGAGACGCTGGAGATGATCGATCTCGCCTCATGGGCGAAGAAGAAGGCGCGCGGTCTGACCGCCGACCAGAAGCAGAAGATTTCGCTCGGCCGCGGGCTGGTGCGCGCGGACGTCAACGCAATCCTGTTCGATGAGCCGCTGACCGTCATCGATCCGCATATGAAGTGGGTGCTGCGCTCGCAGCTGAAGCAGCTGCACCGCCGCTTCGGTTACACCATGGTCTATGTCACGCACGACCAGACCGAGGCGCTGACCTTCGCCGACCGGGTCGTCGTCATGTATGACGGCGAGATCGTGCAGATCGGTACGCCAGCCGAATTGTTCGAGCGCCCGCGCCACACCTTCGTCGGCTATTTCATCGGCTCGCCGGGCATGAACGTCATGCCGGTGGCCATCGACGGCAAGACGGCGAAACTCGGCTCGCAGCGCATCGACCTGCCGGGCGCGCCCAAGACTTCTACTGGGAGCACCGGCAGCGGCGCCATCGAGCTCGGCATCCGCCCCGAATATGTGCGGCTGGGTAGCCAGGGCATGGCTGTCTCGATCAGCAAGGTCGAGGATCTCGGCCGCCACAAGGTGGTCCGCGCCAATCTGGAAGGCCGCGAGATCGCGGCGGTGATCGGCGAGGACGAGACCGTGCCTGCCGATCCAAAAGTGCGCTTCGACCCGGCCGGCATCAACATCTATGCCGATTCCTGGCGCGTCGAGATGGGGGCATAGATGGACAAGACCTGGAACAACAAGGCTTGGTTCCTTGTGCTGCCGGTGCTGGTGCTGGTGGCATTCTCGGCGGTCATCCCGCTGATGACGGTCGTCAACTATTCGGTGCAGGACACGTTCGGCAACAACGTCTTCTTCTGGGCCGGCACCGAGTGGTTCGAGGAACTGCTCTCGTCCAGCCGCTTCTGGGAAGCGATGGTCCGCAACCTGATCTTCTCCTTCATCATCCTGGCCATCGAAGTGCCGCTCGGCATCTTCATCGCGCTCAACATGCCGAAAAAGGGCTGGGGCGTGCCGGTCTGCCTGGTGCTGATGGCGCTGCCGCTGCTGATCCCGTGGAATGTCGTCGGCACCATCTGGCAGGTGTTCGGGCGCAACGACATAGGCCTGCTCGGCTACTACGTCAATGCGCTCGGCATCGACTACAACTACGTGCAGGATCCGTTCGACGCCTGGGTCACCGTCATCGTCATGGATGTCTGGCACTGGACCAGCCTTGTCGTGCTGCTCTGCTACGCCGGCCTGGTTTCCATTCCGGATGCCTTCTACCAGGCCGCCAAGATCGACGGCGCCTCGCGCTGGGCGGTGTTCCGCTACATTCAGCTGCCGAAGATGAACCGCGTGCTTTTGATCGCCGTGCTGCTGCGCTTCATGGACAGTTTCATGATCTACACCGAGCCCTTCGTCGTCACCGGCGGCGGTCCCGGCAATTCGACGACCTTCCTGTCGATCGACCTCGTCAAGACGGCGCTCGGCCAGTTCGACCTCGGCCCGGCGGCCGCCATGTCGCTGGTCTACTTCCTCATCGTCCTTCTGCTGTCATGGGTGTTTTACACAGTGATGACCAACTACGACGCGGAGCGCTGAGATGAGCGGCGCCAATGAAAGAACCACGAGGCAGGACAGAGTGA
This sequence comes from Mesorhizobium sp. P2_H9, assembly GCF_056403215.1. NCBI lineage: Bacteria > Pseudomonadati > Pseudomonadota > Alphaproteobacteria > Hyphomicrobiales > Phyllobacteriaceae > Mesorhizobium > Mesorhizobium sp. P2_H9. Next base: position 138,853 of record NZ_JBFUFX010000003.1, on the reverse strand, counting down.
GCGAAACGACGGCTTCGGAAGCACTGGCCAGCGCCATGTCGCAGGACCAGATCGCGCGGCTGATGCGCCGGCGCGGCGAGGAATCGCGCTGGTGGTGGATCGTGCCGACGGTCTACATCATCGTGCTCTTGCTGCCGATCTACTGGCTCATCAACATGAGCTTCAAGACCAATGGCGAGATCGTTTCCTCGCTGACGCTCTATCCGCACGCACCGACGATCGCCAACTACGTCACCATCTTCACCGATGCGTCCTGGTATTCGGGCTACATCAACTCGATCACCTATGTGGTGATGAACATGGTGATTTCGGTGGCCGCAGCACTGCCGGCGGCCTACGCGTTCTCACGCTATCGCTTCCTCGGCGACAAGCATTTGTTCTTCTGGCTCTTGACCAACCGCATGGCGCCGCCGGCGGTGTTTGCGCTGCCGTTCTTCCAGCTCTACTCGGCCTTCGGCCTGATCGACACGCACATTGCGGTGGCACTGGCGCATTGCCTGTTCAACGTGCCGCTGGCGGTGTGGATCCTCGAAGGCTTCATGTCGGGCGTGCCGAAGGAAATCGACGAGACCGCCTATATCGACGGCTATTCGTTCCCGCGCTTCTTCGTCAGGATCTTCATGCCGCTGATCGCCAGCGGCATCGGCGTCGCCTGCTTCTTCTGCTTCATGTTCTCATGGGTCGAACTTTTGATCGCCCGCACGCTGACCACCACCGACGCCAAGCCGATCGCCGCCACCATGACCCGCACGGTTTCGGCCGCCGGCATGGATTGGGGCCTGCTCGCCGCCGCCGGTGTGCTGACGCTGATCCCCGGCGCGCTCGTCATCTGGTTTGTCCGCAACTATATCGCCAAGGGCTTTGCCCTGGGGAGGGTGTGACCATGAACTTCGACCTCTCCTGGATGGCATGGACGTGGCCGACGGCGGCCTTTTTCGGCACCATCTTTCTGCTGCTGTGCGGCATGGCGGTCTGGGAATATGCCTCGCCGGGCGGCAATCCACGCGTTGGCGTGCTGCGCTTTGAAACGACGCGCGGCGACCGCCTTTTCCTTTCGCTGCTTGGCAGCGCCTTTATCCATCTCGCTTGGTTGGGTCTTGTCGGATCCAACCTGTGGTGGGCTCTCGCTCTCTCCGTGGTCTACGCAATTGGCGTGTTCCGCTACGTATAGAGGGGGAAACTGTTGGAGCGACCGCGTGCCGGCGGCCGCTCCAGATCGCACTTGAAACCTGTAAAGTGGAGGAAACGAAATGCGACGGCAATTTTTAACATCAACGACTGCCCTTGTCCTGTTGCTCGGGGTAGGCAATGCCTACGCCGGAATGGACGAGGCCAAAGCCTTCCTGGACAAGGAGATCGGCCCGCTGTCGACGCTCGACCGCGCCGGCCAGGAAGCCGAAATGCAATGGTTCATCGATGCCGCGAAACCCTTCGCCGGCATGGATATCAAGGTCGTGTCCGAAACCATCGCCACCCACCAGTATGAATCGCAGGTGCTGGCGCCGGCCTTTACCGCCATCACCGGCATCAAGGTCACGCATGACGTCATCCAGGAAGGCGACGTCGTCGAGAAGATCCAGACCCAGATGCAGACCGGACAGAACCTCTATGACGGCTGGGTCAACGATTCCGACCTGATCGGCACCCACTGGCGCTACCAGCAGGTGCGCAACCTGACCGACTGGATGGCCGGCGAGGGCAAGGATGTCACCAACCCGAACCTCGACCTGAAGGACTTCATCGGCACCTCGTTCACCACGGCGCCCGACAAGAAGCTCTATCAGCTTCCCGACCAGCAGTTCGCCAACCTCTACTGGTTCCGGTACGACTGGTTCAACGACGAGAAGAATAAGGCGGACTTCAAGGCCAAGTACGGCTACGACCTCGGCGTGCCGGTCAACTGGTCGGCCTATGAGGACATCGCCGAATTCTTCACCGGTCGCGAAATCGACGGCAAGAAGGTCTATGGCCACATGGACTACGGCAAGAAGGATCCGTCGCTCGGCTGGCGGTTCACCGACGCCTGGCTGTCCATGGCCGGCAATGGCGACAAGGGCCTGCCGAACGGTCTGCCTGTCGACGAATGGGGCATCAAGGTCGACGAGAATTCGCGGCCCGTCGGCTCCTGCACCGCGCGCGGTGGCGACACCAACGGCCCGGCCGCCGTCTACTCGATCCAGAAATATCTCGACTGGCTGAAGGCCTACGCACCGGCCGAAGCGCAGGGCATGACCTTCTCTGAATCGGGACCGGTTCCGGCTCAGGGCGCGGTTGCCCAGCAGATCTTCTGGTACACCGCCTTCACCGCTTCGATGGTCGATGCCGGCGCCAAGGCAGTGCTGAACGACGACGGCACGCCCAAGTGGCGCATGGCCCCGTCGCCGCATGGCGTCTACTGGAAGGACGGCATGAAGCTCGGCTATCAGGACGTGGGTTCCTGGACGCTGATGAAGTCGACGCCGACCGACCGCGCCAAGGCCGCATGGCTCTACGCGCAGTTCGTGACCTCGAAGACCGTCGACGTGAAGAAGAGCCATGTCGGCTTGACCTTCATCCGGCAGAGCACGATCGACGACAAGAGCTTCACCGAGCGTGCACCGAAGCTCGGCGGCCTGATCGAGTTCTACCGTTCGCCGGCCCGTATCCAGTGGTCGCCGACCGGCACCAACGTGCCTGACTATCCGAAGCTGGCACAGCTTTGGTGGCAGGCGATCGGCGATGCGTCGTCGGGCGCCAAGACGGCGCAGGAGGCGATGGACTCGCTCTGCGGCGAACAGGAAAAGGTCATGAGCCGTATCGAGAAGTCGGGCGTCCAGGGCGATATCGGCCCGAAGATGGCCGAAGAGCATGATCTTGCTTTCTGGAACGCCGACGCGGTCGCCAAGGGCAATCTCGCTCCTCAGCTCAAGATCGAGAACGAGAAGGAAAAGCCGATCACCATCAACTACGACGAACTGGTGAAGAGCTGGCAGAAGTAAGACCATTTGATGCGGGCGTTCGCGCCCGCATCGCAACAATCGGGGGGAGGCGGCATCTTGCCGTCTCCCCTGTTTGTGTAAAAGACGAATGCATGTCGCCCAAAAGTGCGCAGCGGTTTTGGGACAACGACATGCACAAAAACAAAGACTTAAAGAGCCTCGCGTTGCCGCTTCAACGCGACGCGCTTTAAGTGGGAGGCAGAATGACCGGATACATCCTAGCCATCGACCAGGGCACGACATCGAGCCGAGCGATCCTGTTCGACGACAAGATGAAGGTCGTCGGCAGCGGGCAGAAGGAATTCACCCAGCACTATCCGGCCTCCGGCTGGGTCGAGCATGACCCGGAAGAGATCTGGTCGAGCGTCGTGACGACGGTCAAGGCCGCCCTGAAGAATGCCGGCTGTGAAGCCTCGGACGTCGCGGCGATCGGCATCACCAATCAGCGCGAAACCGTCGTCATCTGGGACAAGGCGACCGGCAAGCCAATCCACAACGCCATCGTCTGGCAAGACCGGCGCACCGCGCTGCTGTGCCAGAAGCTGAAGAAGCAAGGGCTGGAAAAGACATTCACCAAAAAGACCGGGCTGCTGCTCGATCCCTATTTCTCCGGCACCAAGATCGCCTGGGTGCTCGACAAGGTGAAGGGTGCGAGAAGACGCGCCGAGAAGGGCGAGCTTTTGGCCGGCACCATCGACAGTTTTCTGATCTGGCGGCTGACCGGCGGTAAGGTTCACGCCACCGACGCCACCAACGCCTCGCGCACGCTGGTCTACAACATCGAAAGGAATGTCTGGGACGACGAGCTTTTGGCTATCCTCAACATCCCGGCAAAGATGCTGCCTGAGGTGAAGGACTGCGCCGACGACTATGGCGTGACGGAGAAAGGCCTGTTCGGCGCCGAGATCAGGATTCTGGGCGTCGCCGGCGACCAGCATGCCGCGACCATCGGCCAGGCCTGCTTTGAGCCGGGCATGATGAAATCGACCTATGGTACCGGCTGCTTCGCCCTGCTCAACACCGGCAGCGATCTGGTGCGTTCGAAGAACCGGCTGCTGACCACCATCGCCTACCGGCTGAACGGCAAGACCACCTATGCGCTGGAAGGCTCAATCTTCATCGCCGGCGCCGCGGTGCAATGGCTGCGCGACGGCATCAAGGTCATCGGCAAGGCCGAGCAGAGCGGCGTGCTGGCGGCGACCGCCGACCCGACGCAAAACGTCTATCTGGTGCCGGCCTTCGTCGGGCTCGGTGCACCGCACTGGGACGCCGACGCGCGTGGCGCCATCTTTGGCCTGACCCGCAATTCAGGCCCGGCCGAATTTGCCCGCGCCGCACTTGAATCGGTCGCCTATCAGACCCGCGACCTGCTCGACGCCATGCGCAAGGACTGGAAGGGCGCCTCGGCCAAGACGGTTCTGAGGGTCGATGGCGGCATGGTGGCTTCCGACTGGACCATGCAGCGTCTGGCCGACATCCTCGATGCGCCGGTCGACCGCCCGACCATTTTGGAGACGACCGCGCTCGGCGCCGCGTGGCTCGCTGGCTCGAAGGCCGGTGTATGGCCGAAGACAAAGGACTTCGCCAGGAACTGGGCGCTCGAGCGGCGGTTCAAGCCGGACATGGATGCTGCTGTCCGGTCGACCAAGCTGGCGGGTTGGCGCGATGCGGTGCGCAGAACGCTGAGCACGCAATAGATAGCTATCAAATACCCATCAGGTGATTGCTAGGGTGAGGGGAATGAAGCCAGATTGGTATCCTGATTGGCTGGACGAGGCTGTCGAACAGCTGGCTACCAAGAATTCGCGCCTTGAGAAGGATTTCCGCCTCGGCAGTTGGCCCCGCTATGACTACGACCTGACGGCTGGAAAACTCCTGTTCTCAGAGGAAGGCGTAGTCAAGGTCGTCGCCGAGATCCAGATTGCAGGCTCAACCAGCGCCAAGGCCAGCAACTGGCTATGGGCCTGGGCAAACTCAAACTTGCCTGGCGAGTTCCTTAGCGACGCAAAGCTGGTTCGATCCTACGGCGAGGAGAACGGCATTGACGAACTGGCTCAGGCTTATGTGACGGATATGGACAATGACCTGGAAGCGCTCGGCTGGGATTTGACCGGGGCAATGGTTCGAATCTGCAACGCCCTTGGAGCCTACCGTTCCCCGCGAGGGGAAGGCGGAGCGCTATATCTGATTTTCAAGAGCATCAGTTGGGCAAGCTAACCGAGATATTGTTTCCAACCAGTCGAGACATGCGCCGCGCGGCCTCAATGAAGCCCGCGCCGTCGCCGGCGCGGGCTTCATCAACGTCTGCTCAACTCCGCCCAGACTCAATAAGGCGAATTGCACTCCTGCCGAGGACCGTAGTTCGGCTGGAAGGTGTTGTCCGATGCGCGGTAGGAGCGGTAGTGGTCATAGCACCACTCCACATGCGCATCGCCTCGATGGACGCGGTTCTGGTTGTTGTTGATGATCGCGCCGGTGATCAGCGCACCTGCGATGAAGGCACCAGCCGGGAACCAGAAATCGCCGTGGCGACGATAGCCGCGATGATATTCACGCGAGCCGCGATGGCCGTTCCAATAAACGTCACTGTTGTTGCGAGAGAAATTTCGATTGCCGTTGAAGTTGCGATGCTTCATCCACGGCTTGTAATCGACCGCCTGCACATCGGACGACGCCGAAGGCGCCTGCGGCGTGAACATCTGGGCGGCGCCGGCAGGCATGACAGCCGTCGCCGCGAACGAAACTGACAATGTGGCCGCCAGCAAGCCCGACAGGGTCTTGTTCATGATCTTCTCCTTGAAAGGGTAGTTGACGTCCCTTGTGAGGAGGAAACGGCTCGGCGATGCTATGGTTCCGCGCAAACGGTAAGTTACTGATTTGTAATGTTTCTCCAATCCGATCTCGGACGGAAGCCATCCTTCGACTGCTGGTGGACTGGGCGTTTAGCCCCTGCGCCGAAGCGGGTCGCTAGATCTCAGGCGACGGCAATAAAGCCCGGCTTGCAAGCCATCTTTTTCCGGTTGACCGGTCGCGGCACTCTCCCTATGTTCCGCGCAATTTCGAGGGCAGCTTTTCGAGCCCGCGGGAGCGCGTAGCTCAGCCGGTAGAGCAACTGACTTTTAATCAGTAGGTCATGGGTTCGAATCCCATCGCGCTCACCAAAAATACCAGGCCCTTGGCAGCCACCCTACAATCGCCGCCCGGTCGTGACGTCGAACAGATGAGCACAGGCGCGATCGATCTCGACGCGCATCTGCTCGCCTTGTTTCAGCGCCAGCCGCTCGCGGAAAAGGCAGGAGATTTCTTCGCCCGCGCAGTCGACCCTGGCAAAGATCTCCGAACCCGTTGCCTCCAGAAGCACGATCGTACCGGCGATGCCCTGGGTTGTCGTCGCACGGATATGTTCGGGGCGGATGCCGTAGATGAGGTCGCCGCCGGGAATGTTTGCCATGTCGATGCCTTCCGGCAGCGGCAAGGTCAGTCCGCTGGTGCTGCGGAAAACGCCTTCCTCGACATGGCCGGCAATGAAGTTCATCGCCGGTGAGCCGATGAAGCCGGCAACGAACAGATTGGCCGGACGGTCGTATAGATCGAGCGGCGCGCCAATCTGCTCGACAAGGCCGTCATGCAGAACGACGATCTTGTCGGCCATGGTCATGGCCTCGATCTGGTCGTGCGTGACATAGATCGTGGTGGTGCCCAGCCGCTGGTGCAGCGCCTTGATCTCGCCGCGCATCTGCACGCGCAGCTTGGCGTCGAGATTGGACAGCGGCTCATCGAACAGAAAAACCTGCGGGTCGCGCACAATGGCGCGGCCCATGGCGACGCGTTGGCGCTGGCCGCCGGAAAGCTGGCGCGGATAGCGGTCGAGCAGCTTGTCCAGGCCGAGAATGCTGGCGGCCCTGCCGACGCGGCCGGCGGTGTCGGCCGGATCGGCTTTCTTGATCTTCAGGGCAAAGCCCATATTGTCGGCCACCGTCATATGCGGATAGAGCGCGTAGTTCTGGAACACCATGGCGATGTTGCGGTCGCGCGCCCGCAGGTTGTTGACGACGCGATCGCCAATGGCGATCTTGCCGCCCGAGATCGTCTCCAGTCCGGCGATCATGCGCAGCAGCGTCGACTTTCCGCAGCCCGACGGTCCGACCAGAATGACGAACTCGCCATCGGCGATGTCGACGCTGACATCGTGGATGATCTTGGCCGACCCGAAGGCCTTCTGCACGTTGTTGATTGTTACCGATGCCATTGGATTTCTCCCGGAAATGAGTGATGTCGGGCCACGCCTCAGCCGCCCTTGACGGCGCCGGCGGTCAGCCCGGCGACGATCTGCCTTTGTGCGAACATGGTCAGCACCAGCACCGGCAGCGTCACCACAAGTGCCGCGGCGGCGAGCGGACCCCAGCTTACCTGCTCGTAGGAAAGCATGTTGTAGACGGCGACCGGCAGCGTGCGCGTCTCGCGACTGGCGAGCACTATGCCGAAGACGAAATTGTTCCACGAGAAGATGATGGACAGGATGAAGGCGACGACGATGCCCGGCTTGGCGATGGGCAAAGCCACCAGCCGGAACACCTGCCAGGAGCTGGCGCCGTCAATATTGGCCGCTTCTTCCAATTCCATCGGCGTGGTCTCGAAATAACCGATCATCACCCAGACCACGATCGGCACCGTCACCACCAGATGGATGATGATCTGCGGCCATAGCGTGCCGAGGATGCCGACCCACTGGAACAGCAGGAACAGCGGGATGAGGTAGGAAAGCCCCGGCGTCATGCGGGCGATCATGATGACCACCGCCGACCGTTCCGCCTTGAGCCGCGCGATGCCATAGCCGGCCGGCACGCCGATGAGCAGCGCCAGCAGCGTTGCCGTGCCCGTCACTAGAACCGAATTCCAGAAATAGAGCAGGAAATTGTTCTCCTCGAACACCTTCACATAGTTCGACCAGGCGAGATGTTCGGGGATCAGGATCGGCGGATAGGCGCCGTTGTCGATCTCGAATTTCAGCGACAGCGAGATCATCCAGAGGAAGAACAGGATCGCCGGCGAGACGAAGACCAGGGCGGCGAAAAACAGCCCGATCTGGTTGAGCAGCCGTGAACTCATCTATTTGCCCTCCACGCCGATCCATTGCGAGCGCTGGCGCAGCATCAGGAGGATGAAGGACAGGGCGACGATGACGATGAAGAACACCACGGCCATGGCCGAGCCATAGCCGATGTCATAGTAGGAGAAGGCGGTGTTGTAGAGATAGATGTTGATGGTTTCCGAGGCCGTGCCCGGCCCGCCCTGGGTCATGGCGTAGATGATGTCAAAACTCTTCAGCGCATCGATGGTGCGGATGATCATCGCAATCATCAGGAACGGCGCGATCATCGGCAGTGTGAGGTAGCGGAACTGTTGCCAGGCGTTGGCGCCGTCAATCTCGGCACTCTCGAAGGGCTCGCGCGGCACGGAGGCCAGGCCGCCCAGCACGATCAGCATCACCAGCGGCGTCCACTGCCAGGTCTCCACCGCAACCAGTGAGGGGATGACCGTCCTGGCGTTGAAAATCCATTCCTGCGCGGGGATACCGACCAGCGACAAAAGGTAGTTGAGCACGCCGAGCTGGGGATGGAACATCATCGTCCAGACCAGCGCCACGGCGACCGGGGTTGCCATCATCGGCATCACGAAGACGCCGCGCAACAGACCGCGCAGCGGAAATTTGGCGTCGAAGATCAGCGCCGCGACGGTGCCGAGGAACATCGGCGCCGCAACCGAGAGGGCGGTGTAGGTCAGCGTATGGAAAAGCGATTCCCAGAAGCGTTGGTCGACCGCCAGCCGCAGATAATTTTCCAACCCGGCAAAGCTTCGCGCCTGGCCGAGCGTCCAGCGGTTGACGCTCATCCACAGCGTGAAAGCCCAGGGAAAGACGATCACGGCGCCGACGACGACGAGCGCCGGGACGACGAAAGGCCAGTAGTTGGGAGCCAGCCTCACGGCCTGGCTCCCTTCGATGGCTTGCGTCGTCACCCCGATGCGTTCTGGGGTGGTGGCGGACATCAGCCTTGCTCGCTCCGGTCGAGCACCGGCTGGAACTGCTCGGTGGCCTTCTTCAGCTCCTCTGCCGGATCGGCGCCGGCGATCAGATTGGTCAGCGCCACGCCATAGATGTCGCGGAACTCGGTGACCGGGATGATGACCGGAAGCGACAGCCGGCTGACATTGCCCGAGCCGACCACGGCATCGAGCCAGCTCGCCGGCATGGTGACGCCTTCGCGCACCTTGGGGTCTTCCAGCACCGACTTGCGGAACGGCACGCCGGCACCCGCCTGCAGCAGGCGCGCGCCCATGGCAGGCGAGATCGCCCACTGACAGAACAGATAGGCGGCTTCCTTCTTCTCGCTGGCGGCCGTCACGCCGAGGCCATCGCCAAACGTTCCCGCGGCATGCGCCTTGGGCCCCTTGGGCATGACGCCATAGCCGACCTTGCCGACCACTCGCGACTTTTCCGGATTTTCCATCGGCGGGGCAAAGCCGACGCCGTCGAACCACATGCCGATCTTGCCCTGCAAGAAGGCGGATTGCGCTTCGGCCCAGTTGAAGCCGGTGACGCCTGGAGGTGCGGATTTGGTCATCAGCCGCTGGTAGAGGCTGGCAGCCTCGACCGCCTCAGGAGAGGTCGTGCGCAGCTTGCCCTTGTCGTCGAGCGGCGTCATATCGTAGCCGAGCATCAGCGACGTCCACACCGGCGTGTTGGCGTTCTTGAGGCCGCGAGCGACGAAACCGAATGTGTTGGTCGACGGATCGGTCAGCGCTTCGGCGGCGGCCACCAATTGCTCGAACGTCTCGGGGTATTTGAGGCCCTTGGCCTCGAACAATTCCTTGTTCCAGTAGACGATCCAGTAGTCGACCGAGAATGGCAGCGAGCGCAGCACGCCCTGGCCGTCCTTGGCAAACAGCATGCCGGCATCGGCGAAATCGGTTTCGACCAGCCCGGGGTCGGTCAGCGTGGGATCCGCGAGATAGCCTGATATGTCGGCCAGCCAGCCGCCCTTTTCGAACTGCCGCTTCTGCACGTGGTAGCTCAGATGCACGACGTCGAAGCTCGGCTTGCCGGAGCTCAACTCGATCACCGTCTTCTGGCGCTGCTGCTGTTCCGGCGTCGCTTCGGCATTGACCTTGATGCCGGTCAGTTCCTCGAACTCGGCGAGATATTTTGTCAGCGTGTCGCTGCGCGGGCTTTTCACCAGATTGACGTCGAGCGTGGTGCCGGCAAAGCGCTTCCAGTCGACGCCGGCGGCAAAGCTCGGGCGAATGCCGGCAAAGCCGGCGGCGGCAAGGGCGGCGGTTCCCTGGAGGAGTTGCCTCCTGGTTGGGTTGAACAGATTGGACGACATTTTCTTCCTCCCGGTTGTTGTCGTTGTCGATTGCGCCGCAGCGATCGCGGCGCGGCTTGTGCTTCCTCAGATTTGCAGCGCCAGCCGGCGCGCCTTGTCGATGTGCAGGCTGATTGCCTCGACCGCCTTCTGCGGATCGCGGCTCTCCATCGCTTCGATCACCGCCAGGTGTTCGCGCATGACCGGCACGACGCGCCCGTCGATACGGAACCGTTCCTGGTGGATCAGGCGGATCTTCACAGAATTGACCAGATAGGCCTTGGCGATGATCTCGTTGCCCAGCGCATTGATGAAAGTGTCGTGCATGGCCCAGTCGATGGTCTGCGCCTTGGCCTCCACTTCCGGCGTCGGGGTCTGCGCCAGCGCCTGGGCAAGCATGTCCTCATGTTCGCGCCGCAAGCGTGCAAACTCGGCGTCGGAGGCGCTGACCGTAAACAGCGCCACCGCTTCGCGCTCCATGAACAGGCGGAACTGAAAAGCCTCGCGGATCAGGCTGATGTCGATATGGGCGATCTGCATGCCGCGCTGCGGGATCGTCGTCAAAAGTCCTTCCGCCTCGAGGCGCGGCACAATCTCGCGAATGGCGCCAAGCGGCAGTCCGGTGAAGGCAACCAGTTCGCGTTGCGATACGAACTGGCCTGGCCGCAGGTCGCGGGCCAGCAAATGCTTCGTGAAGCTGGCATAGGCCTGCTCCCGAAGGTTTGTCAGTTCGCTGCCGTTGCCCATTTCAACGCGTTTCCTTTTGCCGGTCAGGCCAGTTCGGTCGCGAACAGGCTGTCATAGGCGGCGGCAAGCTGCTGCTGCTCCTGCAAAGCGATCGGCTCCAGCGGCGGACGGACTGCCAACCAGCGCTCGTCGCCGGTCTTGCGCGCCACCATGACCTTCACCGCCGGTATGACCGGATATTTGAGCAATTCGAGCACGAAATTCTCGACGCGGGGATCGTCGCGCCCGTCCTCGGCCATGGCGCGGATTTCGGCCGGAACGAAATTGGCCATGCCCGAGATGGCGCCTTGGGCGCCCAGCCGCACAGCCCGTGCCAGATGCCGCTCGTCGCCGATCAGGATCACCAGATCGCCAAGGGCGGCAAGCAGGGCCTCGCTGTAGCTCCAGTTCCCGCCTGAATCCTTGACCCCGACGACCACGTCAGGAAAAGCGGTGCGCAACCGGCCGATCAGGCCAAGCGAAAGCTGCACCATGGTAACCGAAGGGATGTTGTAGAGCAGCACGCCACGGGCGAGGGGGCCGAGCGCGGCAAAGACGGCGGAAAACCAGCCGAAAAGGCCTTCCTCGCCGACATTCTTGAAGTAGCTCGGCGGGGCCAGGAGAATGTTGCGGGCGCCACTCTGCAAGGCTTGCCGTGCCTGTTCGGCGGCGTCTTCGGCAGCGTCGACCAGCACGCCGGCAACGAGCTGATGCGGCAAGATCCCGGCAGCCAACATGGCTTCAGTCACCGATCGCCGCTCCATCGCGCCCACCGACGCACCTTCGCCAGTGGTGCCGAAAAGCGTCACGCTGCCGCAACCCTGCGCCAGGCAACTCTTCGCCTGAGCGATCATTGGGGTGATGGCGATCTGCCCGGAGGCATCAAAAGGCGTAGCGAGAGCGGCCGAAAGGCCAAAGCGTGATGTCACCGGGAGGTCTCCGAAAATCAGTTCCTACGTAGTGATACCACACTAACATGTTAGTCGTAAATCGGGGTTTTGAGTTTTTTTGAAGCCCGCGGATGGCGCGCCACATTGGCCGGGGATGTTTGGCCGCTTTGCCTGGACGCAGCGGCTTTCCGATCAGCAGATTGAAGGTTCAAATCCCATTGCGCTCATGGCCGAGCGCCATCTGGACTCTTTCTTACCTGTGAGGCCATCGTTCACCTAAGGGGGCGTAGCGCCTCACGACCAAAAGATGTCCCTTGCGCGTTCCTTTTTCGGCGAATTCGCATATACAATTGCGCCGAGAGGGAGCCGATTATGTTCGTTGACTACTACGAGCTTTTGGAAGTCAGTCGAAACGCTAACTCAGAAACGATAGAACGCGTGTTTCGCTATTTTGCCATGCGCTATCATCCCGACAACCAGAATACCGGGGACGAAGCGCGCTTCAGCGAAATCGTGCAGGCACATGATACGCTCAAAGATCCAGTCAAGCGGGCGCAATACGACATTCACTACAATGAGCAGCTGAATATACATCGCGAGCTGACCCAGGAAGCCACCGACAGTAAAGGCCTTGAACGAGATAGCGTCATTCAGGCTAAAGTTCTCTCGTTGCTGTATGTAAAACGTCGAAAGGATGTCAACGATCCGGGCATTGGCGACGTGGAAATCGAACGATTGTCAGGCTGCCCTCGTGAACATCTGGAGTTTCATATCTGGTATATGAAGGCGAAAGGCTGGATTTCGAGGATCGAAAACGGAACCATTGCGATCACTGTCGAGGGCATAGATCGCGCGAATTCCGAATATCGGCGTGATGTCACCGTTACCAGGCTGCTGGACCATCCTCACTAGTGAAGGGCTAGCCCGCTTGGCTTGTTTGCCCGTGCCCCACGAACCAACTGTCTGGCCGGCGCTTGAAGAGGGCCTGCGTTGGTGCACAGAGGCAGCCCTAACCTTGTCGCCAGACTGGTCGATGGCTAAACTCACCTTCCCAGGGGAGGGTTCGAACATGGCACTTCAGCTTTCGGCGGACGCTGTAGCTCCTAAGGCGGCAGCACCCGACAAATATCTCTTCGGTCCGGTCGCCGACTTCCTCATGCTTGGCGGCAGCGCGTTTCTCATTCTGCCGGTTCTGTTTCTCGTGCCGCTTGAGTACGAAGGTGCCTTGGCCGCAACGATGGTGTTTGTGGCCTATCTCGTGAACTACCCTCACTTCGCCCACTCCTACCAACTTTTCTACCGCAATTTCGGGCGCAAGGTGAGCGGCGACGGCTACGACAGGAGCCTGCAGATCCGCTACATATTCGCGGGCATCGTCGTTCCCTTGATCATGGCCGGTTTCTTCGCCTACAGCGCTGCGGCAGCGAACACGCGCCTGCTCGGTTATGCAGCCAACGCGATGTTCTTTTTTGTCGGCTGGCACTACGTCAAGCAGGGCTACGGCATGTTGATGGTGGATGCCGTCCTGAAGCGCAAATTCTTCGACGACCGGGACAAGAAGGTGCTGCTCTTCAACAGCTATGCCGTATGGATTTTCGCATGGCTCCAGACGAACACGGCTGTCACCCAGGGGAAATACTACGACCTGGACTACTACACATTCGCTGCCCCTTCCTGGATCTCCAACATTGCCCTGCTGGCGGCCATAGCGTCCACGGCGGTTACGGTTTTGATGCTGGCCAATCGCTGGCGGAAGAACGGCGGCAAGCTGCCGTACAACGGCGTCGTGGCCTATGTCGCGTCGCTCTATCTGTGGATCCTGATCGTGAGAATAAACCCGCTCTGGCTGCTTGTGGTGCCCGCGCTCCACTCGCTGCAGTACCTGGCGGTGGTCTGGCGCTACCAGACCAATTTTGAGCGCGATGGTCCGGACGCTGTCGCAGATCCGCCGCTGAAAATCCTGTCCTTCCTTGGCCCTCTCTACAGGTTTCGGGTCCTGGGATTCATCGTCGCGGGCGCAGCACTTGGATATCTCGGTTTCTGGTTGATCCCGCTGACGCTGACCAATCTGGTCCCCTACGACAGGCAAGTCCTCGGCTCATCGCTGTTCTTCTTCATCGTGTTGATATTCATCAATGTGCACCACTACTTCCTCGACAACGTCATGTGGCGTCGTGGCAATCCGGAAGTGTCGAAGTATCTGTTCCGCTAAGGCTGCCTGGCGATCGGCTGACGGATATCAAGAGCCTTGGAAAACCAGCGAGACATTCCCGCCGGCGTGGCGCTCGAGTCGGCCGGCAAGGTCGAGTTCCAGAAGCACCATGGAAACCTGGGCGGCATGCAGGCCGGTATGCCTGATGATCTCGTCCACCGCCACCGGCGTTGGCCCGAGCACTTCGAGCACACCGGCCCGCTCGTCCTCGCCCGCCGGTGGCGTTGCCGAGAAGTCGGGTGGCTCTTCCAGCGGCGCTGTCCTTGGCGCCCGCGAACCGGCCAGTGGCGCGATGGCGCCGGAAACATCAGATGCCTCGGTGACCAGCGTCGCGCCGTCCTTGAGCAGGCCGTTGGTACCGGCGCAGCGTGGATCGAGCGGCGAGCCGGGGACGGCAAAGACCAGCCGGCCCATCTCGCCGGCCAGCCTGGCGCTGATCAGCGATCCCGAGCGCTGTGCCGCCTCGACCACCACCAGTCCCAGTGCCATGCCGGCAACGAGGCGGTTGCGCCGCGGGAAATCCTGCGCCCTTGGCTGCCAGCCGAACGGCATTTCCGAAACGATGGCGCCGCCGCGCTCGGCGATCTCATTGCACAGTCCGATGTTCTCAGGCGGGTAGGGCAGGTCGAGACCGCCGGCCAGCACACCCACCGTGCCGGTCGAAAGACTGCCTTGATGCGCAGCCGTGTCGATGCCGCGTGCGAGGCCGGAGATAATGCTGTAGCCGTCGCGGCCGAGATCGGCCGCCAGCATCCGCGCCATCTTGATGCCGGCCAGCGAGGCGTTGCGGGCGCCGACAATGGCAATCGCCGGCAGACGGAACACCGCGCCTTCGCCTTTGACCGCCAGCAGCGGCGGCGGATTGTCCATGTTTTTTAGGAGCGGCGGATAGTCGGCTTCACCGATCCCGACGAAGCGGGCGCCGGCCTGGCCTGCCGCCTCCAGTTCCGCCTCGGCCTCGGCAAGGGAAGGAATGCGGACGATCTTTTTGGCGCCGCCGGAAATCATCAGTTCGGGCAGCATCTCCAACGCCGCCTCTGCCGAGCCGAAGCGGTTGATCAGGCCGCGAAACGAGGCGGGGCCGACATTTTGCGTGCGGATCAGGCGCAGCCAGCTCAGCCGCTGCCGGTCGCTGAGGCGCGGCCCGGCGGCAGGCTTGCTCACCCCTTGGCTCCGATCCTGCCCTCGCTGCCGGCGAGAAGCCTTGAGATGTTTTCCCGGTGCTTGAATATGACGATCAGGCTCATCACCAGGAACAGCCCTGCAGTCTGCGGCGTGCCCAGGAAGTAAAGCGCGATCGGCACGATGACCGCCGCCGTCAGCGCCGCCAGCGAGGAGTAGCGGAACAGGAACGCAATCGCCAGCCAGACGACGGCGAAGATCAGCGCCACCTGCCAGGCAAGGCCGATCAGCACGCCGAGATAGGTGGCCACGCCCTTGCCGCCCTTGAAGCCGAGCCAGACCGGAAAGAGATGGCCGAAAAAGGCGCCGAGACCGGCCCAGAGCCCAAGCTCAGGCGCAAAATGACCTGCGATCAGCACGGCCGCCGTGCCTTTCAGCGCATCGAGCAGCAGCGTCGCGGCGGCCAGCCCCCTGCTGCCGGTTCTCAGCACATTGGTGGCGCCGATATTGCCGGAGCCGATCTTGCGCACATCGCCGAGGCCGGCAGCACGGGTGATCAACAGCCCGAACGGGATCGAGCCGAGCAGATAGCCGAACACCAGCGCCAGGACGTAACCCATTGTTTCCCCCCGTATTTCGTGGTCCTGCGGATCGGCGCAGCCGACCTATGCCGAAAACACTGTGCGTCCCGCAACCAGCGTTTGCAAGACCTTGCCTTGCAGGCGCGCGCCTTCGAAACAGGTGTTTTTCGAGCGCGAGCGAATGCCGCTTTCGCTGACGATCCACGGCTCGTCGAGATCGACAAGCGCCAGATCCGCGGCAGCCCCCGGCTTCAGCGTGCCGCCCGGCAGGCCAAACAGTTTTGCCGGCGCAGTGGACAGGGTCTCGATCAGCCTGAGCAGCGTTACGTCGTCATTGTGATAGAGCCGCAGCGCCGCCCCCAGCAGCGTTTCCAGACCGATGGCGCCGGCTGCCGCGTCGGCGAAGGGCAGGCGCTTGGTGTCGACGTCCTGTGGATCATGCGAGGAGACGATGATGTCGATCGTGCCGTCCCTGACCGCTTCGATCATCGCCAGCCGGTCCTCTTCGGCGCGCAGCGGCGGTGTCAGCCGGAAGAAGGTGCGGTATTCCCCGACGTCGTTCTCGTTGAGCGACAGATTGTGAATGGCCACCCCCGACGTGACAGTGGCGCCGTCGGCTTTCGCCCGCGTCACCGCTTGCGCCGCCATCGCCGTCGAAATCTTGGCCGCGTGGTAGGCGCCACGCGTCAGCCGCGCCAGCGCCAGGTCGCGCTCCAGCGGGATGGATTCGGCCTCGCGCGGAATGCCGGCAAGGCCGAGCCAGCTCGCATAGAGGCCTTCGTTCATCACCCCGGCTGCGCCGAGATCGGCGTCCTGGATCTCATGCGCGATCACGCCGCCGAAATCGCGGGCATAGGTCAGCGCCCGGCGCATCACCAGCGCGCTGGATATGGTGTGGCGCCCGTCGGTGAAGGCGACGGCGCCGGCCTCACGCAGCAGGCCGAACTCAGTCATCTCGCGGCCGGCGAGCCCCTTGGTGATCGCCGCCGCCGGGAAGATGTTGACGATGGCCGTGTCCCTGGCGGTGCGCAGCACGAATTCGACCAGCGCGACATTGTCGATCACCGGGTCGGTGTCCGGCATCATGACGATCGAGGTGACACCGCCGGCAGCAGCCGCAACGCTCGCCGAAGCAATGGTTTCGCGGTGCTCGCCGCCCGGTTCGCCGATGAAGACGCGAGCATCGATCAGGCCGGGAATGATCGCCTTGCCGGCACAGTTGATAACGGTTGCACCTTCGGGCGCCCCCTGGTTCAGGGCGGCCTTGCCGGCGGCAACGATCTTTTTCCCGTCGACAATGACCGTGCCGGTCTCGTCAATGCCGCGCGACGGGTCGACGATCCTGGCCCGGTTGAAGACCGTTATGCTCATGCGCCGCGGCCCTCATGGTTGCGGCGCGGATCAAGCAGCGCTTCCATCACCGCCATGCGCACGGCAACGCCCATCTCCACCTGTTCCTGGATGACGCTCTGCGGACCGTCAGCGATTTCCGAGGCGATCTCGACGCCCCGGTTCATCGGGCCGGGATGCATGACCAGCGCGCCATCCTTGGCCGCCTTCAGTTTTTCGGCATCGAGGCCGAAATAGCGGAAATACTCGCGCACCGATGGCACGAAGGCGCCTTCCATGCGCTCGCGCTGCAGGCGCAGCATCATCACCACATCGGCGCCCTTGAGGCCTTCGGCCATCGAGCGGGTGACGATGACGCCCATTTTTTCGATGCCGGTGGGCAGCAGCGTCGAAGGCGCGACGACACGCACTTGTGCGCCAAGCGCGTTGAGCAGCATGATGTTGGAGCGCGCCACGCGCGAATGCAGGATGTCGCCGCAGATCGCCACGATTAGCTTCGACAGCGGTCCTTTGGCGCGGCGGATGGTCAGCGCGTCGAGCAGCGCCTGTGTCGGGTGTTCATGCGCGCCGTCGCCGGCATTGACCACCGAACAGCCGACCTTTTGCGCCAGCAATGCTGCCGCCCCCGCCGACTGGTGGCGAATGATCAATATGTCTGGGCGCATGGCGTTCAGCGTCATCGCCGTGTCGATCAGCGTCTCGCCCTTCTTCACCGAAGAGCTCGCCACCGACATGTTCATGACATCGGCGCCGAGCCGCTTTCCCGCCAACTCGAACGACGACTGCGTGCGCGTCGAGGCTTCATAGAAGAGGTTGATCTGCGTGCGCCCGCGCAGCGTCGAGGTTTTTTTCTCGGACTGCCGAGAGATCGCGACCGCCCGGTCCGCGCGGTCGAGCAACAGCTCGATGTCGGCGGGGGAAAGATCGCGGATGCCCAGAAGATGGCGGTGGGGATAGAGTGGCAGGGACGAAGCGTCGGTCATCTCAAGGCGCTGCTATAGGGTGGAGATTTACCGGCTGCAAGCACCTGCTTTGGATTGAAGCCTTTCTCCCCGGTATTTTCGTCGCGCGCACCGCCTGGCTTCGGCTATATCTAGCCGATGGCTTCGGATTCGTGGCCTTCTGACGATAAGGGCCTTTCTGCCGATAGAAGGATTGGGCGTGACCGACGACGTGACCAACCAGCCGCCGCCGCTGGCAGGCGGCAACGCCTGGCGCGGCGATCCGTTGCTGATCCAGCTCGCCGAGCGCTTTTCCGATCCGGTACGCAAGGATCTCGACGGCCTCGGCCGTTTCGTGCTGACGCATGAGGCGCAGGAACTCGCCCGCCTCGCCAACGCCGAGACGCCGAAGCTCAGGACCCATGACCGCCAGGGCCGCCGCATCGACCAGGTCGAGTTCCATCCAGCCTATCATGCGCTGATGCGCCGCTCGGTCGCCAACGGCCTGCATTCCTCGATCTGGGAAAATGGCGATGCCGAGATCGGTCGCCGCCATCAGGTGCGCGCCGCCCGCTTCTACCTGACCGCCGGGCTCGAGACCGGGCATCTGTGCCCGATCACAATGACCAGCGCTTCGCTTGCCGCATTGATGGCCAGCCCAAAACTGTTTCGCGAATGGGCGCCCAGGGTGACGACGCGCAAATACGACCAGAGCCAGAAGCCGCCGGTCGAAAAGACCGGGCTGACGCTCGGCATGGGCATGACCGAAAAGCAGGGCGGCACCGATGTGCGCGCCAACGTCACCCGAGCCGAGCGTGCCGGCAGCGGATTTTATCGCCTGACCGGCCACAAATGGTTCATGTCGGCGCCGATGTCGGATGCGTTTCTTGTGCTCGGGCAAGCGCCGGAAGGTCTCTCGTGTTTTCTCGTTCCGCGCATCCTGGGTGACGGATCGGGCAACGGCTTCCGCTTTCAGCGGCTGAAGGACAAGCTCGGCAACCGCTCCAACGCGTCCTCGGAGGTCGAGTTCGTCAACGCCATCGGCGAGATGGTCGGGGAGCCGGGGGCGGGCGTCAAGACGATCATGGACATGGTCACACTGACCAGGCTCGACTGCGCCGTCGCCTCGTCGGCGATCATGCGGGCAGGGCTGGCCGAGGCTGTTCATCACACCCGTCATCGCCAGGTGTTCGGTTCGCCGCTGATCGAGCAGCCGCTGATGCAGCGCGTGCTTGCCGACATGGCGCTCGATGTCGCCGCCGCCACCGCGCTGTCGTTCCGGCTGGCTCGTTCTTTCGACGAGGCGGCCAGCGATCGCGGCGAGGCGGCGTTTGCCCGCGCCATGACGCCGGTCGTCAAATACTGGGTCTGCAAGATCGCGCCGCCGCTGCTCTACGAGGCGATGGAATGCCTCGGCGGCAATGGCTATGTCGAGGAAGCGCCGCTCGCCCGCTACTATCGCGAAGCCCCGGTCAACGCCATCTGGGAAGGCTCCGGCAATGTCATGGCGCTCGATGTGCTGCGCGTGCTTGGCCGCGCGCCGGGCCTGTTCGAGGACGTGCTGGCCGGCATCGACCGCGATCTCGGCGCCGGCGGACGCGGCACAATCAGCGTGCTCAAGGCGGCAATGCAGGTCGCCGCGACCGATGAAGGTTCGGCCCGTCTTTTGACCGAGCAACTGGCGCTGTCGGCTGCGGCTGCTGAGCTTCGCAGGCTGGGGGCAGGGCGGATCGCCGATGCCTTCGTCGAAACGCGGCTCGCAGGCCAGTGGCGCAACACCTACGGCATGCTCGATTCACGCCATGATGCGCGCATGATCATCGACACGCTCTATCCGCCGGTGAACTAGGCAGGACCCAAGGGGCGCACGAAGACGCCAAAAAGTTCGCGCACCTGTGGACGGCCGTTAACCTTAACAAATGGTTTCCATTGCGGCGGCGAGCGGCAAAGCCCACTGTCTTTGCTACCAAGGCAGGGACTCCATGCGGCATATTCTGACCTCCTTTCTGGCATTGCACTGGGCAGCCGTTTTCGCCCTGCTGGCGTTCATCTGCATCGATGGAAACCGCGGTGTTGCGGCTGCTCTCGGCGTGCTGGGCGTCGCCGTCCAGGACACACGTTTCGCTGATCTCGAAAACGCTGCCGTCGTGGCGCCGCTGGCCGTCGCGCTGCTGGTCGTGGCGGTGCTGTTCTGCTGGGCCTTTGTCGAGACCTTGGTTAACGTCGCGGCCAATCCAGATGCCGCCGACAGCGTTGTGCGCATCGCCTTCATTTCCGCCTCAGGCGTGCTGTCGCTGATCCTGATCGGCGGCGCCGCGCAAGGCATCAAAGGGCTGTTCATGGTTGTCGCCGTGCAATTGGCAGCCCTTCTGGCGTCCTATGTCGCCATGCTTGCCGAGCGGCGCGCGGCATTTGCGACCGCGGTTGCTGCCGACGGCGAAATCCGTGCCGCGGCACATGTCATGGCCAGGGGCGCGGCGCACGGCTCGTTGCTGTCGCGCATTTCCAGTCGATCGAACACCAACTTGGAGGATGGCCGCTGATGCGCACTTTGTTCGCGCTCTGGGCGGCCCCCATGGCTTTGTTCTGGGGCTGGTTCTACCTTTCGCTCAATGACATCAATTTCGGTTATGTCATGCTCAGCCGGCAACTGCATGACCTCGTGTTTCAGCTGTATGGTCAGATGCTGGGCATCGATCCGGCAATCATTCCCGGCATGGTCGCAAGAGCTTGTGTTTTCGACGGGTTCTTGCTGATGGCCCTGTGGGCGTTCCGCCGCCGCCGCAATATTGCCGCCTGGATCAGGACCCAGTGGATGGATCCGGTTGCGTCCGAGCGCTTGCCGCGAGCGACTGAAGACGGTCAAGGACTCCCTGCAGAATAAAGGCGGCTGCCGCCGAATCGATCTTGCCGGCGCGCTTCTTGCGCGAGAAATCCATTTCGATCAGCGTCCGCTCGGCCGCGACCGTCGACAGCCTCTCGTCCCAAAGCACGAAGGGCAGATCGGTCATGCCTGCCATGTTGCGGACGAAGGCGCGCGATTTCTGCGCCCGCGGACCTTCCGACCCATCCATGTTGACCGGCAGGCCGAGCACGAAAGCGCCGACATTGTCCTTCTGCAGCAGGGCAAGCAGCGCCGCTGCATCCAGCGAGAACTTCTTGCGCATGATGACCGGGCGCGGGTGAGCGAAGGAAAAGCCACGGTCGGAAACGGCGACGCCGATCGTCTTGTCGCCGAGATCGAGCCCCGCCAGCGTCTTGCCGCCAGCGAGCCGGGTTGGCAATTCCTCGATGCGGATGATGCCCAATGGTCTTCCTTCGCCCTTCACCACCACGTGTTTTGTCAAACGCGCAACGGACACAGTAACCCTTTGATCTCAGGGCCGTCGGCGTTCTATCCTTTGGCACGGCAAAAATCGAGGAATGCATTGATGAAATTGACCTGGTACGGACATTCGGCCTTTCGCGTCGAGACCGAAGGGGCGACTATCCTTATCGACCCCTATCTGATTGGTAATCCGTCATGGACAGGTGGCTGGGAAGGTCCTGCGGAAGGCGTCACGCATGTGCTGTTGACCCATGGTCACAACGATCATGTTAGCGGCGCGGTGGAGGTGCTGAAGAAGAGCGGCGCCCAGTTGGTCGCCAATTACGAGATCTGCATGTACCTGGTCGGCAAAGGCGTCAGCGGCAATAAGATCAATCCCGGCAACATCGGCGGCACCGTCGATTGCGGCGCCTTCACCACGACCTTCGTCCAGGCGCTGCATTCCTCGTCGTTTGGCGTCGACGGCGGCCAGAACATCTATCTCGGCAATCCGGGCGGGCTCGTCCTGCATTTCCCCGAGGACAAGACGCTCTACCATATGGGCGACACCGACATTTTCTCCGACATGGCGCTGATCAACGAACTGCACGAGCCGAAGATCGGCATTGTGCCGATCGGCGACCGCTTCACCATGGGCGGTGCCGTGGCAGCCCTTGCCTGCCGGCGTTTCTTCGGCTTCGATACGGTGGTACCCTGTCACTTCGGCACGTTCCCGATCATCGACCAGACGGCTGAAAAGTTCGTGGCCGGGCTGGAAGGATCGGGTGTCGAGGTTGCCTTGCCGAAAATAGGCCAGACCATCACGTTGTAGAGTGAGACACAGTTTATCGAAAAAATGGAATAAAACCATGGCTTTGAGACAATCTCTTTGCATCTCGATGTTGGTTGCGGCCTCTCCCGCGGCCGCCGCGGAAGATTTCATCGAGGGCGTCTATCTGCAGTCCAAGGAGCTTTGCGCGCAGGCCAAGAAGGATACTTTGCAGACCGTGATCGATGCAGGCAACGTTGTGCTGTCGGCGCGCGGCCTGGACAGCGTCGAATACAATTGCGAGTTCCTGCAGATCACCAAGGCGACAAGCGCGCCGAGCTGGGCGGTGACCGCCATCTGCCAGGAGCCGGACAATGTCTTTCCCGATGTTTTGTCTGTTACCCAAATGAACGCGAGCCAGATCGACCTGGTTTCGGTTCGCCCGGTTGCCGACGAAGGTGAGCAGAGCGGCAATGGTGGCAGCTATTTCCTCTGCGACGGTGTGGCTTTGCCATAGGATGAATGCTCTGGGAGAGGACGATACAACGCATGCGGCGTGATAGCGTGACCCGATGGGCATCCTGAAACGGGCGCGGTCGGTTCTCGGTCTGGAGCGCCCCGTCTTCCAGACGCTGGAACTGCACGTTGCGCATGGTTGCAATCTGACGTGCGAAAGCTGCTCGCATTATTCCAACCATGCCCATGCCGGCACGGTCTCGTTGGAGGAGGCCGATCGCTGGATGGGTTTTTGGAGCCGGCGCGTATCGGTGACGCTGTTCAAGCTGCTCGGCGGCGAGCCGACGATCCATCCGGAACTGCCGCGTTTTGTCGGCCTGGTGCGACGGCACTGGCCGCGGGCGCGCATCGAAATCATCAGCAACGGTTTCTTTCTGCACCGCCATCCGACATTGCCGGCCATCCTCGCCGCCGATCCCCGTGCGCACTTGGTCATCTCCATCCATCATGATTCGCCTGAATACAGCGAGAAACTGAAACCGGTCTTCGCCTTGCTGGAGATGTGGCGGCGAGACCATGGCGTGGCCGCCATAATCAACCCGTCGAGCAAGAACTGGACCCGGCGCTACGAAGGCTTTGGCGACACCATGCTGCCCTTTGACGATGGTGACACGCGCGCCAGCTGGGAGGTCTGTCCGGCCCGCCATTGCAAACAGCTCTACAACGGCAGCATCTGGAAATGTGCGCCGCTGGCCTATCTGCCGATGCAGAAGGCGAAATATCGCCTTTCCGAGAAATGGGATCCCTATCTTGCCTACAAACCGCTTGCGCCCGGCTGCTCGCGGGCGGCGTTGAAGGCCTTCGCAGCGCTGGAAGACGAGGCGGCCTGCGGCATGTGTTCAGCCGAGAAACGCCTTTTTGAATTGCCCATCCCGCTGCGCATGCCGAAGAACCGCGTCGGTATCGCGACCTGAACCCCGACACGATGCAGTTGCGTAGGCTGCGCCGCGCCGCTATAGCGCGATCTGGTTTTCCCAAAGGCGACAAATATGTCCGTTGATCTTCAGACAGTGAAGCGCGTTGCGCGTCTCGCCCGCATTGCGGTGAGCGAGGAGGATGCCGAGCGCATGACCGGCGAGCTCAACGCCATCCTCGGCTTTGTCGAGCAGTTGAACGAGGTCGATGTTTCCGGCGTCGAGCCGATGACCTCGGTGACGCCGATGGAGATGAAGAAGCGCCAGGATGTCGTCACCGATGGCAGCAAGGCCGCCGACATCGTCGCCAACGCGCCGGCCACCGAAGAGAATTTCTTCCTGGTACCGAAGGTCGTGGAGTAGCCGCAATGGCAATCGAGATCGCCATTGAGACGCCGCTGCAGGACGATGTGCGCGGGCTGGTCGAGGAGCTCAACGCGACGCTGCTCGAACTGACGCCGCCCGAGCATTGCTATCATTTGACCGTCGAGCAGATGGCCGGTGAGGACACCACCGTCTTCATCGCCCGCGACAATGGCCTGGCCATAGGCTGCGGCGCGCTGAAGCGCCACGACAGGACCGTCGGCGAGGTCAAGCGCATGTACACGCGGCCTTCGCATCGCGGCCGCAAGATCGGCGCCAGGATCGTCGAGCGTGTCGAAGCGCTGGCCCGCGACGAAGGTCTGAAGCGTCTGGTGCTGGAAACCGGCGACCGCCATCCGGCGGCGTGGACCGTCTACGAACGTGCCGGCTTCTCGCGCTGCGGCCCGGTGTTGGATTATCCCGATTCCGAGTGGTCGGTATTTTACGAAAAGAGCCTTTGATGAGCGACCTGACCCAGCTGACGATTTCGCAGGCCCGCGCCAAGCTGCGCGCCAAGGAAATCACCGCCGCCGAGATCACCGAGGCCTATCTCTCGGCGATCGAGCGCGCCAACCCGTCGCTCAATGCTTATATCGTCGTCACCGGCGACAAGGCGCGCGACATGGCCAAGGCCTCCGACGCCAAACTGGCAAAAGGTGAGGGCGGTTCGCTGGAAGGCATCCCGCTCGGCATCAAGGATCTGTTCGGCACCGAGGGCGTCCATACCCAGGCCTGCAGCCATGTGCTGGACGGCTTCAGGCCACGCTACGAATCGACCGTCACCGCCAATTTATGGGCCGATGGCGCCGTCATGCTGGGCAAGCTCAACATGGACGAGTTCGCCATGGGCTCGTCCAACGAGACCTCTTACTACGGCCCGGTCGTCAACCCGTGGCGGCGTTCGCGCCTCGACACGGTGGTGATGCCGACCACGCATCAGGGCGATGGCGGCTTTGTTTCCGCCGGCGGCACCAGGACCGCCCGCACGCTCGATAACGCCCAGCTGGTGCCCGGCGGTTCGTCCGGCGGATCGGCTTCCGCCGTCTCGGCCTTTCTGTGCGCCGGCGCCACCGCGACCGACACCGGCGGCTCGATYCGCCAGCCCGCKGCCTTYACCGGCAYKGTMGGCATCAAGCCGACCTATGGCCGYTGYTCSCGCTGGGGCATCGTYGCCTTCGCCTCSTCGCTSGACCAGGCCGGGCCGATTGCTCGCGATGTGCGCGATGCCGCGATACTGTTGAAGTCGATGGCTTCTGTCGATCCAAAGGACACCACTTCGGTCGACCGGCCGGTGCCGGACTACGAGGCGGCGATCGGCAAGCCGATGAAGGGCATGAAGGTCGGCATCCCCAGGGAGTACCGCGTCGACGGCATGCCGGAAGAGATCGAGGCGCTGTGGCAGAAGGGCATTGCCTGGCTGAAGGACGCCGGCGCCGAAATCGTCGACATCTCGCTGCCGCATACGAAATACGCCCTGCCGGCCTATTACATCGTCGCGCCCGCCGAAGCCTCGTCCAACCTCGCCCGCTATGACGGCGTCCGCTACGGCCTGCGCGTGCCGGGCAAGGACATCGTCGACATGTATGAAAAAACCCGCGCCGCCGGTTTCGGCCGTGAGGTCAAGCGCCGCATCATGATCGGCACCTATGTGCTATCGGCCGGCTATTACGATGCCTACTATTTGCAGGCGCAGAAGGTGCGCAACCTGATCAAGCGCGATTTTGAAAACGTCTTTGCAGCAGGCGTCGACGTCATCCTGACGCCGGCAACGCCGTCGGCCGCCTTCGGCATCGCCGACGAGGACATGGCCGCCGATCCGGTGAAAATGTACCTCAACGACATTTTTACGGTGACCGTGAATATGGCCGGCCTGCCGGGCATAGCTGTGCCCGCCGGCCTCGACGCCAAGGGCCTACCGCTCGGCCTGCAGTTGATCGGCCGGCCCTTCGACGAGGAAACCCTGTTCCAGACCGCTGCCGTCATCGAGCAGGCGGCCGGCACATTTCAGCCGGAGAAGTGGTGGTAGGATGCCGCCCTGGTCTCGTATTTCCATCGTCGAGACGAGAGACGAACTGCTGATCACCAACCCGCCACGCACCTCCGATTTCAGGACAGGCTTTGTCCTGATAGGGGCCGCGATCGTAGCCTACACCGGCTACATGGGATTGAGAGACACGTCGCCTGCGACGGTCAGCAGCGGCACGCTTGGCCTGCTGTCGTTCGTGGCGGTCATTGCCCTCTTCACCTATTTCCTCGGCAAGGATTTCATCTGGCTGGTGTTCGGCAAGGAAACCCTGCGGCTGACCAACACCGCAGCCGTGCGCGAGGTCAGGGGTTCTTTGCAAAATCGTTCGTCATTGCCCTTGAAAGGGCACCTTAAGGTCGAAATCCTCGACCATACCTACCCGACGGATGAAGCCGGACTGTCGGAAGTCATGCGCTTGACCAACGCGAATGGCTCGCTTGATTTCGGCAGGGAATTGAGCCGTCCGGAGGCGGAGGATGTGGCGAGTGCGATTCAGGACTTCATCGGCCGTCAAAAATTCAGGCTGGTGATAGGCGGGTAATATGTTCTTCTATCTCTCCAAGATCTTCTGGTTCTTCATCCAGCCGCTCAACCTGGCCATTTTTCTGCTGCTGGCCGGGCTGCTTGCCGCCTTGCTTGGGCGCAGGAGGCTGTTTGCCACCGGCAGCGTGCTGGCCTTCCTGATCCTGGCGCTTTCGGCCTGGACCTCGCTTGGCGCCATGATGCTCACTCCGCTGGAGGAGCGTTTTCCGCGCCCGCCGCTGCCGCAAAAGGTCGACGGCATCGTCGTCCTCGGCGGCGGTTTCGAGGGCGCCATCAATCTGGTGCGCGGTGGTTATGAGCTGAACTCCGGCGGCGACCGCATGGTCGAGACGGCGATCCTTGCCCGGCGTTTTCCCGAGGCCAAGGTGGTTGTCTCCGGCGGCACCGGCGAATTGTTTCTCGATGGCGAGGGCGATGCCACCACCGCACCACGCCTGCTGACCGCCCTTGGCGTGACCGCAGACCGACTGATCCTCGAGAACAAATCGCGCAACACCTATGAGAATGCTGTCTTCACCAAGGGTTTGGTGACGCCGAAGCCCGGCGAAACCTGGCTGCTGGTGACCTCGGCCTTCCACATGCCGCGCGCCAAGGCGCTGTTCGACAAAGCCGGCTTTGCGACGGTTCCCTGGCCGGTCGACTATCGCACCTCGGGGCGGGAAGGCATCGGTCTGTTTCGCGACAATCCCGCCGACTCCCTGCAGGTCACGACCATGGCGATCCGTGAGTGGATCGGCCTCTTCGCCTATTGGCTTTCGGGCCGCATCGATCAACCTTTTCCAGGCCCCGGCGGCTGACCGATCACGGCCTGGCGTGCCGCCGAGAAGAACTGGCGGCGCACCAGCACTGCCAGTAGCAGCAGCGTCGACAGCACGAACACCATCGGATCGACGAACCAGCCGAGATAGGCGATCGAGAAGAACACGCCGCGCAGGCCGGAATTGAAATGCTTGCCGGCCAGCATATTCATGCGCGTCGCACGCCACACCGCCGTTTGCGTAACCGGATTTAGCGCAGCTTCGCCATGCGGGATCGGCACCGCGCCGATGAGGATCGAGCAATAGTTGAACAGCCGGTACGCCCAGCCGAACTTGAAGAAGGAAAAGGCGAGGATCAGCACCAGTCCGAACACTTTCACCTGAAAAGCCGCGCGTGATGGTGCCCCGCCTAGCGGCAGGTCGCTCAGCACCGACAGAACCTGGTCGGAGGCGCCAAGCAGCGCAAAACAGCCGCCAAGCGCGATCAGTGCGCTGGAGGCGAAGAAAGCGGTGCCTTGCTGCAGGCCGCTCATGATGGCGGTGTCGACGATACGGATCTCGCGCTCGGCCATGGTCCGCATCCAGGCCTCGCGCTGCGCATTCATCGCTGTCGTCAGCGACACGCGGCTGACCAGCTTTCCGTCGGAGGCGAGCGTATGCAGCACCCACACGACAAGAAAGAAAGCCAGCGCCGCGAGATCGGCCGTCGACAGGTGGAAGGAATCGCCCATGCGTTGCTTTTACCACAAGCAGCGGGGCTGCTTCGATGGTCGATCGCGACCGTGTCGCTGCCGGAGCAAACAAGGTCGGCTGGTGCTGCGCCGCGCTCCTCAAAAGAGCGGAAACATTATGAGAATTCCTATATGGAGTCCTTGATCGCACTCCCGGAGACAGCGCAGCGTGTTCCTTTCGGTTTTCGACCTGTTCAAGATCGGCATCGGACCGTCGAGTTCGCACACGATGGGACCGATGACGGCGGCGGCCCGGTTTCTCGACGAGATCCTGGGTGATGACTGGCCGCGTCCGGCCGGCGTCAAGGTCGATCGCATCGGCGCCAGCCTGCACGGCTCGCTCGCCTACACGGGTATCGGCCATGGCTCGGATCGCGCTGTCGTGCTTGGTCTTGCCGGCCTGACGCCGCAGACGGTCGACCCTGATCAGGCCGACGGCATCGCCACACGCATCGCCGCCGACAAGCGGATTTCGCCGCCCGGTCATCCTTCCTATCGCTTCGATCCGGCGACGGACCTGGTGCTCGACAGGAAAACGCCGCTCACCGGCCACGCCAACGGCATGGCGTTCTACGCCTATGATGCCGGCGACCGCCTGCTGCTCAAGCGCATCTATTATTCGATCGGCGGCGGCTTCGTCGTTTCGGAAGAAGAGCTGCAGCGGATGAAGGTGAAAGGGTCGGTGACGACAGAAGGCAAGAAAGTGCCTTATCCCTTCAAGAACGCCGTCGAGATGTTGAAGATGGCGGCCAAGAGCGGGCTTTCCATTGCCGAGATGAAGCGCGTCAACGAGGAGACGCAGATGACGCGCGAGGCGCTAGACGCCGGGCTCGACGGCATCTGGAGCGCCATGAAAGGCTGCATCGATCGCGGCCTGTCGCAGGACGGCATCATGCCGGGCGGGCTAAAAGTGCGCCGGCGCGCGCGCATGCTGCACGACAAGCTGCAGGAGCAGTGGCAGCAGAACAAGCCAAACCCGTTGCTCGCCAATGACTGGCTGTCCATTTACGCCATGGCGGTCAATGAAGAGAACGCCGCCGGCGGCCGCGTCGTCACCGCGCCGACCAATGGTGCTGCCGGCACGCTGCCTGCTGTGCTGCGCTACTGGCTGCATTTCCATCCCGAGGCCGACCAGCCCAGCATCCGCGATTTCCTGCTGACGGCGGCGGCCGTCGGCGGCATCATCAAGACCAATGCTTCGATCTCCGGCGCTGAAGTCGGCTGTCAGGGCGAGGTCGGTTCGGCCTCGGCGATGGCCGCGGCAGGCCTCTGTGCCGTCATGGGCGGCACGCCAGAGCAGGTCGAGAACGCCGCCGAGATCGCGCTCGAACATCATCTCGGCATGACCTGCGATCCGGTCGGCGGGCTGGTGCAGGTGCCTTGCATCGAGCGCAACGCGCTCGGCGCCGTCAAGGCGGTGACCGCCGCTTCGCTTGCCATCAAGGGCGACGGCGTCCATTTCGTGCCGCTCGACGCCGCGATCGAGACCATGCGCCAGACTGGCCTCGACATGAACGAGAAGTACAAGGAAACCAGCCTCGGTGGGCTGGCCGTTAATGTGGTGGAGTGCTGAGGGCTCTGGCCCACACTGGTACTGTGGAGAAGTCGGGCAGGGCCGTTGACGCCTCCGCGCGCCGGACTAAACCTTAAGCGATGTCTCTCAATCTCCTAAAACTCTGCGTCGGCTGCGACAGCGTCGAGGATCTCGAAGAGTGGATTGCCTTCCGCCTCGACGAGCGGCGCCGTGCCGGTGAGCCGGCCGAACACTGGCACACAACCCGCATGGTGCCGACGCGTGGCGCCGAGGTTACCGACGGCGGTTCGCTCTATTGGGTGATCAAGGGCAATGTCCAGTGCCGCCAGCTGATCACCGAAATCCGTCCCTTTACCGACGACGAAGGCATCGGCCGCTGCCATCTGATGCTCGACCCGGAGGTCGTGCGCACCGACTGGCAGCCGCGCCGTGCCTTCCAGGGCTGGCGTTACCTCAAACCCTCCGATGCGCCCGTCGATCTTGGTATGGTCAAGTCCGGGCTGATCGAGATGCCGCCAAAACTGCGGCGCGAGCTTGCCGATCTCGGCCTGCTCTGATCCCCGCGTATCCAAGCCTCTGGCCCCCAATGTTGCCCTGGGCAGGGCTTGCAAGCGGTCGAACAACGCCACATCTTGTTTTCATGAGCGACAAGAAGCAGCCCGTGCCCGCACGTGCCAATCCGGCGCCGGTCAAACCTCAATCCAATGCCGGCGAGATCGAAGCCTTTCTTCGTCAGGCAAGGTCGCTTGCTGTGTCGGCTACGGGTTCGGGTCGGCTGATCCTTTCGCTCGACGCGACGATGAGCCGGCAGCCGACCTGGGATCTCGCTTGTGAGCTGCAGGGTCAGATGTTCGACGCCGTCGGCAAGGCCGGGAAGCTCAGCGTCCAGCTGGTCTATTTTCGCGGCCTTGGCGAGTGCCGTTCGTCGGCTTTCGTCACCGACACCAATGCCTTGAAGCAGCTGATGACGCGGATCGAATGCCGCAGCGGCCATACCCAGATCGGCAAGGTGCTGGCGCATGCGCTGAAACAGACGGCCACGGCCAAGGTCAATGCGCTGGTCTATATCGGCGATGCGATGGAGGAGGATATCGACGACCTCGCCGAAAAGGCCGGCAGTCTCGGCCTGCATGGCGTTCCTGTCTTCGTCTTTCAGGAAGGTCATGATTCCGGCGCAGAAAAGGCGTTCAAGGAGATCGCGCGGTTGTCCAAAGGGGCTTGGTTCCGATTTGATCGGCGGGCTGCCGCGACCTTGGCGGGACTGCTTTCGGCGGTTGCGGTGTTCGCGACCGGCGGGTTGAAGGCGCTCGAAGCCAGGGGCAGACCAGAAGACCGGCTGATGATCGAGCATCTCAGGGGCGGCGGGAACTGATGGGCGCAATTATCTCATTCGTTGCATTTCTGTTGGTGCTTCTGGGCGCGGTGACCATCTTCCTGCGCGCCGACCCGCAAAAACTGGCGAGCGGCATGCGCACGCTTGGGCCGGTTCTTCTGGCGCTGGTCGGCGTCGCCGTGCTTGTTGTCGGCCGCGAAGCCATCGCCGGCGTCATCCTGGCCGCGGCCTTTGCCTGGTATGGTTCGCTGCGGACGAAACGGCAGACGGCAAAGCCGGCGCCGGGCAAGCGCTCGACGGTGCGCACCGCGGCGCTGGAAATGGAGCTTGATCACGATACTGGCGGTCTGGAGGGCCTTGTGCTGGCCGGCCGCCATGAGGGCAAGATGCTGGGCGCGATGGGCCTGGCCGAACTGCAGCAGCTCTACCGCGAACTCCCCGGTGACCCGGAGAGCCGTCAGCTGCTAGAGACGTATCTTGACGGCAGATTTCCCGTCTGGCGCAAAGACGCTGAGACGAACGGTGGCGAAGGGCTGGGTGTTGCGCCAGGTTCGGGCGCCATGACTAAGGAGGAGGCCTACAAGGTCCTTGGTCTTGAAGCGGGGGCCGCCGCGGCGGATGTCCGCAAGGCGCACCGCCGCCTGATGCAGCGCCTGCACCCCGATATCGGTGGCACGTCTTTCCTGGCGGCGCGAATTAACGAAGCCAAGGACGTCTTGCTCTCCAATCACAACTAGTCTCCTTCGACGCAAAAAAATTCCGGGAGATATCTTCCACACCGCCCTATTGCTGGACGGCGTAGCAGGCGATTTTCTTCTTCTTCAAAGCGGTGCAGGCATTCCAGGCGGCATCCTTCGAACCGAAACCGCCGAAGCGGGCGCGATAGTAGGTCTCGCCATCTTTGTCGAAAGCGACGGTGAAGCCCGAGGCAGCCGCCAGGATCTTCGGCGCCTGCTTGGCCGTCTTGTCGAGGAAGGCCTGCGCTTCGGACTGTTTGGGCGAAGACGCCACCTGCACCGCCCAGCCGGACGGCACGGACGCGGTCTTGACCGGGTCGACCGCCGGAGTGGGTTCGGCGTAGGCCGCCACCACCTGCGCCGTTTCAACCTGGGGCGCCTTCACGATGACGGTCTTGACCTTCCTGGTCTTGACGACGGGCGTGGTCTCCTCAACCGCGGCGTCGCTGTCGTCCTCGGCAACCGTCGCGTCGTCGGCAACCGTAGCTTCGGCAACCGTAGCTGTCGGATCGTCGTTGGACGCCACGGCATCGTCTTCCACCACCGGCTTGTCGTCTGGCGCCGGCGCGTCGTGGTTGGGCAGCAAGACCTTGGCCAGCGCCTTGATTGGATTGTCGCCGCCGGCCTTGGCGATCAATGCGCCGCCGCCGCGGGTCGATGCGCGCGGCATGTAGGCGTTGATCAGCCCGGCCATCTGGTTGTCGCGGCTGCGGCCCGAGGTGCCGCCCATGACGACGGCAACGAGGCGGCGGTTGCCATCGGAAACCGACGAGACGAGGTTGAAGCCGGAGGCGCGGGTGTAACCGGTCTTGATGCCGTCGACGCCCTTGATGCGGCCGAGCAGCCGGTTGTGACCGTTGATGCGCTGGCGTCCGTAAAGGAACGAACGCTGCGAGAAATAGCCGTAATACTGCGGAAAATGCTCTCGCAACGCGATGCCGAGCATCGCCATGTCATGGGCGGTGGTGAACTGGCCGGGGTTGGGCAGGCCGTTGGCGTTGCGGAAAACCGTTCCGTTCATGCCAAGCTGCCGCGCCTTGGCAGTCATCATCTTGGCGAAGCTGGCTTCACTGCCGCCGAGCATTTCGCCCAGCGCTGTCGCTGAATCATTGGCCGACTTGGTCACCATCGACAGGATCGCCGTCTCGACGCTGACCGAGCCGCCCGCCTTGACGCCGAGCTTGGTCGGCGGCTCCGCGGCGGCATTGGCCGAAAACGGCACCGGCGTGTTCTTGCTGATCCTGCCCTTCGCCAGCGCTTCGAAGGTCAGGTAAAGCGTCATCATCTTGGTGAGCGAGGCGGGGTAGCGCCGGCCGTTGGCATCGGACGAATAAAGCACTCTGCCGGTTTTCGCATCGACGACGATGGCCGCCGATTTGGCTGCCATCGATGAAGCAACGTCCACGACGACGAATGACATCGCCAAAGCGGCGATCATGATCGTTTTGAGAGAGAACGCGGATTTGGAAACGAAGCCCGACAACGCCTTACGCACTGATACTTCCCTTGAATTTTCGTTGCGTTGGAGGCTGCAAAGGGTCCTGCCTCACTTCCTGTCAAACTACCGTGGCCAGCGTTACCAATCCGTTTATGGTAACCGCCGCGTTCACCATTTTCTTCGGGCTTGAACCTCTCTTTATTTGAATTTTAGCCATTGCCGGCGCAGCCGAGGCCTCGCAGCCGGAGAAATGTTGACTTTTTGTGCAGCGCACAATATATTCACGTGCATTGCACAAAAGCGCTCAGGCAAGGGCGCCTCAACCCAAGGGAAGCGTGAAATGACCCAGACCTATGAGGACTTCAGCAAATACGGCAAAGACCTTGCCGACACCGGATTGAAGAGCTTCGCCTCGCTCTCGAAGGGCGCCCAGGCGATTGCCACCGAGGCAGGCGAATACACCAAGAAGAGCTTCGAAGCCGGCAGCGCCGCGGTCGAGAAGATCATTTCGGCCAAGTCGCTGGAAAAGGCGATCGAGATCCAGTCCGACTACGCCAAGCAGTCCTATGAGAGCTTCGTCGCCGAGGCCACCAAGTTTGGCGATCTCTACGCCGAACTCGCCAAGGAAGCCTACAAGCCGTTCGAATCGATCGTCGCCAAGGCGAAGTAATTTCGCCAGTCAGTGCGAAAACGGCCTTTCGCGCCTGTGAATCAGACCCGGTCGCGAACACGCGGCCGGGTTTTTTCATGCCGGGTCCAAATTGCGGGCTTCTCACCTTCACGATTTTGAAAATCAGCCACGTTTGGCCACCTAGCCATATTGTCAGCTAACCTAAAGGGCTTAAAATCGTCCATCGAACACCTACATGTCGAACTCGCATGGGGATTYGAAAGAGGCAGGAATACGTGACGATCGGTTTGACTGCCACGAGACGAGTGGCGCGGATGCAAAGTGGCGACGGCGACGGCAATGAGGCCGGTCGCGGTACGGCCGTCATCACGCGCACAAAAACCAAGACCAAGAAGCCCAGCCTTTATCGGGTCCTCATCCTCAACGACGACTACACGCCCATGGAGTTCGTGGTTCATGTGCTGGAGCGCTTTTTCCAGAAGGACCGCGAAGCCGCCACACGCATTATGCTTCATGTTCACAATCATGGGGTCGGCGAGTGCGGGGTCTATACATTCGAGGTGGCCGAGACCAAAGTGTCCCAGGTCATGGATTTCGCCCGACAGAATCAGCATCCGCTGCAATGCGTGATGGAGAAGAAGTGAGGTAACATGCCGGCTTTCTCCCAAGGCCTGGAAAAGGCGCTCCACCAGGCGCTGACGCTCGCCAATGAGCGGCACCATGAATACGCAACCCTTGAACATCTGCTGCTCGCGCTCATCGACGACACCGAGGCGGCCGCCGTCATGCGCGCCTGCAATGTCGATCTCGATGAACTCAAGCACACGGTTCTCACCTATATCGATACCGAACTCGACAATCTCGTCACCGGCTACGACGAGGACTCCAAGCCGACGGCCGGCTTCCAGCGCGTCATCCAGCGCGCGGTAATCCATGTGCAGTCGTCCGGCCGCGAGGAAGTGTCCGGCGCCAACGTGCTCGTCGCCATCTTCGCCGAGCGCGAGAGCCATGCCGCCTATTTCCTGCAGGAACAGCAGATGACCCGCTACGACGCGGTCAACTATATCTCGCATGGCATCGCCAAGCGTCCCGGCGCCTCGGAAACGCGCTCGCCGCGCGGCGCCGATGATGAGCAGGGCAACGGCCAGAACGGCGCCGAGCCGCAAGAGGAAGGCGGCAAGAAGAAGCAGCAGCAGGACGCGCTGACCGCCTATTGCGTCAACCTCAACAACAAGGCCAAGGCTGGCAAGATCGATCCGCTGATCGGCCGCGAGTCCGAGATCAACCGCACCATCCAGGTGCTGTGCCGCCGCTCCAAGAACAACCCGCTCTATGTCGGTGATCCCGGCGTCGGCAAGACGGCGATCGCCGAAGGCCTCGCCAAGCGCATCGTCGAGGGCGACGTTCCCGAAGTGCTGCACAACGCCACCATCTTCGCGCTCGACATGGGCACGCTTTTGGCCGGCACCCGCTATCGCGGCGATTTCGAAGAACGGCTGAAGCAGGTCGTCAAGGAGCTCGAGGATTATCCGGGCGCGGTGCTGTTCATCGACGAGATCCACACCGTGATCGGGGCAGGGGCGACATCGGGCGGCGCCATGGACGCGTCGAACCTGTTGAAGCCGGCACTGTCGTCAGGCGCCATCCGCTGCATCGGCTCGACCACCTACAAGGAGTTCCGCCAGTTCTTCGAAAAGGACCGCGCACTGGTGCGGCGCTTCCAGAAGATCGACGTCAACGAGCCGACCATCGAGGACGCCATCGAGATCATGAAGGGCCTCAAGCCCTATTATGAGGAATTCCACAAGGTGAAGTTCACCAACGAGGCGATCAAGGCCTCGGTGGAGCTGTCGGCGCGCTACATCAACGACCGCAAGCTGCCGGACAAGGCGATCGACGTGATCGACGAGACCGGCGCCTCGCAGATGCTGGTGCCGGAAGCCAAGCGCAAGAAGACCATCGGCATCAAGGAGATCGAAGCGACGATCGCCACCATGGCCCGCATTCCGCCGAAGACGGTTTCGGCCGACGACGAGAAGGTGCTGCAAGGCCTCGATATCGAGTTGAAGCGCGTCGTCTATGGTCAGGACACCGCCATCAGCGCGCTGACATCGGCGATCAAGCTGGCGCGTGCCGGCCTGCGTGAACCGGAAAAGCCGATCGGCTCGTATTTGTTCTCTGGCCCGACCGGCGTCGGCAAGACCGAAGTGGCCAAGCAGCTCGCCGCCTCGCTCGGCGTCGAACTGATCCGCTTCGACATGTCGGAGTACATGGAACGCCACACCGTCTCGCGGCTGATCGGCGCGCCTCCCGGCTATGTAGGCTTCGACCAGGGCGGCCTGTTGACCGACGGCGTCGACCAGCATCCGCACTGCGTGCTGTTGCTGGACGAAGTCGAGAAGGCGCATCCGGATCTGTTCAACATCCTGTTGCAGGTCATGGACCACGGCAAGCTGACCGACCACAACGGCAAGCAGATCGACTTCCGCAATGTCATCCTGATCATGACCACCAATGCGGGCGCATCCGATGCGCAGCGCGCGGCGATCGGCTTTGGGTCGACCAAGCGCGAAGGCGACGATGTCGAGGCGATCAACCGGCTGTTCACGCCGGAGTTCCGCAACCGTCTCGATGCGATCATCCCGTTCGGCTCGCTGCCGGTGCCGGTCATCCATCAGGTGGTGCAGAAGTTCGTCATGCAGCTCGAGGCCCAGCTTTCCGAACGCGGCGTCACCTTCGACCTGTCGCCGGACGCGATCGCCTGGCTGGCCGACAAGGGCTATGACGAGCGCATGGGTGCCCGGCCTCTTGGCCGTGTCATCCAGGAGCACATCAAGAAGCCGCTCGCCGACGAGGTTCTGTTCGGCAAGCTGAAGAAGGGCGGCACGGTGCGCGTCACCGTCGAGAAGAAGGAGACCGGAGAAACCGGCCTGAAGCTCGAATCGCTCGCCGACGAAGCGCCGGTCAAGCCGAAGAAGGAAGAGCCGGAAGACGCGCCCAAGCTGAAGAAGGCCGTGGCGAAAAAGCCGGCGGTAAAGAAGCTGGTGGCGCAGAAGCCGGAGCCCAAGGGCAAAGATGGCGGCAAGCGCAGCCTGGTGCCGCAACTGCCCCGCAAGAACTGATCAGTTCGCCAGTCAAAAAAGGCCCCGGTTCCGGGGCCTTTTTTATGGGGCTTGCGGTTCGCAGACGGGAGCGATCGCCGCCGGGGCAAGCAGACCCTCCCCCGGCGCAAAGCGGGCCAGGAAGTATCCGCACGCCTTCCAGATCGTAAGCGATACCAGCGCGCCCGCATAACCATCCAGGGCATAGTGCCAGCCCAGAACCACCGAACCGACCATGATGACAACGGCGAACGCCCACATCAGAACGCCGGCCAGCCGCGAACGGCGTGTTGCGTAAAGAGCAAAAAGCACCGCCATAGCCACGTGCAGGGATGGGAACGCGGATATCCCGATACTGCCGCTGGTCTCGCCGATATAGCCGCTCCACAAAAGGTTTTGTGTCCTGAGCGCCCAGATCGGATTGACGCGATCGGCGGCAGCGAGCGCTTGCATCAAGGGATGAAAGTCGCTTCCGAGCCCCAGCCGCTCATAAAAGCATGGACCTGCCGATGACAGGCCCATCGCCAGGAAGAAGCCCCCTAATATCCACGCCAGCATGAAGCTCATCAGGAATTGATGCCGCAGCCTTGTGTCTTCGCGCGTGATACAGGCGGTGAAGACGGTGGCGACGAGCACCACAAACCAGAAATTATACGCGATGTTGAGCATCCTCACCGCGAACGGCGACTGCACGACAAACCACAGCCATTCATCGGGCGCGCGACCGAAGTGGAGAGCCCGATCGGCATGAGCCAAAGCCTGATCCCATGCAAAAGGGGACAGGATGGCAATGGCGCCCTTGAGCACGCCGACGGCCGATATGAAGACAATGACCGCAGCCAGACCATTCAGGCTGTTGGCCGCCCGCTCGGCGTCGCCGAAGAAGCTGCCCAGCGAGCGAAGAAAGGTGCCGAGTGGCTGGCGATCACGCTTGACCACTGCAAGGTGAAAAAAGCTGCCGACGGCGAAGGCACAGCCGCACATCCAGAAAGCGATGAACAGATAGTACGCGTATTCCTTCAAGGCGCCGAAATCCGGCATCTTTCCAGTATGCATACCGGCGGCGGTTGCCAGAAGCAGGGCGGCGATGGCCATCGCGTGCAACAGCCGGTGCCGCTGATAGGCATCTGTCAGCGCGCGAAGGAAAGCACGTCCGTCAGTTGCCCTCGCCAACGGTCTCGATGCCGCAGCCGAACTGTCCATGATTTCGAAGACCCAAGCCCGTCGCCTGTCAGCACCCTACAACGAGAGGGTTTGATACTTTCCTAAGCAGATGATTCGAATTCACAACTGTCGCTCGCAAAGCGGTGCCCCGGATAAGATCCGGCAGCGGCTTCGGAGCCCATGGGATTTCAGACGCTGGCGATGATTTCGGATGGTTGATGCGTGCCATTGTTGCCAAGATCTGAACGCGCAAGCTGGGGCGATATTCCGTTCTCGCGCGCAGGCCAGGCGTTTGGCAAAGACAAGAACCAGCCGGTTGCTTTCCAGGCAATCAAGGAAATCAAACCGCCCGCGTAGCCGTCGATCCCATAGTGCCAACCCAGCACCACCGAGCCAACCATTATCGTCGCGGCGAACAGCCACGAGATCGCGCCAAGCCACCTGGACAGCCGCATGGCGTACAGCGCAAGAAGCACCGACGTGGCCACGTGCATCGAAGGGAAAGCGGATATGCCCATGCTTCCTGAAGCCGTGCCAATATAGCCGCTCCACAACCTGTCCTGTGTCGACAACGCCCATATCGAGTGCTGGCGGTTTGCGGAATGCAGTGCGTCCATCAGTGGCTGGTAGTAGTCACCAAGTCCCAGTCGGGCATAGTAACATGGGCCTGCTGACGAAAACGCCGTGGCAATGAAGAAGCCGCCAACCAGCCAGACCAGCATGAAACTCAATAAAAATTGATGGCGCAGTACCGAGTCGTGTCGTGCAGCGATGCTCGTAAAAAGCGCCGCGACCAAAACAAAAAACCAAAAATTGTAAAAGAAGTTGAGCACATGGATGACAAGTGGGTTTTTCACGAGCCACCAAAGCCATTCGAACGGAGCTTTGCCGAAGTGCAGGTTTCGGCTGAACTGTGCCAACGTCTCATCCCAGGAGAAAGGTGCGATCACCGCGATTGCCCCTTTGAGAACAGCAAAACCCGAGAGGAAAGCGATGATTGCAGCGAGACCGTTTATTGTATTGGCGAGGCGATTTGGGTCAGCCAGCAGCTGGCGGATGGAGCCCAGCAATTCATGCCCCGGTGAGGGAGACTTGTCGACGAAGGCCAGCCAGGCCAAACGGAATGCGGCGTAGCCACATCCCCCGATCCACAGATAGGCGGACATGTAGAAGCTGTATTCTCGAAGCAGTCCGAAGTCCGGAATGTTGCCGGTATGGCTGCCGACGACAAATCCCAATGCAAGGGTGAAGAGGGCTATGGTGTGGATCGCGCGGTGTCTAAAGAACGACGCCACGATCATGGCAGGCAGGCCATTTTCGTCGGCCACTCCAGCCGGATTCAGCAAGTGTCCCGCAGATCTGTGCATCGCGCCCCTCGCGCAGAAAATTGACTGGCGAGGCTTGCAAGATCGTTAATGAAAGAGCGATGGACTGACCGACATGCGCCAAAAACGGACTTGCGGTTAAGAAATCCTAACGGCTTGCCGCGAGCAGTGTCCTTATTTGTTCGGCATTTGCAGCCAGCACCTCCGGCTTCTCCATCGCGCCGGTATGCGGCTTCAGCGGGACGCCCTCGAAGCGTGGAATCACATGCACATGGAGATGGTAGACGGTCTGCCCCGAAGCCGGCTCGTTGAACTGCAGGATGGTGACGCCGTCGGCGCCAAAAGCTTTTTTGACCGCCAGCGCCACCTTCCGCACGATGACAAAGAGCGGACCGAGCGTTGCCGGATCGGCATCCAGCAGGTTGCGCGACGGCGCCTTCGGCACCACCAGCGTATGGCCCGGCCCTTGCGGCATCACGTCCATGAAGGCCACAACCGCATCGTCTTCGTAGACGCGATGCGAGGGAATCTCACCCCGTAGGATTTTCGCGAAGATGTTGCTGGCGTCGTAGGCGGCTTCAGCCATGGCAGGCGCTCCGGATTGTAGTGTCCCGCCTCGTGTAGCGAAGCCACCGCGGACCAGCAAGAAAATCAGGCGAGACCTTAACCCGCCTATTCCGCCAGATCCTTGCGGAACGGGGTGTGCTCTTCCAGATATTCGCTCATCCGCTCGACTTCGCGCCGTTCGCGCTTCAGATAGTCGGCGACGGCATTGCGCAAGCCGGGATGCGCCAGGTAATGCGCCGAGTGCATGGTCACCGGCCGATAGCCGCGCGCCAGCTTGTGCTCGCCTTGCGCGCCGGCCTCGACCACTTTCAGCTTGCGCTCGATGGCGAAGTCGATCGCCTGATGGTAGCAGACCTCGAAATGCAGGAACGGGTGGTCCTCGATGCAGCCCCAGTTGCGCCCATAGAGCGCGTCCGAGCCGACGAAGTTGATGGCACCGGCAATGTAGCGCCCGTTGCGCTTGGCCATCACCAGCAGTATGTCTTCGGCCATGCGTTCGCCGATCAGCGAGAAGAATTCGCGGGTGAGATAGGGCCGCCCCCATTTGCGGCTGCCGGTATCCATGTAGAAGGCAAAGAAATCGTCCCAGGCCTTTTCGGTTAGGTCCTTGCCGGTCAGCCAGTCGATCGAGATGCCGTCGGCGAGCGCTTCGCGCCGCTCTTTCTTCATCGCCTTGCGCTTGCGCGAAGCCAGCGTGGCGAGAAAGTCGTCATAGCTCGAAAAGCTTTCGTTGAAGAAGTGGAACTGCTGGTCGGTGCGATGCAGGAATCCCGCCCCCACCAGGGCTTCGACATCGTCCTGCGGCGCGAAGGTGACATGCGCGGAGGACACGCCGAGCTTTTCCGTCACCGCCTTCAGGCCTGCCGCCAGGCCGGCTTTGACGGTGCGGCTGTCTTCGCCCCTGCTGACCAGCAGGCGTGGGCCGGTAACCGGCGTGAACGGCACGGCGCATTGCAGCTTTGGATAATAGCGCCCGCCGGCGCGCTCGAATGCATCCGACCAGCCATGGTCGAACACATATTCGCCCTGGCTGTGCGATTTCAGATAGCACGGCACGGCGCCGAGCAGCTTGCCTTGCGCCGTCTCCAGCCTGAGGTGATGGCCTTGCCAGCCGGTGCGTCGCACGGCGCAGCCGGAATCCTCAAGCGCACTCAGAAAAGCGAATGAAACGAGAGGGTTGTAGCCATTTTGTGTGTCGCCGCGCGTGGTGCCGCCAAAACCGTTCCATTCATCGCAGGTGAAGGCGCCGATACCGGCGGCGACGCGGATCGAATACTCTGCATCCACCGCTTGCCCGTCGCCTTCATCACCTTGATCCATGAGGCTTATTTAAGCTCCGCGCGGGTCCGTACAAGCCCGGCTTCAGGCAACTTTGACGTGATCGGGTTCGAAGCCTTCGAACGTCATCTGGTCGGCATATTTGAAGGTCAGGTCCACCGCCGGCTGGTCGTGCACGGTCCAGGTGATCACCGGCATCTTGAGCTTCTCGCGCACGAACGAGACGAACTGGTTCGGCAGGTCGCCCGCGGCATAGGAGGTGAAGGCAATCTCGTTTGCCAGCATGGCGAAATGCGCCTCGATCAGCTTGACGTCCTTGCCATAGGCGGTCAGGCCGCCGGGGATGCCAGGCGCGTATTTGGGGAAATCGCGGATCAGCCAATGGTCGAACGACATGATCGCCGCCTTGCCCTTGTAGCGCTTGAGCAGCCTGCCGACGCTCGCCACCAGACCTTCGTCGTGGCCGGCAACCCCTTTCAGCTCGACCACCATCGGCACGCGGCCATCGACCAGATCGAGCGCCTCCTGCAGCGTCGGCAGATGGTCCGATGTGGCGCCGATCTTGAGCGCCGTCATCTCCGCTGCCGTGCGCTGCCAGACGAAGCCGTCCTGGCCGGTCAGCCGCTTGAGATCGCCATCGTGGATGATGACCGGAATGCCATCCGACGACAGGTGCACATCGCATTCGATCGCGTAGCCGCGTTCGGCAGCCGCGGCAAAGGCCGAAAGCGTGTTCTCCCAGCGTGTCTTGTTCATGTCGTGAAAGCCGCGATGGGCGACGGGGCGGGCGGTGAGCCAGGAAAGATCAGTCATGTCAGGCTCATTCGACTTCGAAGATCGCTTCGATTTCCACTGCGGCATTAAGCGGCAGCGAGGCGGTACCGACGGCGGAGCGGGCATGCTTGCCGCGATCGCCGAGCGCGGCGACCAGAAAATCGGAGGCGCCGTTGGCAACCAGGTGCTGCTCGACGAAATCAGTCGCCGAGGCGACGAAGACGGTGATCTTTACCAGCCGGCGGATCTTTTCCAGATCGCCAAGCGCCGCCTTGGCCTGCGCCAAGATGTTGATCGCGCAGTATTTTGCCGCTTCCTTGCCGCCCGCCGTGTCGACGTCGCGGCCGAGCAGCCCGCTCGCCTGCAGCTTGCCGTCCTTCAGCGGCAGCTGTCCGGCGGTGAACAGCAGATTGCCGGTCCGGCAATAGGGCACATAGTTGGCGGCGGGCGCGGCGGCGACCGGAAGCGTCACGCCGAGATCGCTTAGCCGCTTTTCGATTGTTTCACTCATGGTATTTCCCTATTGCTTGATGACGCCGCTCAGGCGGGGCCGAAATTGCTATTTTTGCCTCGCTTCCGCCACGACTTTTTTTAAGCTGGACCATCTTTCCCTGCGGCCTGCCATCAGCCGCGACGATCGGAGCACCTCAATGCGCGCAACGCGCCTCGCATTTCACGCCGTTCTGCTGCCGGCGGTTTTCTCGATGGCTCCCGCCTTCGCCGTGCCGGCGCTGCAGGCGCATCGCGCCGTCTACGATCTCACCCTCGACAAGGCGTCCGATCGCTCCGGCATTACAGGCATTTCCGGCCGCATGGTCTATGAGTTCAACGGTTCGCCTTGTGAAGGCTATACGGTGAAATTCCGCTTCGTCACCCAGATCGCGACCAGCGACAACACGAGGCTGACCGACCAGCAGACGACCACCTTCGAGGATGCCGAAGGCAAGACCTTCTCGTTCGTGACAAAATCCTTCGTCGACCAGAACCTCGACAAGGAGGTCAAGGGCATCGCCACGAAAGAGACCAAGGGGCTCAAGGTCGATATCGACAAGCCCGAGAAGAGCAGCCTCGAATTGGCGGCCACCCAGTTTCCGACTCAGCATCTGGTCGAATTGATCGGCAAGGCCGAAAAGGGCGAAAGCTTCTACGAAACCAACCTGTTCGACGGTTCCGAAGACGCCAACAAGGTGATGACCACCACTGTCGTCGTCGGCAAGAAGACGGATGCCGACAAGGCCGATCCGGAAGCGCCGGCGCTGGCCAAGCTCGCTACCGACAAATACTGGCCGGTCGACATCGCCTATTTCGACGCAACCGACAAGTCAGGCGAAGAGGTGCCGGAATACCGGATCAGCTTCAAGCTGCACGAGAACGGCATCACACGCGACCTCGTCATGGACTATGGCGACTTCTCGATGACCGGCAAGCTGGTCAATCTGTCGCTGTTCGATCAGTCGAAGCCCTGTCCGGCGAAATAGCGCCGCCAAGCCGTCATGGCGGTCTATGTCGACGCGGCGATTTGGAAATGGGTAGGTCATCGCTGGTGCCATCTGATGGCCGACGACACCGACGAACTGCATCGTTTCGCGGCTGAGCTTGGCATCAAGCGCTCGTCCTACCAGGGGCCGCCGAAGACATCGGCGCCGCACTATGACATAACCGGCTTTGAACGCGACCGCGCGGTACGGCTCGGCGCGATTGAATGCAGCCGCGAGGAGATCGTCGCGATCTTCCGGCGCGTGCGGGTACCGAAAGGGAAGATAAGGTCATGACATTGACGGCTTTTGTGGCCTATTGCGTCGCCATCACGCTCGCCGCCGCCACACCAGGCCCGGCGATGTTTGCCGTCATCACCAACGGCGTGTCGC
Source organism: Mesorhizobium sp. P2_H9 (assembly GCF_056403215.1). NCBI lineage: Bacteria > Pseudomonadati > Pseudomonadota > Alphaproteobacteria > Hyphomicrobiales > Phyllobacteriaceae > Mesorhizobium > Mesorhizobium sp. P2_H9. Next base: position 95,012 of record NZ_JBFUFX010000003.1, on the reverse strand, counting down.
GCGGCTTTGTCAGGGCTTTCATGGCCGGCCTCGGCGTCGCCGCCGGAGACGCGGTGCTGGTCACTTTGGCCCTGCTGGGCCTGGTGGCGCTGGCCCAGACCTTCGAATGGGTGTTTCTCGCCCTGAAATATGCCGGCGCCGCCTATCTGGTTTTTCTCGGTATCAGGATGTGGCGGTCGGCCGCCGCGCAATCGGATGGGTTGCAGGCAGAACAGGCAAGGCTGTCGCGATCGTTTTTCCTCGGCGCCTCGATCGCGCTTGGCAATCCCAAGGCCATCCTGTTCCACGCCTCCATCATGCCGCTGATCCTCGATCTCGACACCATGACCTTCGCTGACGGGCTGCTGGTGATTGCGGTGGTGATCAGCGTCAACATTGTCACCATGGGCGCCTATGCGGCACTTGCAGGCCGGGCCTCGGGCTGGTTCAGGACGCCGCGGCGCATGCGGCTGATGAACAGGTTTGCCGGCGGCGCCATGATCGGCACCGGTGCGCTGATCGCCGCACGCTGAACCGCGAGGCGCCACAGCGCTTGCCTTTGTCGCGCATCCCCTCTATATGCGCGCTCATTCCACACACGGACTTTGGTGTCTGCCCGGGAGAAATCCGGCTGAAACCTCCGGTGGCGTTCGAGGACAAAGTCCAAAAATGCCTGTGTCCGTGGAGGCTAACCGGAAAGGAACTATGAATGGCACTGCCTGATTTCAGCATGCGCCAGCTTTTGGAAGCTGGCATTCACTTCGGCCACCAGACCCACCGCTGGAACCCGAAGATGGCGCCTTACATCTACGGCGCCCGCAACAACATCCACATCATCGACCTCTCGCAGACGGTGCCTTTGCTGCACCAGGCGCTGAAGCAGGTTTCCGACACCGTCGCCAAGGGCGGCCGCGTGCTGTTCGTCGGCACCAAGCGCCAGGCGTCCGACATCGTCGCCGACGCCGCACAGCGTTCGGCCCAGTATTATGTCAACTCGCGTTGGCTCGGCGGCATGCTGACCAACTGGAAGACGATCTCGAACTCGATCCAGCGCTTGCGCAAGCTCGACGAGATGCTGGCCGGCGAGGCCCAGGGCCTGACCAAGAAGGAGCGCCTCAACCTCGATCGCGAGCGCGAGAAGCTCAACAAGGCGCTCGGCGGCATCAAGGACATGGGCTCGACGCCCGATCTGATGTTCGTCATCGACACCAACAAGGAAGCGATTGCCATCCTCGAGGCCAAGCGTCTCGGCATCCCGGTTGTCGCCATCATCGATTCCAACTGCGATCCGGACAAGATCGACTTCCCGATCCCGGGCAATGACGACGCGGCTCGCGCCATCCAGCTCTATTGCGACCTGATCGCCAAGGCAGCGCTTGACGGCATCGCCCGCCAGCAGGGCGCGCTCGGCGTCGACATCGGCGCTTCGGTCGAAGCTCCGGTCGAGCCTGCGCTCGATCCGGCCCCGGCCGCCGAGACCCCGGAAGCCTGATAATCGAAGGCCGGTTCCGGCCTTCATATTTCTCATATTTTGGCGCGCTAAGCGCTGGCGTTGGACGCATCATCGAGAGTCGGTGGTGCGTCGGCGCATTTTAAACCAAAGAGGCGACAATGAGCATTTCGGCTGCACAGGTCAAAGAACTCCGCGACTTGACCGGCGCGGGCATGATGGACTGCAAGGCGGCGTTGACCGAGACCAACGGCAATATGGAAGAGGCGGTCGACTGGCTGCGCAAGAAGGGCATTTCCAAGGCGGACAAGAAGGCTGGCCGCACCGCGGCTGAGGGCCTGATCGGCGTCGACAATGGTGTCCGCGAGGCTGCTGTCGTCGAGGTCAATTCCGAGACCGACTTCGTCGCCCGCAACGCCGCTTTCCAGGAAATCGTCGCCAATGTTGCCAAGGTGGCGCTGGCCTATGGCACGACCGAGGCCGTGGCTGCCGCAAAGTATCCGGGTTCGGACAAGTCGGTTGCCGACACCATCAAGGACGCCGTCGGTACCATTGGCGAAAACATGGGCTTCCGCCGCTCGGCCAAGCTGACCGTTCCGCACGGCGCAGTTGCCACCTACGTCCACAACGCGGTTGCTGACGGTCTTGGCAAGCTCGGCGTTCTGGTCGCGATCGAGACCACGGGTAATGAGCATGCCGCCAACGCCTTTGGGCGCCAGGTCGCCATGCACGTCGCCGCCACCAACCCGCTGGCGCTGACCGCAGAGCAGATCGATCCGGCAGCGGTCGAGCGCGAGAAGGCGATCTTCTCCGACCAGGCGCGCCAGTCCGGCAAGCCGGAAGCGATCATCGAAAAGATGGTCGAGGGCCGTATGCGCAAGTTCTACGAAGAGGTTGTGCTGTTGAAGCAGGCTTTCGTGCTCAATCCCGACATCACCGTCGAGAAGGCGCTGAAGGATGCCGAGAAGGAGATCGGCGCTCCGGCCAAGATCACCGCCTATCTGCGCTTTGCGCTGGGCGAGGGCATCGAGAAGGAAGAGACCGATTTCGCGGCGGAAGTCGCGGCTGCGGTGAAGAAATAATCCTTTGGAAACAGCCCTGAAGAGGGGCTTCTCAGCTCAGGCAACTCGGCCGGGTGTCCGCAAGGATGTCCGGCCGATCTCTTGTGCGGTATCGATGAAAGCCCGCAGCTTCGGCGCCATCGCCGCCCGGCGCGGGAAGTAGAGAAACAAGCCGGGCTCCTCGATCGCCGTCTGCGGCAGAATCTGCACCAGCCGGCCTGCGGCAAGATCCGCGCGCGCCAAAGGTTCGAAGGCATAGGCTAGACCGACTCCGGCAAGCGCCAGATCGATCGCGGCCAGCGAATCCGTGACGATGACCGTACCTTTCGCCTCCACAACGACATCCTTGCCGTCCTCGGTCAGGTCCCAGCGGTAGAGCGCACCGGAGCGGACAAGCCGGTAGCCGATGCAATTGTGGTTGGCGAGATCGGCCACGCTGCGTGGACGGCCATGCCGTCCGATATAGGCGGGAGAGGCAACGATGACAGCGTGAAACGGCGGCGTAAGCCGGACCGTGACCATGTCCTGCGCGATCATTTCGCCCAGCCGGATGCCGGCGTCGAAACCCTCGCCGACAATGTCGACCAGCCCCTGGTCGGTGAGCAATTCAACTGTCACATCCGGATAGCGCTCCGCCATCGCCGCGATCACCGGCGTCACCGCCAGCGGAACAGCGATGTTGGGAACGTTGAGCCTGAGCAGGCCCGAGGGGCGGCCCTTGATGGCACGGATCCGGTCCATTCGCTCGGTAATGTCCTGAAGGGCAGGGGCCGCCGTCTCCACCAGTGCCTTGCCGGCTTCGGTCAATGAGACGTTGCGCGTCGTGCGCGCGAACAATGGCTGGCCGATCCGCTCCTCGACAAGGCGCACCGCATGGCTGACCGCAGACGGGCTCATGCCGAGTTCGGCCGCGGCAAGCGCGAAGCCGCCGCGCCGGGCAACGGCGACGATGACGGGCAGATGGCTGAGCAGGTCCCGATCCATTCATGAACGATATCGCATAGTGCTTGCGAACAATGCAATCTTATAGATGCCAGCGAACTGCTCCACATTGCCGCCAACACATCGGCAGCGGGCCGATGCGCAAAGGAGAAAAGAGATGAATGCGTTGAAGCAAATTACCTTCGCGGCGAACCTTGCGCTGGCGCCGTTCGATGCCGGCGGGGCCGAACCGCCTCGGGAATCGCTCGCCGACGAGCGTGCCGTCATCCGCATCGCCGATGCGATCGATCGCGCCGTCGATGCCCAGGATTGGCGGCTCGCCCGCAGCTTTTTCGCCGACCGCGTCGCCGTCGACTTCAGCAGCCTGAGCGGGCAGCCTGCGGCCACCATCGCCTCGGACGACCTGATCGCAGCCTGGGCAGCGAATCTCAGGGGCAGCAAGACCAGCCTGCACCTACGCACCAACCATCAGGTCGTCTTCGCCGCCGAGGCTGCGACCGTCTTTTCCAACGCCTATGCCTGGAACAGGATGGAAGGCAATGGCGACCCGCTGTGGGAAGTCTGGGGCACATACGAACACCATCTGACCCGTTCCGGCGCAGGCTGGAAGGTGGATGGCTTCACCTTCCGCATGACGCATGAGCGTGGCAACCCCTGGGTCAAGACAACCCCGGGCAGGATCGGCGCTGAACATCGGATCAGGATCGGAACGACATCATGAGCATGACCTACTACACCCTTGGCAACAGCGGTCTCAGGGTCAGCCAGCTGGCGCTGGGCACGATGACCTTCGGCACGGAATGGGGCTGGGGCGCGGATAGAGAAACCGCTCGCGCCATGTTCGACGCCTATGTCGAGGCCGGCGGCAATTTCTTCGACACTGCTGATCTCTACACCGGCGGCACCAGCGAGATCTGGCTGGGTGAGTTCATCGCCGAACGCGGACTGCGCGACAACGCGGTAATCGCCACCAAGTTCACCTTCAATGCGGAGCCTGGCAATCCGAATGGCGGCGGCAACGGCCGCAAGAACATCTTGCGCGCCGTGGACGCCTCACTGAAGCGGCTGGGCACCGACTATATCGACCTCTATCTCCTGCATGTCTGGGACAGGTTGACGCCGGCCGAAGAGGTCATGCGCACGCTGGACGACCTCGTCCGCATGGGCAAGGTGCGCCATATCGGCCTGTCCGACGTGCCGGCCTGGTATGCCGGTCGGGCGCAGGCGATCGCCGAACTGCGCGGCTATGAGCCGGTCTCGGCTTTGCAGCTCGAATATTCGCTCGCCGAACGCACCATCGAGCATGAATTCGTGCCCTTCGGCACGCGCCATGGCGCCGGCATCATGGTGTGGAGCCCGCTGGCCAGCGGCCTGCTCAGCGGCAAATACCGGCCGACCCAGAGCGGAAACGTTGGCCGTCTCGATGGTTTCCGCAACACCACCCATCCGGGGTTCCGGAAATTCACGCAGCGCAACTGGGCGATCGTGGCCGAACTCGAAAAAATCGCCGCTGAACTCGGCCGCAGCATGCCCCAGGTCGCACTCAACTGGGTGGCGACGCAGCCGGGCATCGCCTCCGTCATCCTCGGAGCCACGAAGCTTGCTCAGTTGCAGGACAATCTCGCGGCGCTGGACTTCTCGCTTCCTCCCGACCTTCGCGATCGGCTGGATGCAGTCAGCCGCGTTCCGGCACCGTTTCCCCATTCGTATTTCGGTTCCGAGATACAGGCCAGGGTTACCGGCGGCACTGCGACCGGCGATAAGCCTTCCGGCTATGCACCGCCGGTGGTTGTCGAAGGGGAAGCGGTCAGCATCAGCAGCAACTGATCGGCTGCACGCGAAACGGCTGGGAATTTGCGACAGGGCGCGGCGTGACATCGCCGCGCCCTTCGTGTATCGGGTCAACGCATCGTGACAGCACCGCCGGGCGAAGCGGGGTCGGTTTTGCCTCCCGAATTCCCGCGCCGAGATTTTCGAGGAACCAGATGACGGCCAAGCCTCTCTTTCGACGTGTCTTGCTGAAAGCGTCAGGCGAAGCGTTGATGGGTGAGCAGCATTTCGGCATCGACGTGTCGGTGGTCGATCGCATCGCCGCCGACATCGCCGAGGCCCGCGCTTTGGGCATCGAGGTCGGCGTCGTCATCGGCGGCGGCAACATCTTCCGCGGCGTGGCCGTAGCCTCCAAGGGCGGCGACCGCGTCACCGGCGACCACATGGGCATGCTCGCCACCGTCATCAACTCGCTGGCGCTGCGCACGTCGCTGAACAAGATCGGCGTCGACGCCGTGGTGCTGTCGGCAATCGCCATGCCGGAGCTTTGCGAGAGCTTTTCGCAACGCCAGGCGACCGCCTACATGAACCAGGGCAAGGTCGTCATTTTCGCCGGCGGCACCGGCAATCCGTTCTTCACCACCGATTCGGCCGCAGCGCTTCGCGCCGCTGAGATCGGCGCCGACGCGCTGTTCAAGGGCACCCAGGTCGACGGTGTCTATTCGGCCGATCCCAAGAAGGATCCGCACGCGACGCGCTTCGAGCGCATCAGCCATGCCGAAGTGATCAACAAAGGCCTTTCGATCATGGATACCGCCGCGATTGCACTTGCGCGCGAAAACAACATTCCGATAATCGTCTATTCGATCCACGAAAAGGGTGGTTTTGGCGACATTCTGAGGGGCGGCGGCCGTTGTACGGTCGTTGCCGACGATTGATCCGGAGCATGATCCCGAAAACCGGGGTTTTCGGAGCGAGGCTCGAACACAAGCAGTGAACCCGGGCAAACGGGTCGAGGAGACAATGATGAGTGGTGAGTTCGACGACCTCAAGCGGCGCATGGATGGCGCAATCGCCGCATTCAGGCACGACCTGGCTTCGCTGCGCACCGGCCGCGCCTCCGGCAACCTGCTCGACGCCATCCAGGTCCAGGCATACGGCACCACCATGCCGATCAACCAGGTGGCGAATGTGTCGGTGCCGGAGCCGCGCATGATCTCGGTTTCGGTCTGGGACAAGTCGATGGTCGGCGCTGTCGACCGTGCCATCCGCGAATCCAATCTCGGCTTCAACCCGATCGTCGACGGTACCAATCTCAGAATTCCGCTGCCGGAGCTCAACGAGCAGCGCCGCAAGGAGCTGGTCAAGATTTCGCATGGCTATGCCGAGAATGCCCGCGTCGCCGTGCGCCATGTCCGCCGCGACGGTATGGATTTCCTGAAGAAGGCGGAAAAGGACGGCGATATCAGCGAGGACGATCAGCGCAAGCGCTCCGATCAGGTCCAGAAGCTGACCGACGAGACGATCAGCACCATCGACCACCTGCTTTCCGATAAGGAAGCTGAAATCATGCAGGTTTAGGGTCTGGCCTCGGCTGGCCCGAAAGCGAGAACATGACAACGCCCGCGCATGTCGCGATCATCATGGACGGAAACGGACGCTGGGCCAAGGCGCGCGGCATGCCGCGGCTCGCCGGCCATCGCGCCGGCGTCGAGGCGCTACGCAAGACGGTGCGCGCAGCCCCCGGTCTCGGCATCTCCTTCCTGACCGTCTATGCCTTCTCGTCGGAAAACTGGTCGCGGCCGAAAGCCGAAGTCAGCGACCTGATGGGTCTGTTGAAGCTGTTCATCCGCCGCGACCTTGCCGAGCTGCACCAGAGCGGCGTGCGGGTGCGGATCATCGGTGACAGGGCAGGGCTGCAGCCCGACATCAGGGGCCTGCTCGAAGAGGCCGAATCGCTGACCGCTGGCAACGAGTCGCTGACCCTGGTCATCGCGTTCAATTATGGCGGTCGCGACGAGATCGTGCGCGCGGCGCGCAAGCTCGCTGAGGCCGTGGCGCGCGGCGAACTCGCCAGCGAGGCGATATCAGTCGAATCCTTTGCCGGCTCCCTCGACACGCAAGGCATTCCCGATCCGGAATTGGTCATACGCACCAGCGGCGAGCTTCGGCTGTCGAACTTCCTTTTGTGGCAGGCAGCCTACAGCGAACTTGTCTTCCTGCCTTGCTACTGGCCCGACTTCAGTCGTGAGCATCTGGCTGACGCATTGCGCGATTTCGCCGGCCGCGAGCGCCGTTTTGGCGGACTTGCCGCCCAAGACGTCGCATCGTGACCGGCGCCGGCATGAGCAATCTCCAGCTTCGTGTCGTCTCGGCAGTCGTTCTGGCCGCGATTGCCCTTGGCTTGACCTGGCTCGGCGGGTTGTCGTTCCGTTTGCTTTGCGCTGCCATGGCGGCGGTGATCTTCTATGAATGGACGCGCATGTCGCGCCCGGCCGCCATTGCGGGCCTCGGCTTTCTGCCGGAAGTGCTGCTTCTTGTTTTCATTGGTGCCTTGATCGCCGGCCTGCCGGCGTCCTGGTTGCTGCCTCTTGTCGTGGCCCTTGTTGTCGTCACTTCTGTCGCCGCACGGATTGGCGGAACAACCCGGTGGGATGCTCCTGGCCTTGCCTATGCCGCTGTTTCCGGTCTTTCGCTGGCGCTGTTGCGCGACGGCGACCATTCCGGCCTGATTGCGATCCTGTTTCTGTTCGCGGTGGTATGGGCGACCGACATTTTTGCCTATTTCGTCGGCCGCGCTGTCGGCGGCCCGAAGCTGGCGCCGTCGATTTCACCCGGCAAGACGCAGAGCGGTGCGCTCGGCGGCGCCGTCGGCGGCGTAGTCGCGGGGGTGCTATTGGCCGCTGCGGCAGGAGCCGGCAATCTTGGTGTCCTTGGCCTGGTTGCGCTGGTGCTGTCGATCGTCGCCCAGGCCGGCGACCTTTTCGAATCATGGGTCAAGCGCCGCCACGGCCGCAAGGATTCCAGCGCGCTGATACCGGGCCATGGCGGTGTCATGGACAGGGTCGACGGGCTTGTCGCGGCGGCCTTCGCCCTGTACGTCATCGGTTGGATTTCGGCGACCGCCGATCATCCGGCGCAGGGGTTGTTTCCGGCTTGAGCAGCATTTTCAGGGCGAAGAATGGCGTGCGCCACGGATTCGCCCGGATTGATGTCACAGTCGCGGCGCGAGCTGCGCTGCGGATGAATTTGAGGGCATGAATTGAACGAGATTCTTCACGCGGTTTTCAGCACGCAAGGCTTCGTCCTCGGCACGCTGGTGCCTTTCCTGTTCGTGCTGACCGTGGTCGTGTTCGTCCACGAAATGGGTCACTACCTCGTCGGTCGCTGGTGCGGCATCGGCGTGAAAGCCTTTTCGATCGGCTTCGGCCCCGAACTTTTCGGCTTCAACGACAGTCATGGCACGCGCTGGAAGCTCTGCGCCATACCGCTTGGCGGCTATGTCAAATTCGTCGGCGACATGAACGCCACGTCGAGCCAGCCCAGCGCGGAAGATCTGGAAACGCTGACCGATGCGGAGCGCAAGATTGCCTTCCACACGCAGCCGATCTGGAAGCGCGCGGCCACGGTGGTGGCCGGGCCGCTGTTCAATTTCCTGCTGACGATCGCCGTCTTCGCCGTGCTGTTTTCCGCCTATGGTCGCCCCGTGATGGAGCCGATGGTGGCTCAAGTTACTGCCGGCAGTCCGGCGGAAAGGGCCGGCATTCTGCCCGGCGACCGATTCGTTGCTGTCGACGGCAGCAAGGTCGAGACCTTCGCCGACGTCCAGCGCCTGGTTTCGGGCCGCGGCGGCGATGCCATCACGTTCATCATGCTGCGCGACGGCAAGGAGGTCACCGTAACGGCGACGCCGGAACCGATGGAGCAGACGGATGCGCTGGGCAACAAGGGCAAGGTGGCGGTAATCGGCGTCGTCAACAACAATGAAGTCGGCCAACCCAGGCTGATCACCTACAGCCCCGTCGGAGCGGTAGGGGCGGCCGTCGAGGAGACGGGGCACCTCATTCAGCGCACCGGCCAGTTCCTACAGCGATTCGTCGTCGGCCGCGAAGACAAATGCCAGCTGGGCGGCCCGATCAAGATCGCGAAGATGTCGGGGCAGGCGGCAAAACTGGGCTTCCTGTGGCTGGTGCAACTCGTTGCCGGGCTGTCGGTCGGGATAGGGTTTCTCAACCTTCTGCCGATTCCCCCCCTCGACGGCGGCCATCTCCTGTTCTACGGCGTGGAGGCTGTCATCCGGCGGCCAGTGTCGGAACGGATGATGGAAATGGTCTACAGGGGCGGCCTGCTTCTGGTGCTCGGCTTCATGGTGTTCGTTTTCTGGAACGATCTGTTTGGGTGCTGAAATCATGAAGGAATTTGACTTCGGCACGACCAACGTTGAGACGCCGTTTACCATGCAGGGGGGTATGAGTGACGCGAAAGCCACGCACCAGGGTTAAGTAATTACAAATTAACCAGAAGCCTTGCGTGTAGGGAAAATCCGGTTAATACGGTAGGAGAAATTACCGCACGTCCGGTTTTCTCGCCGTGGGGACTTCGAGAAAAGGTACAAAAGCCCGATGAAGGCAGCATCCAAGTTTCTGAGCGCCGCGTCCGCGGTGGCCTTGTCCGCCGCTCTGGTTGTGCCAGGCGCGCTCGCAGTGCAGTTCGTTGCCACATCCGCGGCAGAGGCCGCTGTTGTCAGCAGAGTGGAAGTCAGCGGCAATCAGCGTGTCGACGCCGACACCATCCGCAACTATGTCACCATCAAGCCCGGCAAGGCCTTTTCCAGCTCCGATATCGATGATGCGGTCAAGGCTCTGTTCGGCACCGGACTGTTCTCGGACGTCCAGATCAACCAGGTCGGTTCAACGCTGGTCATCAAGGTTTCGGAATACCAGGTCGTCAACCAGGTCCTGTTCCAGGGCAACAAGAAGCTCAAGGATGCCGCCCTTGCGGCTGCGGTCCAGCTGAAGCCGCGCGGCACGTTCTCGCAGGCGGCGCTCGATGCCGACGTCGAGGCGGTCAAGGCCGCCTACAAGCGAATCGGCCGTGATGACGCCGCTGTCACCACTCAGATCATGGATCTCGGCGACAATCGCGTGAACGTGGTCTTCAACATCAATGAAGGCGGTCGCACTCAGATCGCTTCGATCAATTTCGTCGGCAACAGCGCCTATTCGAGCCGCCGTTTGTCCGATGTCATCGCCACCAAGCGCTCGACTTTCCTGTCCTTCGTGCTGCGTGACGACGTCTATGACGAGGACAAGCTGCGCGCCGACCAGGAATTGCTGCGTCGCTTCTACTACAATCACGGCTATGCCGATTTCCAGGTTGTTTCCGCGGTCGGCGAACTCGACGACACGACAAACAAGTACACGGTCACCATCACCGTGCAGGAAGGCGACCGCTACACTTTCGGTGACGTCAGCGTCGAGAGCACGATCCCCGAAGTCGACTCGAAATCACTGGAGTCGGTGGTCGAAACTCACAAGGGCGACGTCTACAACGCTAAGGATGTCGAGGATAGCATCATCGCGCTGACCGAGAAGGTCGCGGGTTCCGGCTATGCCTTTGCCCAGGTGACGCCGCGTGGCGATCGCAACTTCGAGAACCACACCATTTCGGTCGTCTACACCGTCGACCAGGGCACCAAGGCCTATATCGAGCGCATCGAGATCCGCGGCAACGACCGGACGCGTGACTATGTCATTCGTCGCGAATTCGATGTCAGTGAAGGCGACGCCTTCAACCAGGTTCTCATCCAGCGCGCGAAGAAGCGGCTGGAAGCGCTCAATTACTTTGAGAAAGTCGACATCTCGACCGTGCCCGGATCCGAGCCCGACCAAGTAGTGCTGGTGGTTGACGTGGTCGAGAAGTCGACCGGCGAGTTCTCGGTCGGCGCCGGCTATTCGACCGGTGGCGACACGGCAGGTCCGTCCGTCGAAGGCTCGATCACCGAGCGCAACTTCCTCGGCCGCGGCCAGTTCATCAAGCTCTCGGCGGGTGGCGGCAAGAATTCGCGCGACTACAGCCTGTCCTTCACCGAGCCCTATTTCCTTGGGCGGCGCATTGCCGCCGGTTTCGACATCTTCCAGCAGACCCGGAATTACGCCCACTACGATAGCGAGACGTTGGGGGCGACGGTTCGCTTTGGCCTGCCGATCACCGACAACATCTCGACCCAACTGGCGTACAATATCGCGCAGGAAAAATACTCGATCGCAGACACTTGCTTGACCAGTGGTATCTACGATCCAAGCAAATGCACCATCTCCACGGCGATCCTGGATGGTGTGGCCCAAAGCCCATGGATAAAGTCGTCGGTCAGCCTTGGTCTGTCCTACAACACCATCGACGACATGAAGAGCCCGCATGAGGGTATCTTCGCCAACATCACCACTGAAGTAGCCGGCCTTGGTGGCGACGCGAAATTCGTCAAGGTCACCGGCCGCACAAGTGTCTACCAGACCCTGTCGGAACAGCTGGATCTTGTCGGGCTTGTCTCGGGTGGCGCTGGCTATATCTATGGCTACGGCGATGACAACTTGCGCGTCTTCGACCATTTCCAGAGCAGTGACCGCATGATCCGTGGCTTTGCCTATGGCGGTATCGGGCCGGTGGCCTTGGGCACCAGCGGTGACCATCTCGGCGGCACCACCTATTTCAATGCTTCGGCTGAAGCCCAGTTCCCGCTGCCGGTCATCCCGGAAAGCTTCGGCCTGCGCGGCGCGGTCTTTGCCGACGCGGCGACGCTCTATGGCAACAAGGTGACCGGTGTCGATCCGACGTCAACGGGCATGGAGTTGCGGGCCTCGGTTGGCGTGGGCTTGATGTGGGCATCGCCTTTTGGCCCGATCCGCATCGACTATGCGATCCCGGTCAAGAAGCAGGCTTCCGACGACGTGCAGGAATTCAACTTCGGCATGTCGAGCCGTTTCTGATCAGCGGGTAACGATGCTTCCGGGCCGTTGGGGCCCGGAAGAGAGTGATCCGATCTAGCTGGATATAGCTTTTGGAATGACCGATCCGGTGTTCTTCGCGCCCTCACGCCGGTATACGGCTGGCGAAGTCGCGAATCTGACCGGCGCGCAGCTTGTCGATTCCGGCCAATCTCAAATATCGATCGCGGCCCTGGCGCCGGCGAACGAGGGCGGCGAGGGTGCGCTCGTCTTCGTCGACGGCAAGCGCAACTTTGCGCTGATGCAGTCCCTGAGGGCTGCGGCCGTTCTCTGTCCCGCCGAATTTGCCGCCAAGGCACCGGCGGGCATTGCAGTTCTGGTCCATCCGCGTCCGCAACAGGCTTTCGCGATGGTCGGACGCCTGCTTTTCCCGGCAGCTGCCACTCCGGGGCCGATGACCAGCGAAACTGGCGTCTCGCCGCATGCCCATGTTGACCCGACGGCGCATGTCGAGGCCGGTGCGATCATCGAGGCCGGTGCTGTCATCGGACCTCGCGCGTCCATCGGCTGCGGAACCGTCGTTGCTCCCAATGCGGTGATCGGTCCTTCCTGCCAGATCGGCCGCGACGGCTACATCGGCCCGGGCACCAGCATCCAGTATGCGCTGATCGGCAACCGCGTCATCATCCATGGCGGCGCCCGCGTCGGACAGGATGGCTTTGGTTTCGTGGGCGGCGCCAAGGGGCCGGAGCGCGTCCCGCAGATCGGCCGTGTCATCATCCAGGACGATGTCGAGATCGGCTCGAACACAACGGTCGATCGCGGCGCCATGTCCGATACCATCATCGGCCAGGGCACCAAGATCGACAATCTGGTGCAGATCGCCCATAACGTTCGCATCGGCCGCAATTGCATTATAGCCGGGCTTTCGGGTATTTCCGGTTCCGTAACTGTAGGCGACAACGTCACCATGGGCGGCGGTGTCGGTCTTGCGGATCATTTGACCATAGGGGCAGGGGCCAAGCTTGCTGCGAGAAGTGGATTTATGAGCAACGTGCCTGCCGGCGAGATCTGGGGGGGCTATCCGGCCCAGCCGATGGCGGAAGCCATGCGCGAGATTGCCATGCTGCGCAAGCTGGCCAGGACGCGCAAGCAGGGCGACGGGGGGAATAGCTGATATGACGGCGGCGACGACGCTGGAGGCGGTTGACATACTGGGGCTGATGAAGCTCCTGCCGCATCGCTATCCGTTCCTGATGATCGATCGCATCATCGACATCGATGGCGATGACTCCGCCGTCGGCATCAAGAACGTCACCATAAACGAGCCGCATTTCCAAGGTCATTTCCCGGACCAGCCGGTGATGCCGGGTGTGCTGATCGTCGAGGCAATGGCGCAAACCGCCGGCGCCATCTGCATCCGCAGCCTTGCCGCCGAAAAACCATCCCTGGTCTATTTCCTGACCATCGACAACGCCAAATTCAGAAAGCCGGTCGTCCCTGGCGACCAGTTGAAAATCTATGTCAAAAAAATCAAGAAACGTGGCAATCTGCTCAAATTCGCCTGTGAAGCTCTGGTCGACGGCGCCAAGGCCGCTGAAGCCGAGATTTCGGCGATGATGGTCACCAGCGGCTGACGATCGAATGCTCATGAAAATCCAGACATCAATCCATCCTTCGTCGGTCATCGAGGAAGGCGCTCAAATCGGCGAAGGCGCCCGTATCGGGCCTTTCTGTCACATCAGTGCCGACGCCGTGATTGGCGATCGCGTTGAGCTGGTCAGCCACGTCTCGGTGCTGGGCGCAACCACCATCGGCGCCTCGACCAAGGTCTATCCGATGGCGACACTGGGCGGGCCGCCGCAGAACACCAAGCACAAGGGCGGCCGAACCACCCTGATTATCGGCGAGAACTGCACGATCCGCGAAGGCGTCACCATGCATCTCGGCACCGATTCCAGTCGCGGCGAGACGACGGTCGGCAACAACGGCAATTTCCTTGCCTACGCCCACATTGCGCATGATTGCGTCGTCGGCAAGAACGCCACCTTCGCCAATGGCGCGACGTTGGGCGGCCATTGCGAGGTCGGCGACAATGTCTATATCGGCGGCCTTACCGCCGTGCACCAGTTTGTCCGCATCGGTGACAACGCCTTTCTCGGCGGCTGCTCGGCTGTCGTGGGTGACGTCATCCCCTTTGCCATTGCCGTCGGTAATCGCGCCAGCCTGCGCGGCCTCAACATCATCGGCCTGAAGCGCTCCGGCCTGCCGCGCTCGGAAATCCATGTGCTGCGCAAGGCTTACCGGACGATCTTCGATCGCTCCCGCACCGTCGGCGAGAACATCGAATTCGCCAAGGCGGAATTCGCCGCGTCGCCGACCGCAATGAAAATCATCGATTTCATCGCCAGTCGCGGCAAGCGGCACTACGCCGTCCCGTCGCTCAAGGGTGGTGACGGCGATACCGATGACGAAGACTGAGGTCAGCGGAACGACGCTAGATCTCGCGCCAGGCTCCAGGGTCGGCATCATCGCCGGCGGCGGCAGCCTGCCGGTCGAAGTGGCAGTCGGACTGGCGGAGCGGGGGTATCCGCCTGTTGTCATCCTGATGGAAGGCGAAGTCGACCGTATGCCGGACCTTGCCGGGTACGAGCAGGAAACCCTTGCTCTGGAAGACATCGGCTCCCTTGTGCCGTTGCTGAAGCGACGCCGAATTACACATCTGGTGCTGGCAGGAGAGATCAGGCGCCGGCCAAGGCTGACCAATCTGCGCCTAAGTCTCAGCCTGATCGCCGTGATTCCCATGGTAATCAGGGCACTGGCCCGCGGTGACGACGGCCTGTTGAAGGTTGTGGCGCGAGGTCTGCAAGCGCGAGGCATCAAGCTTGTCGGCGCTCACGAGGTCGTTCCTGAATTGGCCGCGGCCGAGGGCTCGCTGACCAGGGCCGAGCCGCGAAAATCCGACTGGCGCGACATCGAGGCTGCCCGCGCGGCGGCAAAAGCCATCGGCGCGCTGGACATTGGCCAGGCCGCGGTCGCGATCGGTGGCCGGGTGATTGCCCTGGAAGGCATCGAGGGCACCAACGGGCTGCTTGAGCGGACGGCGCAATTGCGTGGTCATGGCAGGCTCGCCGGCAAGACGCGCGGTGTCCTGGTCAAATGCGCCAAGCCCGGTCAGGAACTGCGTGCCGACTTGCCATCCATCGGCCCGCAGACCGTCGCCGCAGCGCATGCCGCCGGGCTTGCCGGCATCGCCATCGAGGCCGGGCGTTCGCTTGTCCTTGAAGGCCCAGCCACAATCGCCAATGCCGATGCGCTCGGCCTGTTCATCGTCGGTCTGCCTGCGGCGGAGCTGGCGCATGGCCACTGACAAGCCGCTGAAGATCGCCATCGTTGCCGGCGAAGAATCCGGCGACCTGCTTGGAGCCGACATCGTCCAGGGGCTCAGGCGCGCGACCGGCCGCGACATCCAGCTGGTCGGCATCGGCGGCCGCCATTTGCAGGCGCACGGGCTTAACTCCCTGTTCGACGGCAGTGAAATCGCGCTGATGGGATTTAGCGCCATCCTGCGCGACCTGCCGCGGCTGATCCGGCGGATCGGCCAGACGGCAAAGGCGATCGCGACTGAAAAACCCGACTGTCTCATCACCATCGACAGCCCGGATTTCTCGCTGCGGGTGGCAAAAAAGGTGCGTGCCGCGGATCCGGCAATCCCGATCATCCACTATGTCTGCCCGAGCGTCTGGGCGTGGCGGCCGGGCAGGGCGGTAGCGATGAAGCCCTATGTTGACCACATCCTGTGCATTCTGCCATTCGAGGTGAAGGCTCTCTCCCGCCTTGGCGGCCCGCCCGGCACCTATGTCGGGCATCGCCTCACCCATGACGCGGGCCTGGCAGGTGCTGCCAGGGCACAAGGCCTGCCACGCGACCTGTCCAATGACCGTGTGAAGACGCTGCTCGTGCTGCCCGGTTCGCGCCGCGGCGAAGTGCGCCGGTTGATCGAGCCCTTTGGCAAGACAGTGTCGGCACTGCGCGCGCGGGGGCACCGCTTGCGCCTGCTGTTGCCAACCGTGCCGCATGTCGCTGACCTGGTCAGGGCCTCGGTGGCTCGCTGGGACGAGACGCCGGAGATCATCCTCGACCCAGAACGCAAATGGCAGGCTTTCGGCAAGGCCGATGCGGCGCTGATCGCCTCGGGAACGGTGTCCCTGGAGCTGGCACTGTCCGGTGTTCCGATGGTGTCCTGCTACAAGCTCGACCCCATTGCGCGCCTGATCGCGCAGCATGTGATCAACGTCTGGTCGGCGCTGTTGCCCAATTTGATCGCCGACCGCGCGCTGATCGCGGAATTCTACGACCAGTATGTCAGGCCGGACAATTTGGCCCATCAGCTGGAGGCCCTGTTTGCCGAGACCGGCATGCGTGCCTGGCAAAAGGACGGTTTCGCCGAGATCGCACGGCGCATGACGACCGACAGGCCGTCCGGGGACATCGCCGCCGATGTCGTGCTTCGCCACATCAAACCTGGTCACCACAAATAGAAAGCGCCCTTGCGGGCGCTTTTGACGGTTCGGTCTTGGCCTGCTCAGCGCTTCGCGATCGGCACGTAGTCGCGTTCCGGCGCGCCCGTATAGAGCTGGCGCGGGCGGCCGATCTTCTGGTGCGGATCCTCGATCATCTCCTTCCACTGCGCGATCCAGCCGACGGTGCGGGCGACCGCGAACAGCACGGTGAACATGGTGGTAGGGAAACCCAGTGCCTTCAAGGTGATGCCCGAGTAGAAGTCGACGTTCGGATAGAGCTTCTTCTCGATGAAATAGGAATCGGTCAGCGCGATCTTTTCCAGCTCCATGGCGATGTCGAGCAGCGGATCGTCCTTGATGCCGAGCTCGCCCAAGACCTCATGCGCGGTCTTCTGCATGATCTTGGCGCGCGGATCGTAGTTCTTGTAGACGCGGTGGCCAAAGCCCATCAGCCGGAATGGATCGTTCTTGTCCTTGGCGCGGGCGATGAATTCCGGGATGTGGTCGACATGACCGATTTCGCCCAGCATGTTCAGCGCTGCCTCGTTGGCGCCGCCATGGGCGGGACCCCACAGGCAGGCGATGCCGGCGGCAATGCAGGCGAACGGGTTGGCGCCCGACGAGCCGGCAAGACGAACGGTCGAGGTCGAGGCGTTCTGCTCGTGATCGGCATGCAGGATGAAGATACGCTCCATCGCACGCGCCAGCACCGGGTTGATCTTGTATTCCTCGCACGGCACCGCAAAGCACATATGCAGGAAGTTGGCGGCGAAGTTCAGCTCGTTCTTCGGGTAAATGAAGGGCTGGCCGATGTGGTACTTGTAGGCCATCGCCGCGATCGTCGGCATTTTGGCGATCAGCCGCATCGAGGCGACCATGCGCTGGTAGGGGTCGGAGATGTCGGTGGAGTCGTGATAGAAGGCCGACAGCGCGCCGACCACGCCGCACATCACCGCCATCGGGTGCGCGTCGCGGCGGAAACCGGTGAAGAAGCGCGACATCTGCTCATGCACCATGGTGTGGCGCGTCACGCGGTAATCGAAATCGTCCTTCTGCGCCTTGGTCGGCAGTTCGCCGTAAAGCAGGAGGTAGCAGACTTCGAGGAAGTCGCCATGCTCGGCCAACTGGTCGATCGGATAGCCGCGATGCAACAGGATGCCGGCATCGCCGTCGATGAAGGTGATTTCGGACTCGCAGCTCGCGGTCGAGGTGAAGCCGGGATCATAGGTGAAGGCACCGGTGGTGCTGTACAGCGAGCCGATATCGATGACGTCAGGCCCGACCGAGCCGCTTCGCACCTTGAACTCGTGCGTTTGGCCGCCGAGTTCCAGCGTTGCCGTCGACGTGTGCGGTTTGCCGCCAAATTCCAGTTTTGTCGCAGCTTCGGTCATTGCAAGCTCCTTTTGTTTCGTCATGCCGGCAAAGGCAAATATCTGCAACGCAACACGTCGAAGGCATCGGACTGCGCGCTGGCGCCCGCAGGGGATTTCCGTGCCAGATTGGACCAAGACCTAATGTTGCACTGCGAAACGTACCTTTCAATGCCAATCTTCTTGGGCCAGATCTCTCCTAATCGATTTGATCGGCGATGCGGGCCAGGCTTTCCTCGCGGCCAAGCACGGCAAGCACGTCGAAAACGCCGGGCGACGTGGTCTTGCCGGTCAGGGCTGCCCGCAGCGGCTGGGCCACGGCGCCGAGCTTGTGGCCACCGGCCAGCGCGTAGTCGCGGATCGCGGCTTCCGCATTGGCGGCCGTCCAGTCGCCCGAAACAGTCTGGAGCGCCGCGCGGGCGCCGCGCAGAACCGTGCGTGCATCGGCATTCAGCACCAGCGCTGCCTTCTCGTCGATCGGCAACGGCCGCTCGACGAACAGGAAAGCGGCGCCGTCGACCAGCTCCACGAGCGTCTTGGCACGCTCTTTCAGGCCGGGCAGGGCGGCAATCAATTGCGCCTTGCGCTTGTCGTCGAGACGTGCGGCAAGCGCCGGCCCGCCTTCGAGATAGGGCAGAGTGGCGACGAAGATATCGAACAGCGCCTTGTCGTCCATCTTGCGCATATGCGCGCCGTTGATCGACTCCAGCTTGGCGAAGTCAAAACGCGCTGCACCCTTGTTGACGTCGCCGATGTCGAACCAGGCAACCATGTCCTTGATCGACATGATCTCGTCGTCGCCATGGCTCCAGCCGAGCCGGGCCAGATAGTTGAGCAATGCCTCGGGCAGGTAGCCCATGGCACGATAGGCCTCGACGCCGAGCGCACCGTGCCGCTTCGACAGTTTTGCGCCGTCGGCGCCGTGGATCAGCGGGATGTGCGACATTGACGGCACGTCCCAGCCCATGGCGTTGTAGATGACGGTCTGGCGCGCGGCGTTGGTCAGATGATCGTCACCGCGAATGATGTGGGTGACGCCCATGTCGTGATCGTCGACGACGACGGCATGCATATAGGTCGGATTGCCGTCCGAGCGCAGGATGATGAAATCGTCGAGATCCTTGTTGGGAAAGCGCACCTCGCCCTGCACGC
Source organism: Mesorhizobium sp. P2_H9 (assembly GCF_056403215.1). Taxonomy (NCBI): domain Bacteria; kingdom Pseudomonadati; phylum Pseudomonadota; class Alphaproteobacteria; order Hyphomicrobiales; family Phyllobacteriaceae; genus Mesorhizobium; species Mesorhizobium sp. P2_H9. Next base: position 75,821 of record NZ_JBFUFX010000003.1, on the reverse strand, counting down.
GGTCGTGCACGACGGTCTCGCCCTCGGTCGGCGCCTTGATGCGGATGGCGCCCTTGACGCCTGCAGGCGCCTCTGAGGGGTCGCGGTCGCGCCACTGGCCATTGTAGCGCGGCGGCAGGCCCTTGGCGCGTGCCGCCTCGCGCATCGCCTCGAGCTCGGCTGGCGTTTCATAGCTGTAATAGGCCTTGCCCAGGCGCACCAGCTCCTCGGCCACCTCGCGGTGGCGCGGTGCACGCTCGAACTGCGATATGGCCTCGCCGTCCCAGGAAAGCCCAAGCCAGGTCAGCCCATCCAGAATGGCCTGGGTAGCCGCCTCGTTGAAGCGCTCGCGATCCGTGTCCTCGATGCGCAGCACCATAGTGCCGTCGGTGTGCTTGGCATAGAGCCAGTTGAACAGCGCCGTGCGCGCGCCACCGATGTGCAGGTAGCCGGTGGGCGAGGGGGCAAAACGGGTGACGACCTTGTCGGACATGGAACTCTCGGGGAACGTAGGAAGCGGGTGTGGTTTCGCGGACTTTCGCGCGTTGCGCGTTCATGTAGCATAGGAGGTCTAGGGCGCAAGGGGCAGACCCGATGGCTGGACGAGGCCGCAGCGTGGACGACAGCGATGGCGCGACCACAAGCGTCAGCGAACGGTCGCTGTTTGCCGACGTTCCGCTTGTCGAGCAAACGCCGGTTTTGCTGCCGGTGCCAGACCTGGGCATCCCCCCTTCTTCGCTCGATGGTCCCACGCCGGTACCAGCTCCCGCGACCGGTCCGGTGTTGCGCTTCCACGGCAGGCTTCGCCGTTCGTCATTGCCCGCAATCCGCCGCGGCATCGCGGTGGCCGCCGGCACGGAACTCGACCGCGGCGTCGCCTTCCTGCTGGTGCCGGTTTTCCTCGCCGCCGGCGTGATCATCTACTTCTCGCTGGCCAACGAGCCGGGCTTTCTGCAACCCATCGCCTTCGTGATGCTGATGGCATCCTGTTCCATTGTCTCGCGGTCGTGGCCGAGGACGCATCTGTGCTGCATGGCTGCGATGCTGTTCGCGCTCGGCGTGGTCGCCGCCAAGCTGGAGACCTGGCGCGCCGGAACGCAAATGCTCGGTTCCGAGATTCAAACACGGCTGACCGCGCGCGTCGTCAGCCTTGAGGAGATGGAAAGCGGCCGCGTCAGGCTGACGCTAGACGTGGTCTCGACCGCTTATCCCAAGCTGCGCTACGCGCCGGAGCGTGTCAGGCTCTCGGCGCGCACGGTTCCCGCCGATATGACCGCCGGTTCCCTGATCACCGGTTATGCCAGGCTGATGGCGCCAACCGGCCCGGTGCGGCCGGACAGCTATGACTTCTCCTTCGACAGCTATTACTCCGGCATCGGCGCCAGCGGCTTCTTTCTCGGCAACCCAAAAACCATTGCCTCGGTGGACCCCCCGCGGCTTGCCGCACGGCTTTCTTCCGCGATCGAAAACGCGCGCGAGAACATTGCAGACCGTATCAGGGGCCAAGTCGGCGGCGCCGAAGGCGAAATCGCAGCGGCACTCATCGTCGGCGTGCGCGCCGGCATTCCGGAAGAGATCAACGAGGCGATGCGGCGCACCGGCATCTATCACATCATCTCCATTTCCGGCCTGCACATGGCGCTGGTCGCCGGCACCATCATGGCGCTGCTGCGCGGCGCCTTTGCCCTGTTCCCGGATTTCTCCTCACACCGACCGGTCAAGAAACATGCCGCGGCTGCGGCGCTCATTTCCATCGCTGCCTATCTCGTCATTTCAGGCGTCGTGGTTGCAGCCGAACGCAGCTTCATCATGCTGGCGGTGATGCTGATCGCCGTGCTGTTCGATCGGGCAGCACTCACCATGCGCAATCTGGCGATCTCAGCCATCGCCGTCATCCTGGTGTCGCCACACGAAGTCGTCGGCCCGAGTTTCCAGATGTCCTTCGCCGCCACCGCGGCGCTGGTCGGCGCCTATGCCGGTTGGTCCGACTACCGCGAGGGCAAGGCAACGTCACCACCGCCTCGGCGCTCACTGCCAGCCTTCCTCAGTCGAAAATTCCTGCTGGCGACAGGCGGTCTGGCCATGACCTCGATCATCGCCGGCAGCGCCACCGCGCTGTTCGCCATATGGCATTTCCAGCGTGTGTCGCCGCTCAGCCTGTTCGCCAATCTGGCCATCATGCCGATCGTCTCCGTCGTCATGCTTTTGGCCGTGATCAGCGCCCTTGCGATGCCGTTTGGCGCCGATGGAATACCACTGTATTTGATGGGCAAGGGGCTGACGGCGATGATCGCCCTGTCGGCATGGATTTCGGAGCGCTCGCCGATCGATGCGGTCGGGTTGATCTCGCTCAAATCGGTGTTTCTGACGACCATCGCGCTGATCATCGCCACCATGGCGACGACATGGCTTCGGCTGGCAGCACTGCCATTTGCACTCGCAGGCCTGCTGACGATTTCCGACACACGCACGCCCGACGTGCTGATTTCCGAGGACGCCCATCTGGTTGCGCTGCCGATTGGCGGCGGTGAGCTGGCCCTCAACCGGGCGCGTTCGAACGAATTCACGACCGACAACTGGAAGCGCGCCCTAAAGTCCGAAACCATCGTCGAGCCCGAGACGTTCGACAACAGCAGCGAACAATTCGATATTGCCGACCCGACCGAATTGCCGCCAGGCTCGCCCTTCTATTGCAAAGCCGGGCTGTGCCTTGCACGGCATCCCTCCGGCGCGATCGTCGCCTATGTCGAAGACCGCAAGAACGCGTGGAAAGCCTGCTCTTTCGCGACCCTGATTGTCATCGACGACGCCACCGCCTATGACCCTTGCCGCGATCCGCTGGTCCTTGTCGTCAACAAACGACAACTTGCCCGTTCGGGCAGCGCAGCCATCTTCTTCGATCCGCAATCGGCGACCAGGCCGGCAGAGATCGACTTTGCCGTCGACAAGCCATACCGCCCCTGGCACGTCCAACGAAAATTCTCTCGCGAAGCGAGGGGGCTACCGCCCTACAAGAAGCCCGAAAAATCAGCCGTCAAGCCGGCTCAGTAACGGCGGATCAGCCCGACCAACTTGCCTTGCACCTTGACCCGGTCCGGGCCGAAAATGCGGGTCTCATAGGCCGGATTGGCGGCCTCAAGCGCGATCGAGGCGCCCTTGCGGCGGAACCGCTTCAGCGTCGCTTCCTCGTCATCGACCAGCGCCACGATGATCTCGCCCGGGCTGGCGGTATCGGCGTTGCGGATGATGACCGTGTCGCCGTCGAAAATGCCGGCCTCGATCATCGAATCGCCCTTCACCTCCAGTGCATAGTGTTCGCCGCCCATGATCATGTCCGGTGGCACCGAGATCGAATGCGTCTGGTGCTGGATGGCGTCGATCGGCACACCGGCGGCAATGCGTCCCATCACCGGGATCGACACGGCGGCGACCACATCGTCGTCATTGCCGGCCGAAGGCATGCGCGAAGGCGCCGGCTTGATTTGCCGCCCGAGGCCGCCTTGTCCAAGACTGCCCTGGATAACGCTCGGCGAGAATTTGCGCGCTGCGTTGAGGCCGGGCGCGATCGAGTCCGGCAGCCGCAGCACTTCCAGGGCGCGGGCACGGTTGGGTAGCCGGCGAATGAAGCCGCGTTCTTCCAGCGCCGTGATCAGCCGGTGAATGCCTGACTTGGAGGCAAGGTCCAGCGCTTCCTTCATCTCGTCGAACGACGGCGGAATGCCGCTCTCCTTCAGTCGCTCATGGATGAACATCAGAAGTTCATGTTGCTTGCGCGTCAGCATGGCGGCCCCCAAGGGTTTCGAACCAGAGATTTCGAACCAGAATCAGAAAAACAAACCCAGAACAAACACTATCTGTTCCAGTTGTGTTCCGCAACCGTTTAAAGTTTAATGAATATGTTAGGGCTCTGGAAACGATACCGCCGCGCCAACGGCACCGCCGCGCTTTCACCGGTTCGCGCCTCATCGCCTTGATTCTGCTTCCGTTTGCCGCCTCTGGGTTCCCAAAAGGCGGCATTGGAATCGGCCGTCAGTCGGCAAAGATGGCGCGCAATTGCAGCCATATCGACGGGGCGATTTGGTTAATGCACCGTGAACGAAACGAAGTCAAAACGCCAACCTTGGGCAGGTTTGGCTCCTGATTTTCAGCACCTGGTCGGACAGCTTGTCATCGGTGGAACCTTGCCGCGCGATGCCAGGTGGTGGAAAAGCGCTGGTGACCGATGGATGCCGTCGTTCCGGCGTTGCGTCGAATGTTGGGGGAGTAGACAAACCATGACAGGAATTCCCGATCTGGCGGCCATCGAGGCGATGGATGCCGCGGATCCGCTGCGCGCCATGCGCGACCGCTTTGTGCTGCCGCAAGGAGTGATCTATCTCGACGGCAATTCGCTGGGGGCTGCCTCGCATGCCGCTTGCGACGAGTTGCGCAAGGCGGCGACCGAGGAATGGGCGCATGACCTGATCCGCGCCTGGAACACGGCCGGCTGGTTCGACATGCCGCTCGAGCTCGGTGACCAGCTTGGGCGCCTGATCGGCGCCGCCGCCGGCCAGACGGTGGTCTGTGACACGACCTCGGTCAACATTTACAAGCTGCTGCACGCCGCGATGGCCATGCGGCCGGAGCGGCCGGTCATCGTCGCCGAGGGTGACAGTTTTCCGACCGACCTCTACATGGCCGAAGGCGTGGTCTCGACGCGAAAGAACACTCAGCTGCGCCTTTCGGGTTTCGACGCGCCTGATATCGAAGAGCTGATCGACGAACGCACCTCCGTGGTGCTGGTCAACCACGTCAACTACAAGTCGGGCGAGCTGCGCGACATGCCGGCGCTGACGCGCAAGGCTCAGGATGCCGGTGCGCTGATCGTCTGGGATCTCTGCCACACCGCCGGTGCGATGCCAGTCGAACTGGACAAGGCAAACGCCGACTTCGCTGTCGGCTGCACCTACAAATACCTGAATGGCGGCCCGGGCGCCCCTGCCTTCATCTATGCGGCCGAGCGCCATCTGGCCGACATCCAGCAGCCGCTCACCGGCTGGTGGGGCCATGCAAGGCCCTTCGCCTTCGAGCCGGGCTATGCCGCCGGCATTGGCATCCGCCGCTTTCTGTGCGGCACGCAACCGGTGCTGTCGATGCGCACGCTGAAGGGCGCGCTCGACGTCTGGAGCGATGTCGACATGACGGCGGTGCGAAGCAAGAGCATTGCGCTGGCCGACCTGTTCATCGAACTCGTCGAGGCCAAGTGCGGCGCTTACGGGCTGACGCTGGAAAGCACCCGCGACGGCAATAAACGCGGCAGCCAGATTTCGTTCGCGCACGAGCATGGCTACCAGATCATGCGGGCGCTGATCGAGCGTGGCGTGATCGGCGATTTCCGCGCGCCCTCGACCATGCGCTTCGGCTTCACCCCGCTCTATGTCGGTTATGCCGATGTCTGGCAGGCGGTCGAGGTGCTCGAAGACATCCTGCGCAGCGGCGCCTGGAAGGACGCGCGCTTTGCCGTCAAGACGGCTGTCACTTGATCGGAAGCGCCGGCCTCATCAAACGGTCTTCGGCGCGCGTAGCCGGAAACGCTGTATCTTGCCGGTCTGCGTCTTGGGCAGCGCGTCAACGAATTTTACCGACCGCGGGTATTTGTAGGGCGCGATCGTCGCCTTGACGTGGTCCTGCAGGCGTTTGACGGTTTCCTGGTTTTCCGCGACGCCTTGCACCAGCACGACATGGGCTTCGACGATCTGGCCGCGCTCGATGTCCTCGGCGCCGATCACCGCGCATTCCGCCACGTCCTGGTGCGAAAGCAGCGCCGCCTCGACCTCCGGCCCGGCAATGTTGTAGCCGGCGCTGACGATCATGTCGTCGGAGCGGGCGGCGAAGTGGAAGAAGCCGTCTTCGTCCTGCAGAAAGGTGTCGCCGGTGAGGTTCCAGCCGTCGCGGACATACTCCTTCTGCCTGGCATCGGCCATGTAGCGGCAGCCTGTGGGACCGCGCACCGCCAGCCTGCCTGCCGTGCCGCGCGGCACTTCGCGCATTTCGTCGTCGACGATGCGCGCCTCGTAGCCACCCACCGGCTTGCCGGTTGAAGCCGGCTTCATGTCGTCAAAACGGTTCGAGATAAAAATATGCAGCATTTCGGTGGCGCCGATGCCATCGAGGATCGGCTTGCCGGTCTTTTGCATCCACTCCTCGAAAACCGGCGCCGGCAATGTCTCGCCGGCCGAAACGGCCACACGCAGCGACGACAGGTCGGCGCCTTCGTCCATCGCTTTCAGCATGGCCCGATAGGCGGTCGGCGCGGTAAACGAAATGGTCGCCTTGTAGGTCTCGATGATGTTGACCATGTTGGGCGGCGTCGCCTGCTCCAGCAAGGTCGCGGCGGCGCCGAAGCGCAGCGGGAAGATGGCGAGCCCGCCAAGGCCGAAGGTAAAGGCCAGCGGCGGCGAGCCGACAAAGATGTCGTCGGGCGTCACCTGGAGAATCTCGCGCGCATAGGCGTCGGCGATGATCAGCAGGTCGCGGTGGAAATGCATCGTCGCCTTGGGCACGCCGGTGGTGCCGGAGGTGAAGCCGAGCAGGGCCACATCGTCGCGACCGGTCTTCACCGCCGCAAAAATGACCGGCTTGTCGAGCGCCGCGCGATCGAGTTCGGCATCATGGTTGGCGGTGCCGTCGAAACCCACAACCTGCGTTAGGAATTGACTGTCCCTGGCGCAAGCCGCCATCTCGCCCATAAGCCTGACATCGCACAGCGCCAGGGTGATCTCCGCCTTGTCGACGATCTTGGCCAGTTCGCCGGCGCGCAGCATCGGCATGGTGTTGACGACGACCGCACCTGCCTTGGTGGCGGCCAGCCAGCAGGCGACCATGGCCGGATTGTTGGCCGAGCGGATTAGCACCCGGTTGCCCGGCCTGACGCCAAAATTCTCGACCAGCGCATGCGCCAGCCGGTTCGTCCAGTCGGACAGTTCCTTGTAGGTGCGGCGGCGGCCATTGCCGATCAGCGCTGTATGGTCGCCCAGGCCTTTTTCGACCAGCCTGTCGGTCAATTCGACCCCGGCATTGAGAAAATCGGGATAGGCAAAGCCATCGAGCAGGAAGTCTGGCCATTGGTCCTGCGGCGGAAGATTGTCGCGGGTAAACGTGTCGGTATGGGCTGTCGGTCCAAGCATTTCGCGGCTGTGTCCCCACCTGCTTTACGACCATGGCATCCGTAGCCTGGACAGGCCCAGCATCGCACTTGCCGAAAATTGTTTCAAGCCTAAAGGTTTTTGTCTCGAAGCATTGACGGCACCGCCGGCCATGCTCATTGCTACGCTGCAAAGCCATATCGCCAGGGGGAGGGCGCCGGGTGCTCGAACATCACATCGCCGATTGGGACAACGCCTATGCGAACGGCGCCAACATCGCCGGCAGCGATCGCTGGCCGGCGGCATGGGATGAGCCGGCGCAARCCTTTCGCGACGCGCTTTTAGCCGAGGGCAGGGCGCAGCTCGATATTGTCTACGGCGACAAGCCACGCAACCGGCTCGATCTTTTCCTCCCGGACACTCAGCCAAAGGGGCTCGTGGTGTTCGTCCATGGTGGCTACTGGAAGGCGTTCGACAAGAGTTTCTGGTCGCATCTTGCCGCCGGGCCGATCACTCACGGTTATGTCGTGGCGATGCCGTCCTACACGCTTTGTCCGGACATACGCATCGCCGGCATCGTCAGGGAAATCGGCGCGGCGATCGGCAAGGCAGCGGCGATGATCGACGGGCCGCTGATGCTGACGGGGCATTCGGCCGGTGGCCATCTCGTCAGCCGGATGGTGACGGCAACCACACCCCTGGCGCCCGAAGTGGCCAAGCGCATTCGCCATGTCGTGTCGATCTCGGGTGTGCACGATCTGCGCCCGATCATGCGCACCGGCATGAACCAGACGCTGGCGATCGAAGAGGCCGAGGCGCTGACGGAAAGCCCGGCGCTGCTGCGGCCGATGGACAAGGCCCGCCTGACCTGTTGGGTCGGCGGTGGCGAGCGCGCCGAGTTCCTGCGCCAGAGTGCGCTACTGGCCAATATCTGGACCGGCCTAGGTGCCGCGACCAGCTCGGTGGTCGAGCCTGACCGGCATCATTTCAACATCATCGACGGTTTGGCCGATCCAGACCATCCACTGACCCGGACCTTGATCGCGGAGTAGAGAAGCTCAGCGCAGCATCAGCACGCTGCAGGTGGCGCCCACAGCGGCGGCAGGTGCAAACGGTTCGCGCACGATCAGCCCGTTGGCGTCGGCCAGCATTCGCAGCATCGAGGAATCCTGGATGCCGAACGGCGTCGCCACCAGCGCACCTGCGTCTTCCCTGACGACGGCCCGCACATAGTCCTGCCTGAGATCGTTGGCCGGCATCGCGGCGCCAAGTTTTGCGTCGCGTATATCCTGGCGATGGCTGCGGCCGCCGAGCCGCGCCAGCAGCGGCTTCAGGAACAGCTGCGAGCAGACCAGGCTCGCCACCGGATTACCGGGCAGGCCGATGCACCTGATATCGCCGAGCCGACCGAACATCAGCGGCTTGCCGGGGCGCATGGCGATCTTCCAGAAATCCAGCGTCATGCCTTCGCCGGTCAGCACGTCATGGACGAGGTCATGGTCGCCGACCGAGGCGCCACCCAGCGTAACTATGACGTCTGCGCCCGCCGCGACAGCCTTTTTCACCAGCGCCGCGATGGCGTCCTTGCGGTCGGCCGCAATGCCGAGGTCGAGCGCGCGGGCGCCGACCGACTGGGCGGCGGCGGCAACGCCATACGCATTGGACGAAATGATCTGGTCGGGGCCGAGCGCGCTGCCCGGCGGCAGCAACTCGTCGCCGGTGGCGATGATGGCGACCAGCGGCCGTTTGACCACGCTGACCGTTGGATGGTTGGCCGATGCTGCCAGCGACAACGCCGCCGGATCGAGCAGGCGGCCTTTTTCCAGCAAAATGTCGCCCTTGGAAAAATCGAGGCCTAGCCGGCGAATGTTGCGTTCCGCCGCCGTCGGTTCGGTCACCTCGATGCTGCCGTCACCGAGAACCCGGACATTTTCCTGGATGACGATGGTGTCGGCGCCTTCAGGCAAAGGCGCGCCGGTGAAGACACGAACCGCTTGCTTCGGGCCGACAATGCCGTCAAAGCCGCGCCCGGCGGGCGCAACGCCGATCACCGAAAGCCGCGCCGGAACCGAACCGACATCCACCGCCCGCGCGGCATAGCCGTCCATCGCGGAAGCGTTGAAGGGCGGCTGTGTGCGCAGTGCAACGACCGGCTCCGCCAGCACCCGGTCGGCCGCGTCCAGCAGCGCGACGCTTTCGCTGCCCGTCGGCTGCGCGCCCTCCAGCAGGCGCTCCAGCGCCTCTGCAACCGGCACCAGTGCCATTATTGACCTGCCTTGTAATCGCCCGACTTGCCGCCGGTCTTTTCAACGAGCCTGATGCCTGAGATTACCATGGCGCGGTCGACCGCCTTGGCCATGTCGTATATGGTCAGGCAAGCGACCGAGGCAGCGGTCAGCGCTTCCATCTCGACGCCGGTCTTGCCGGTGACGCGCGCGAGCGCCGTCACCCTGAGGCCTGGCAGCGCTGCGTCGGGCTCGATGTCTACGGAGACCTTGGTCAGCAGCAGCGGATGACAGAGCGGGATCAGATCATGCGTCTTCTTGGCCGCCATGATGCCGGCGATGCGCGCGGTGCCGAGCACATCGCCCTTCTTGGCATTGCCCGCCAGGATCATCTTCAGCGTCTCAGGCTGCATCGAAACAAAGCCTTCGGCGATCGCCGTGCGCGTCGTCTCTTCCTTGTCGCCAACATCGACCATATTGGCCTCGCCTTGCGCGCCAAGATGGGTGAGGGCGGCTGTCATCGTCAGATGGCCTCGGCGGGCGCCTTGCCCGTCAACAACAGGCGCGTTGCAGCCGCCACGTCCTGCTGCCGCATCAGGCTTTCGCCGACGAGGAAGGTGGCGATGCCGGTCTTTTGCATCCGGAGGCAATCGTCATGGGTGAAGATACCGCTCTCGCTGACCAGAAGCCGGTCGGCCGGCACCATCGCCGCCAGCCGCTCGGACGTTTCGAGACTGGTTTCGAATGTACGCAAATTGCGGTTGTTGATGCCGATCAGCCGCGACGACAGCTTCAGCGCGCGCTCCGTCTCGGCTTCGTCATGGACTTCCACCAGCGCATCCATGCCGAGTTCGAATGCCGTCGCTTCCAATTCGCTCGCCAGGGCATCATCGACGCTGGCCATGATGATCAGGATGGCATCGGCGCCCCAGGCTCGTGCTTCGTAGACCTGGTAAGGATCGAACAGGAAATCCTTGCGCAGAGCAGGCAAGGACACGGCCTTGCGCGCGTTGGTGAGAAATTCCGGCGCGCCCTGGAAGGACGGGGCATCTGTCAGCACCGAAAGACAGGCGGCGCCGCCTTTCTCATAGGCTCGCGCCAGTGCCGGCGGGTCGAAATCGGCGCGGATCAGGCCCTTGGACGGGCTCGCCTTCTTGATTTCCGCGATCAGGGCGAAGCTGCCCGATCTGTGCTCCGCTTCAAGCGCCGCGAGAAAGCCGCGCGGTGCGTCGGCGTCCCTGGCTCGCGCCTTGATTTCGGCCAGTGGCACGCGCTGCTTGGCCGCCGCGATCTCGTCGCGCTTGTAGGCTTCGATCTTGCGCAGGATGTCGGCCATCGCACTATCCGTTCGAAATCTCGACCAGCCTGTCGAGCACTTGCAGCGCCCGGCCGCTGTCGATGGCTTGCGCGGCTGCTTCCATGCCGTCGGACAGCGTCGTCGCCTTGCCAGCCACCACCAGTCCGGCGCCGGCATTCATCAGCACCGTGTCGCGATAGGCGCCGGCGGCACCGCCCAGCATGTCGCGCATCGCCTTGGCGTTGTAGGCGGCGTCGCCGCCGCGCAACTCATCCTTGGTGTGGCGCTTCAGCCCGACCGCTTCCGGGGTCAGTGTAAAGCTGCGGATTTCGCCACCGGCGAGCTCCGCCACCTGGGTCTCGCCGGTGGTGGTGATCTCGTCATAGCCGTCGCCATGCACGACCCAGGCGTGGTCAGTGCCCAGTGCCTTCAATGTCTCGGCCACCGGCATGATCCATTCCGGGAGGAACACGCCGACCATCTGCCGGCTGACACTCGCCGGATTGGAGAGCGGACCGAGCAGGTTGAAGATGGTGCGGGTGCCGAGCTCGACGCGGGTCGGGCCGACATGTTTCATCGCCGGATGATGCGCCGGCGCGAACATGAAGCCGACGCCGGCCTCATGGATGCAGCGGCCGATGGTTTCCGGCGGAATGTCGATCTTGACGCCGAGCGCCGTCAGCACGTCGGCCGCCCCGGTCAGCGACGACAGCCCGCGATTGCCGTGCTTGGCGACAGGCACGCCGCTGCCGGCGATGACGAAGGCGGATGCCGTCGAGATGTTGACCGAGTGCGAATTGTCGCCGCCGGTGCCGACAATGTCGATGGCGCCTTCGGGTGCGACGACGCGCAGCATCTTGGCGCGCATGGTGGCGACGGCGCCGGAAATCTCGCTCACCGTCTCGCCGCGCACGCGCAGCGCCATCAGGAAGCCGCCGATCTGGCCGGGTGTCGCGTCGCCCGACATGATGATGTCAAAAGCTTCACGCGCTTCCTCGAAGGAGAGAGCGGCCCCGGTGGCGACCTTGGCGATATGGGTCTTCAGCGCGCTCATCTGTTCAGGGCTTGGGAAACGGCGGCCTGGTCGATGCGAACGTCGTACTGCGTCTGCAACTGCGCCACCAACTGGTCGAGCAGATCGTCGGACATGCCGGAGGTGAAGGATTTCTGCGCATCGGCCGGCACCGAGTTGGCATCGGCCCCGGCAGGCTCGAACACTTCCGCGACCTTGAACAGGATCTGTCCGTCGCCGGTGGGCGAGGGGATCAGTCCGGTCCCGCCTTCGCCGACACCGAACATCGCGGCCGCCCCTTCCTTACCGAAATCGACGTCGTCGGCTTCGCGCTTGACGCCGCGCTTGGTCTGTTTCTCAAGCTTGAGTTCGCCGGCGATCACATCGAGCGTGGTACCGGCCTTGAGACGCTTTTCCAGCTCGTCGGCCTTTGCGATCAGCCGCTTGGCCGTTTCCGCTGCCGTCCAGTCGGCCACCACCTTCTGGCGAACTTCATCCAGCTTGCGGTCGCGCGCCGGCGTGATCGCCTCGACCTCGTAGAACACGAAGCCGTTGTCGGTCGTGGTCAGGGCCTCATTCTCGGTCTTGGGTTCGGCGGCGAACACCGCCTTGATCAGGTCCGGCGACACCGGCAAATCCTTGATGATCGTCCCGTCCGGCGCCTGGCCGGTGCGATCGATCGCCTCGATGGTGACGTCCTTCAGCTTCAGCTTGGCGGCCGTTTCGGCCAGCGTGCTGCCCGAGGCCCGGGTGTCTTCGTAATTGTCGTGCACATCCAGCAGGATGCGGCTTGCCTCGCCCAATGCCAGGTCCTTGCGGATCTCGTCGGACACCTCGGCCAGCGGCTTCACCACTTGCGGCTTGATCTCGGTGACGCGCAGCAGCACTGGACCAAAGGCGCCCTGCACGACCGGGCTGACTTCGTTGACATTGAGCGCGAAGGCCGCATCGGCCACCGCCTTGTCGGCGATCTTGTCCATGGCCAGCGTGCCAAGCAGCGTGTCGGCTGGCGTCTTGCCCTCGGCGGTGACGATCTTGTCAAAGGTGGCGCCGGTCTTCAGCGAATCAAGCGCTGCCTTCGCCGCATCGGGCGTCTTGAACACCAGCTGTTCGATGGTGCGCAGCTCTGGCGTCGTGTAGCGGCCCTTGTTCTTGTTGTAGTCGTCGCTGACCTGTTGGTCGGTCACCGCGCTGACATCCATGATGTCTTGCGGCTCGAGCCTGACATAGGAGAATTTGCGGTATTCGGGCGCCGCATAGGTTTTCTTGTTGGCATCGAAATAGGTCTGGAGCGCGCTGTCGGCGGGCGCCTCGATCGGCTCGACCAGTTTTTTCGGCAAGGTCAGGTAGTCGACGGTGCGGTCCTCGCCGCGGTAGAGCGCGACAGCCTTGAAGAAAGTGTCCGGAGCCTTGAGGCCGTCCGAGACCGCCTCGACGATCTGCTGGCGCACCGCCACCTGGGCGCGATTCTTCAAATAGTCTTCCGGCCGCATGCCAACCTGTTGCAGCATGTATTCGAATGTCTTGCGGTCGAACTGACCACTGGGACCCCTGAAGGCCGGATCTTCGCGCGTGAGTTCGGCCAGCCGGTCCTTGGACAGGCCGAGCCCGAGCGTGCGCGCCTGCTCGTCGAGAACGGCGCCCGACACGAGCTGCGCCAGCACCTGGTTGTCGATGCCGAGCGCGGTTGCCTGCTCGCGCGAAATGCGCTGGCCGAACTGCTGCGACATCACGCTGATCTGGCGATCATAGGCCAGCCGATATTCAGTGATCGAAACGGTCGTGCCGCCAGCGGTGATGACCGAATGATGACCGGCCAGCACCCCGCCCACCATCTTGGTGGTGGCGCCCCAGGCCAGAAAGCTCAACACCAGCAGGGACAGCAGTGCTTTCGCGACCCAGGTGCCCGCCGCGTTTCTCAAAATACCAAGCATGGTTACTTCCGATTTTTGCGCATTTTCGCGTGCGCCGAGTCTGAAACAAGCGCAATAGCGCCCTTCCGGCCCAGTGTCGATTGCTTTGTGGCTTGATTTTGGTAGTGAGGGCGAGAGCTTAATAGAGCCCAATGTCGCCCGGAGAAACAACCCCATGACGCCTGGAATTCGCCCGCTCGTTGCCGGCAACTGGAAAATGAACGGCACCAGCGCCTCGCTCAATGAGCTCAGGATGATCGGCAACGGCTTCATGAGCGGGCTCGACGCCGAGACCGAAGCGCTGGTCTGCGTGCCCGCGACCTTGCTGGCGCACGCCGCGGAAATTCTCTCGCGCACCCCGGTCAGGGCCGGCGGCGAGGATTGCCACGCCAAGGAAAGCGGCGCCTACACCGGCTGTATCTCGGCCGAGATGCTGAAGGACGCCGGCGCCAGCCACGTCATTGTCGGCCATTCCGAGCGCCGTGAGCAAAGCAACGAAGACGATGCGACGGTTCAGGCCAAGGCGTCCGCTGCATGGCGAGCCGGCCTCATCGCCATCGTCTGTATTGGCGAGACCAAGCAGGAGCGTGAAGTGGGCGCCACGCTCGACGTGCTTTCGCGCCAGGTCGCCGGCTCGGTGCCGCCGACCGCCACGACAGCCAACACCGTCATTGCCTATGAGCCGGTTTGGGCGATCGGCACCGGGTTGACGCCGACCGCCGACGACGTCGCCGAGGCGCACGCGCATATTCGCGAAAAACTGGCGGAATTGCTCGGCACGGCCGCGGCGGCCAAAATGCGCATCCTCTATGGCGGCTCGGTCAAACCGTCCAATGCGGTCGAACTGCTTGGCGTGAAGAATGTCGACGGCGCGCTGGTTGGCGGCGCCAGCCTGAAGGCGGCGGACTTTCTTGGCATCGCCGAAGCGTATCTAAATATTGCGTAGGCGCAGCCTGTCAGGGCGGTTGGGCAGGCCTGCGCCGGGGCCGAAATCGTTGCAAAGGGCGCATTGCTTCCCATATTCCGGCCACGGGCTTGGAAATGCCATCAAAGCATTGTATTGAGCCGCCTCCAAATCACCGGCCGCAATCGCGGCCGCGCAAGGCCTTGCCAGGATAATCTATGGAAACCGTACTGATCGTCGTTCACCTCATGGTCGTCCTCGCGCTTGTCGGCGTGGTGCTGCTGCAGCGCTCCGAAGGCGGCGGCCTCGGCATTGGCGGCGGCTCCGGTTTCATGACCGCTCGCGGCGCGGCCAACGCTCTGACACGAGCAACGGCGATCCTGGCGGCGGCTTTCTTCGTCACGTCGCTGACCTTGTCCATCGTCGCCCGCTATGGCGAAAAGCCGATCGACATCCTCGATCGCGTCCCCGGCACCTCGGGTGGCGTGCTCAACCAGCTGCCCGGCACCACGCCACCAGCGCCACCGTCCGGCAACACCGCGCCGACGCCGCCGTCGGGCAATGATGCCGCCGCGACGCCTCCGGCAACGGCTCCTGCAGCGGCTCCCGCCACGCCGCCTGCTACCGATTCGGCGACACCGCCGACGGCCAATGGCGTCACCTTGCCGGTCACGCCGCAGGTCCCGAACCAGTAATCGGCGGGTCTGATGCCGCGATCTGTTGTTGTTTCAACACAGTCGCGGCAAATGCCACACGATCACGAAGATTCGACCATGCGCCACGCTTGAGGCCGCTCCTTCAGTTCGATTATAGATTGCGCGCGGCACTTTCGGCGTCCTTGGGGGACGCCGGGCGACGCCGTGGGCAACAAGCATTGAACGATCGGATCTTCGCCATGCAGCTTCGCAGCTTCATTTTCGCCGGCCTTTGTGCCGTGCTCGGCCTGAGTGCGCCCGCTTATGCGGCCATGCCAACGGGCAATTCGGCTCACAAGGCCGCAGTAACAACCGACATCGTCAACGTCGCCGCCAAGAGCGACGCGGCACAGCTGAAGCTTCTCAAGAAGAAGAAAAATCCGACGTCGGACGACCTTGCCCAGATCAGCAAGCTCGAAGCCAAGATCGTCGCCGACAAGGAAGCCGTCCGCGCCAAGGCGCTCGAGGCCCGCAAGCTGGCGATGCGCGACGCGGCGAAAGCCAAGGCCGACGCCGTACGCGAGGCCTTCCTTGCCAAGAAGGGTCAGTCCGCGGCAACGCAGGTGGCTGACGCCAAGGCAGCCACGAAGAAGACCAAGATCATCGAGCCGGTTGAACCGATCGAGCCAATCCAGTCGGCCGAGCCGATCCCGGCCGAGGCGATGAATGTCGCGCTGACCGGCAACAATGGCGAATTGCGCAGCGAGCCGATTGGGCAAAAGCCGCAGACCGGCGGGCTTTTCGCCGGCCTGTTCGGTGGTACGTCTTCTTCCTCGATGTCCTTGCTGCCTGAGACGCGTGCCCTCGACCAGGCGCTCGCCAAGCGGCAAGCCAAGAAGCAGTTTAAGGTGAAGCCCGAGTTCGTGCCGCAGGAAGTCGAATTCACCGGCTATAGCGCCGGCACCATCGTCATCGACACCAGCGCCCGCCGCCTCTACCTCGTCGAATCGGCCTTCACGGCACGCCGCTACGCCATCGCGGTCGGCCGCGAAGGCCTGCAGTTCAAGGGCACGGTCGCCGTCGGCGACAAGCAGGAATGGCCGCGCTGGATCCCGACGCTCGACATGCAGAAGCGCGAGCCGAAGCACTATGGCCAGTACAAGGACGGCATGCCCGGCGGCGGTCAAAATCCGCTCGGCGCCCGCGCCATCTACCTTTACGACGGCAAGAAAGACACCCATCTGCGCATCCACGGCACCATCGCGCCGCAGTCGATCGGAACCAGCGCCTCCAATGGCTGCTTCCGCATGATCAACGAGCACGTCATGGACCTCTACAGCCGGGTGAAAGTGGGCACCAAGGTAGTCATCATCTGACGCCTTGATCCATTCTGCCGAAAGGGCCGGCCTAGCCGGCCCTTTTGTTTTGCCTCGCACACGATCAGAGCGCCTTCTCTGGAAAAAGCCTTCGCGGCGGTTTTTTCTCTGGCGGAATCAATTCGGCCGCGTTAAGCGATGACTCCCATGGCGCGATATGTATTCATCACAGGCGGCGTGGTTTCCTCACTTGGAAAAGGCATCGCTGCAGCGGCCCTTGGGGCTCTCTTGCAGGCGCGAGGTTATCGCGCACGCATCAAAAAGCTCGATCCCTATCTCAATGTCGACCCTGGCACGATGTCGCCATACCAGCATGGCGAAGTCTTCGTCACCGATGACGGAGCCGAGACCGATCTCGACCTCGGCCACTACGAACGCTTCACCGGCCGCTCTGCCAACCAGCAGGACAACATCACCACCGGCCGCATCTACAAGAACATCATCGAGCGCGAGCGCCGCGGCGACTATCTCGGCGCCACCGTGCAGGTCATTCCGCACGTCACCGACGAGATCAAGAATTTCGTCCTCAACGGCAATGACGACTATGATTTCGTGCTGKKCGARATCGGCGGCACGGTCGGCGAYATCGARGSGATGCCKTTCYTSGAGGCGATCCGCCAGMTCRRCAACGACCTGCCGCGCAACAACGCTGTCTACGTGCATCTGACGCTGATGCCCTATATCCCGACCGCTGGCGAATTGAAGACCAAGCCGACCCAGCATTCGGTCAAGGAACTGCGCGGCATCGGCATCGCGCCTGACATACTGCTGGTCCGCGCCGACCGTGCCATCCCCAAGGAAGAGCGAAGAAAACTGTCGTTGTTCTGCAACGTCAGGGAAAGTGCTGTCATCCAGGCGCTCGACGTGCCGCACATATATGACGTGCCAATGGCCTATCACAATGAGGGGCTGGATTCGGAAGTGCTGGCCGCCTTCGGCATCGACCCGGCGCCGAAGCCGCGCATGGAGCCCTGGCAGAAGGTGTCCAACCGCATCCACAATCCGGAAGGCGAGGTGACGATTGCCGTCGTCGGCAAATACACCGGCCTCAAGGATGCCTACAAATCGCTGATCGAGGCGCTGTCGCATGGCGGCATGGCCAATCGCGTCAAGGTCAAGCTCGACTGGATCGAGAGCGAGATTTTCGAAAAGGAAGATCCGACGCCGTGGCTGGAAAAGGTCCATGGCATCCTGGTCCCCGGCGGCTTTGGCGAGCGTGGCTCGGAAGGCAAGATCCTGGCGGCCAAGTTCGCCCGTGAGCGAAAAGTGCCGTATTTCGGCATCTGCTTCGGCATGCAGATGGCCTGCATCGAGGCGGCGCGTTCGCTGGCCGGTGTCGAACATGCCTCGTCGACCGAGTTTGGCCCGACCAAGGAACCGGTCGTTGGCCTGATGACCGAATGGCTGAAGGGCAACATGCTGGAGAAGCGCCGGGAAACCGGCGATCTCGGCGGCACGATGCGGCTCGGCGCCTATCAGGCTGACCTGGCCAAGGGCTCGAAAATCGCCACCATCTATGGCGATACGCAGATTTCCGAGCGCCACCGCCACCGCTACGAGGTCAATGTCGACTACAAGGAGCGGCTCGAGGATTGCGGCCTGGTGTTTGCCGGCATGTCGCCCGACGGCGTGCTGCCGGAAACGGTCGAATATCCTGACCATCCCTGGTTCATCGGCGTCCAGTACCATCCGGAACTAAAGAGCCGGCCGCTCGACCCGCATCCGCTGTTTGCCAGCTTCATCGAAGCGGCAGTGGAGCAATCGCGCCTGGTATAGGCGCTGGCACCGATGCAGGCCTGTGTCGCACTGCTCTACAGCATCATCCTGGGCGAGGGGCGTCGGGTTGTCATGGCTGACCTCAAGGCGATGGCCGAAGGCCTAGGGCTGAAGAATCCGCGCACGCTGCTTGCGACCGGCAATCTGGTCTTTGAGGCGCGGGCGACCGATATCGCCAGGCTTGAACAGCGGCTGGAAACGGCCTTCGAAAAAACCTTCGGCCGCCACGTCGATATCATCGTGCGCACGGCCGAGGAATGGCTGAAGCTCGCCGCCGGCAATCCATTCCCGGGCGATTCTGCCGCGGCAGGCGACCAGGTGGCCGTGCGGGTGATGCGCAAACCTGCGCCCGCGGAAGGCGTGGCCGCGCTGCAGGCCTACGCCGCCGAGCACGAGAAGGTACAGCTGGTCGGCGGCGACATCTGGGTTGTATTTTCGCGCGAGAGGCCAAGTTCGCGCCTGCTCGCGGCAATGAACCACAAACGCCTCGGCATCGGCACCGCGCGCAACTGGAATACGGTGCGGAGGTTGGCTGAGATGGTAGGAGGTTAGGTCTTCCCTTCTCCCTTGTGGGAGAAGGTGGATCGGCGCGTAGCGCCGAGAAGGATGTGGGGTGTTGGAAGAAACGCGGCGCTGAAAAACAAAGCACTCTCAAGCGCTTAATTCTTCAAGGTCGCGATCCGTCCAACACCCCTCATCCGACCTCGCTTCGCGAGGCCACCTTCTCCCACAAGGGGAGAAGGCTAGCCGGCGCTCAGGCCTTCGCCGTCTTGGCGCCCGCACCCAATGCCATGCTGCGCAGCACATAGTAGATGGCGCCGGCGATCGCCACGCCGAAGAACCAGCCATAGACGCCCCACCACGACGGCAGCACGGTGGTGAAGTTGGGCAGGATCGAGGAGAAGATGGCGCCGATGCCGGCAGCGATGAAGGCATTGACGTGCCAGCCGCCCTGGAAGCGGAACTCGCCGTCTTCCCTGTAGAGCGCCTCGACGTCGACCTCGCCCTTCCGGATCAGATAGTAGTCGACCATCATCACCCCGAAGATCGGTCCCATCGTCGCGCCGATGACGTTGACGAAGGAGGCCGCACTGCCTTCCCAAGGCGCGAAGGGGTAGAGCACCAGCGCGATCACAGCCGCGATATAGCCGCCCTTCTTGAAGTCGATCTGCCGGGGAAAGACGTTGGAGAAGTCGAAGGCCGGCGAGACGAAATTCGCCACCACGTTGATGCCGAGCGTTGCCACGGCGAAGGTCAGCGCCGCGAGCGCCGCAAGGAACCAGCTGTCGAATTTCGCCGAGATCTGGTCGGGGTGCAACAGCACTTCGTGGTAGACGTCGAAGGCGGCAATTGTGGTGACGCCAGCGACAAGCGAGAACAGGATGAGGTTGATCGGCAGGCCCCAGATATTGCCCTTGCGCAGCGACGCCTTGTCGGGCGCATAGCGGGCAAAATCGCAAAAATTGAGATAGAGCGCCGAGAAATAGGTCACCCAGATCGCCGCCACCGCAAACAGCGATGTCCACGACCCCGGCGTGCCGGGCACACCCGCATCCTTGGTCTTGTCGAGCAGCACATCCATCGGGATGTCGCTGGTGAAGGCAAATCTCCCTGACTTGACGCAGAGATAGATGGCCAGGACCAGCATCATCACCCACACGGCCGGACCGGCCCAGTCCTGGAAGCGGCGCACCGTTTCCATGCCGTTCTGGATGATCAGCAGTTGCAGCGCCCAGATGACCACGAAGCAGATCACTTCGAGGCCGGTATGGCCGAGGAAATGCGTGTTGGCGTTGAAGTCGGCGAACCATTGCGAGCGAATCAGAAGCGCAACGATGGCGCCGGATGCCGCCGCCGTCTGCGCGCCGTACCAGAAACAGGCAACGATGGCTCGAACCAGCGCCGGAACGTTGGCGCCCCAGATGCCGAAGGAGGCGCGGGCAAGTACGGGGTAGGGCACGCCGGTTTTTACGCCGGCATAGCCGACCATGTTCATCAGCACATAGATGATCAGCGAGCCGATGCCGATGGCGATGATGAAGTTGACGAAGCCGCCGCAGAACAGGAACAGGCTGGCAGCGAGATAGTATCCCCACAGGCTGTGGACGTCAGACGTCCAGACGTTGAAGATTGAAAACGGTCCCCAGTTTCGAACCGTCGCCGGCGCGAGATCCTCATTGTACAGGTCAGGCGATGCGCCTTGTATGGTCACTGTGAAATCCTCCCCTTGAGCCGAACGCACCACCATGCGTTGGCTGCGCGCAGGTTAGGCCTGACGCAGGGGAACCGGCAAGCAACCCATTTGCCGGCTTTGACCTTAAAGATATTCAATGCAAATCGCGCTTATCGATCAGCTTTTATGGGTGATCGGCTGATTCAACGGTCGCGCTTGATTCGAATTTCTGCCGGCTTGGCGATCAATCTCAGGATACCGGCGATTTTTCGAAATTGGCGGCAAGCCAGCCTATGGCGCTGGTCACATCGTCGAGCACGTATTTTGCCGCGGTTGGCCCACGCGGCCTGACACGGATGGAGATGCCGCCGGCTTCGTTGATCGCCTCGAATCCGTTTTCATCCGGCGCGTCGTCGCCAAGGAAGACAGGCCGTCGCCCGGCAAATGGCGGCATTGCCATGAACCGCCGCACGGCCGCGCCCTTGGCCGCCTCGAGCGGCATGAGTTCGACACCGGCATTTCCCGGGATCACCCGATAGCCCTTGGGAAGCTCCGCCAAAGCCTTTTCGACAAGTTGGGTTGCCCGGGCCAGCAGATGCGGTGCCGCGCGGGTATGGATGGCGAGGATCGGGCCTTTGCGCTCGACATAGACCTTATGCCTGCCCAGTTCGGCCTCGATCTCGTTGGCAAGGGCGGCGACATCGGCCGGAGCGTCGGCAACTTCGACAGGGCCGTCAGGCGTCAGCCGATGCTCCAATCCGTAAAGACCGGCAACGCGCAGCTTCAGCGGATGAAACAGCCTGTCGGCGGCTCCAACCGAGCGGCCTGTGATGAAGGCGACGGCGCCATCGAGTGTTTGTTCGATGGTGCCGAGAAGCCCGCGCAATTCGTCGCTGACGGACACCGCATCGGGGTGATCTGCATGTTCCAGCAAGGTGCCGTCGATATCGAGGAAAAGCGCCCAGCGCCCCTCCGGCAATTCTGCTGCCGACAGCTGTTGGAGGCGCCTCACGACGCCACCTTCCGCTTGCGCTCGAAGATGGAGATGATGTTGTCGGTGTTTGAGGGCCGCTCGGTGCTGCCCGTCGCCCGGTCGAGATCGCCGCGTTTGCGCAGGCGCGCCGCGTCCAGAAGCATGGAGCCGGCCCAGCGGTAGACATTGTTGTCGCGCACCATTTCGCGCATCGGGCGCATGCGATCGCGCTGCTCCTCCGGCGACATGGTCAGCGCCTGCAACAGCACCTCGCTCATCATCGCCGCATCGTAGGGATTGACGATCAGCGCCTCCAGCAGTTCGCGCGAGGCACCGGCAAAGGTGCTGAGCATCAGCACACCCTGTTCGTCGTCGCGTGCGGCGACGAATTCCTTGGCCACCAGGTTCATGCCGTCGTGCAGGCTGGTGACCATGCAGATGTCGGCGGCGCGGTAGATCTCGTAGACCTGTTCTTGCGAATGATGCTCGGCCACCATGATGATCGGTCTGTAGCCCTCGCTGCCATAGCGCTGGTTGAGCTCGTCGGCATAGCGCAGGCATTCGTCATGGAGCAGCTTGTAGGCCGGCAATGTGCCGCGGCTGGGCGCGGCGATCTGCAGGAAGACCAGTTTGCCCACCCATTCCGGGTATTTCATGAACAGCTCGTCCAGCGCCTGGAAACGGTCGAGAATGCCCTTGGTGTAGTCGAGGCGCTCCACGCCGACGGCCAACTTCACGTCCGCTTTCAGGCCGAACCGCTCGCGCAGACGGGCGCGGCATGCGTCGACATCAGACAGTTTTGCCAGGAGGGCGGCCGGCCATTCGATGGAGATGGGATAGGCGTGCACCAATGTCGTCTGGCCGCCATAGGAGATCGCCGCATCCGCCCGTTCGATGCGGCTTTCCAGGAATCGATCGACGCTCTCGGTGAAGTTGTTCGCATGGAACTGGGTGTGGAAGCCGATGATCGAGCTGCCGAGCAGCCCGTCCAGGATCCGCTCCCGCCAGGGGCAGATGCTGTACACCTCGGAATTCGGCCATGGGATGTGCCAGAAGGTGATGACGATCGCCTCGGGCAGCCGCTCCCGGATCATCCGCGGCAACAGCGCGAAATGGTAGTCCTGGACCAGCACGATCGGCCGCTCGTTGCGCGCTTCGGCCACCACCGTATCGGCGAACTTGCGGTTGACGGCTTCATAGGCCTCCCAGTCCGAGACGCGAAAGATCGGCCGGGTGAAGGCGATATGGCAAAGCGGCCACAGGCCTTCATTGGCGAAGCCGAGATAGTAGCCCTGATGCTCCTCCTCGGTCAGCCAGACCCTGCGCAGCGTGTAGGAGGGATTGCCGGGCGGCACCTGCACGCGGTCGTCCTTGTCGACCGTGAGACGGTCTGCTGTTCCGCCACCATAGGCGATCCAGGTGCCGGCGCAGGCGCGGGTGATTGGCTCGAGCGCCGAAACCAACCCACTGGCCGGGACCAGCAATTCGATGCCACCATCATCCTTGGTGTTGTGGATATAGGGCTCGCGGTTGGACACCACGATGACCTGCGCCTCCGGCAGGTCGTCGGCCAGGATCTTGCGCAAGGTCTCGGGCGACCATGTCACCAGCGCAGCATCGGCCGATTGGCTGTTCTTTTCGAATTCGCGCATCACCTTGCGCGCCGCTTCCGCGGCCACGTCCTCACCGGCAGTGCGTTCAACCGCCGGTACGTGACTGCGGCGCTGCCGAGATATCGAGAACACCACCGCGAGGGTGGAAAGACCGAGACTTGCCAGGATCAGAACCCAAAGCAGCTCTACGCCATAATCTGTCATTGAATGCCAACTCACTTTCGGCCGTTCGGCGGCCGGTACTTCTTGTCTCGAATTTGAAACCGCTCGTCGGCGACATTGTCGCCGTTGGAACTCGTATTTGTGCAACGCACAAACATGCGGTCTGGTTCCGGCCACAGTCCCGTCCGGATCATGTTCTGACGATCAGCGGCACCAGCCCTTCATGGCGGTCGGCGAGAAACGCGACGACGCGGTCGCCGACCCGCTGGAACGTCAGGTCGACCTTTGTGTCGCCAACGCCCAGATGGCGCAGCGTCAGCGTGTCGATGCCGATCGGCAGCCTGGGGCGGGTAACTCGGATCTCGCCGTCCCAGCCGTCGATCTCCAGCCCGAGACAGGCCTGCATCAGCATGAAGGCCGAACCCGCCGACCACGCCTGCGGCAGGCAGGCGACGGGGTAGGCGATCGGCGCTTCGCCCGGCGCACGGGTAAAACCGCAGAACAATTCCGGCAGCCGCATGTTGAAGTGGACGGCGGACTCGAACGTGCCGCTCATCAGCCGGACCACGCTTTTCCGTTCGCCATAGCGCGCCAGGCCGGCGCCGCAGAGCGCGGTGTCGTGCGGCCAGATCGAACCATTGTGATAGGACATCGGGTTGAAGAACACGGCATCGTCGGCAAGCGTCCTCAGCCCCCAGCCGGAGTGGAAGGAGGCCGAAAGCAGTTGGTCAGCGACCAGCTGTGCCCGCGCCGGCTCAGGCAGCCCGACAAAGAGCAGATGCCCGGCATTCGAAGTCCTGACCTTGCAGGGCTCGCCGGCGCCGTCTATCGCCAGCGCATAGAAGCCGAGGTCGTCCAGCCAGAAATCGCGTTCCACCGCCGCCCGCATGGCCTCGGCGCGGTCGTCCCAGTGATCGGCCTTGTCGTCCTCACCACGACGGCGCGCGAGCTTCGCCAGGCCTCGGAAGGCAGCAAAGACATAGCCTTGCACTTCGACCAGGGCGATCGGCCCCTTGGGGATGCGGCCATCGGCATGAAAGACGGAGTCAAAACTGTCCTTCCAGCCCTGGTTGGCAAGGCCGGATTCGGCGGCGCGCTGATAGGTGACGAAGCCGGTTTCGCGGCTTGCCGCTTCCGTCCATTCGGCGGCGGCGCAGAGCGATGGCCATAGGCCGTCGATGAACGCCATGTCACCGGTGCGCTCGGCATAGGCGCAGGCCAGGTGGATGTAGAGTGGCGTCGTGTCGACGCCGCCATAATAGCGACCGAAGGGAAGCTCGCGCAGCGCCGCCATTTCGCCCTTGCGGGTCTCGTGCATGATCTTGCCTGGCTGTGAATCGCTGAACGCCAGCGTTTCGGTCGCCTGGTGCTGAGCAAGGAAGGCCAGCACACCGCGCGCCAGGCCGGGGTTGAGCCACAGCATCTGCAGCGCCGAGATGACGCCGTCGCGGCCGAACGCCGTCGAAAACCAGGGAATGCCCGCATAGGGGTAGGGGCCGGTCTCAAGCTCGGTGGTCAGCAATGCGACATCGGCGCGGGCACGGGCGATCCAGTCGTTGAAGACACGGCCGGAACTGTGCACCGTGGCGCCATGACGGCGCTTGGCACGCATGCCGAAGCGGGCGCGAGCCGCGGCAGCACGGAAACGGTCTCGGTCCGGCACGTCCGCCACCTGTGGACCAACCTCGACATAGAGCACCTCGCTGCTGCGCTTGGCCACGGCGAGCAGAAACTCGGCACGGTCGGCCGCCAGATGATCCGGCGCCTGCGAAAACGATATGGCCGACGCGCGCGCCAGCCCGTCCAGTCCGTCATAGCGCAGCAGGACGGATGTCGCCTCCGTTTCCGCTGCATGGGCCATGCCGCGCTTGGCCCTTGTCGAGCCGCGCACTTCGAACATGTCGCGGAAATCGGCGGCAAAGTGCAGGCAAACGCTGATGGTGGCGTTTTCCCGGCTGTAGTTCGAAAGGGTGATGCGCTCGAACAGCCGGTCCTGCCAAAGCAGCCTGACGCGTTCGATATGGATGGCGCCTTGCGGAATGTCGCGGCCGGCGGCGCTCTGCATCGGCAAATTGGTCAGGTTGCTGGTGAACAGCACATTGTCCTGGCTGAGCGAGGCGCCAAGCAGCGATGTCGGCCTGCCGCCGACGGTCAGCCGGAATTCGGAGAGCACGCGGGTGTCGTCGCGGAAGAAACCGTCGCCGGCGCCCCTGATATCGCCATAGGCATCGGCAACGACAAAGCAGTCGCCCTGCTTGAGCGCGAACAGCCGGTGCGGCTCACGCGGGGCGGTAGCGTCGAGCGACGCAAGCGCTACGGCGGGATCGAGCGTGCGCTCGTCGAGCTGGTTCATCCGCCAACAACTCCGTCGAATTCATTCCACGTCCTTGACCACGCGACGCCGCTCACGAAGCTCTCGCTTCCTGGACGCCGATCAGGCGCTCATAGGCGGCGACGTAGTCACGCGCCATTCGCATGGCGGAGAACCGTTTTTCGAACGCTGCACGCACCTTGCGCCTGTCGAGCCGCAGCAAGCCTGGCACCGAGGCGACCGCATCTTCGATCGTATCGACGACGAAACCGGTCACACCAGGATCGATGATCTCGGGCAGGGCGCCGCAATTCCAGGCGATCGTTGGGGTGCCGCAGGCCATCGCCTCGATTGCCGCTAGGCCGAACGGCTCCGGCCAGTCGATCGGAAACAGCAGGCCGGCCGCATTGCCGAGAAACGCCGCCTTCTTGTTTTCCTCGATCTCGCCGACATAGTCGACGCGGTCGCCGTCGATCAGCGGCGCGATCTTTTCGTGGAAATAGGCGCGGTCATCATCGCCGATCTTGGCCGCCAACTTCAGTTTCATCCCGGAGCGGGAGGCGATTTCGATGGCGCGATCGGGGCGTTTGTCCCGAGAAAGCCGGCCGAGGAAAGCAAGGTACGGCTCTTCTGCCGCGGTCTCGAAAGTCGGCTGGTAGATATCCGTCGGCAGTCCGTGATGGATGGTCGCCAGCCAGTTGGCGTTGGCAAGACCGGTTCTCTGGTTGCGCGAGATGGAAATCATGGGAAAGCGCGGAAAACGCTCATAGGCGGGCGCCAGATCGACATAGTCGAGCCGGCCATGCGGCGTCGTCACCGTCCGCTCCGCCATGCCTTCGAAGAAAGGGAAATGCAGGAAATGACTGAGG
Organism: Mesorhizobium sp. P2_H9; assembly: GCF_056403215.1. Lineage (NCBI taxonomy): Bacteria > Pseudomonadati > Pseudomonadota > Alphaproteobacteria > Hyphomicrobiales > Phyllobacteriaceae > Mesorhizobium > Mesorhizobium sp. P2_H9. The sequence continues at coordinate 49,479 of NZ_JBFUFX010000003.1, read as the reverse complement.
TGAAAGTGAATGATATCAAATTCATGAGAACGCTTCCTCACCTCGGAGAGCATTGCAAGATGTGCGGCGGTTTCCGACTTGAGCGGGCGCGGGTCGAGACGAAGCGCGCGCTCGCGCCCCGGCACCAATCGTGCCGACGTCCGGCTGTCGCCACTGGCGAACAGGGTCACCTCATGGCCGAGTTCGACCAACGCTTCGGTCAGATAGGAAACGATCCGCTCTGTGCCGCCATAGAGCCGGGGCGGCACGGATTCGTGCAGAGGCGCGACATGGGCTATCCGCATGGTATGAACTGTCCCTCGAAAATCATCACAGGACCCCAATGCGTCAGCCGGCCTTACGTTCCGCACAAAACCACGAACGCACGGCAACGACGTCCGGAGCGCACATTATTTTTGAGGTTCCGCCGATTCTTCTGGAACCAAATGGCCAGTCGTGAGTTTAATGGGGTTCGATCGAGCGGAGGCGATCGACCCGGGAGGAATACGATGGATCGCTTGCATTTCTTTACGCCGGTGCGCATTGCGCGCGGGCAGGGACATCCAGTGGAAGAAGTCGATAGCGTTGCCGAAGCGATGGTGTTTTTGCAGAAATGGCCGGCAGGGCGGCGCGGGCCAGTATACCAATGCGCGCTGAATTGCTGCTCAGCTGCCCTTTCGGGCCGGATGTCCGCCGAAGAAGCACGGAAGGCTTTTACCGGCTTTGCCCGCATCACCCGCCTGCTTGACGACGACATGGCACTGCCTATGGGCGGCGGAAACATGGACGGCGTATACGCGCTGAGGCGATAGGGTCATTTGTTTTTGCGATTTCGACGCCGCGCCCTGGCCGGTGCCGGCGTGGCTTTGTTTGTGCATATCATTCGAGGCCGCTGCCTGTTCGATTGCACATCACCTCACATACTGTGACAGCATTCGTGCGACGCTTGGCGTAGCGTCATCGCCACCGCCCGGAGAAACGACAATGCCCAAATGGCTCAAAACGTTTTGGGGACGGCCGGCGCCATCGCCATTGCCATCGTCTGGGCGGTTGTTGCCACCATGATGGGCGCGCCCTCCATCTTGATCACCGTGGGAGCCGTCGCCATAGGCGCAGGCATCTATACCTATTTCAACCGGAATTCGGACTGACCACCATCAAGCAGGACTTTGTGCGATGCCGCCCCGGGAAATACGTCAACGTCAAACGCTTGCTTACTTTTCTCGAGCGGTCGATCGACGCGGGTACACAGTGGGTCGTGTTCGAGCTGACATGGAAGTCTCCAAGCTCGCGCATTCAGCCGCGCTTTTTGAATGAATATATGTTCATTCATTGCTTTGCTCAGTGTCCGTGTCAAGCGAAGCGCGCTTGCTTTGCATGCACTTGGCCAAGACAATCCGCATCGCGGCGTCAAACCTCGCCCCAAAATTGCGACGACTCGTGACCAAAAAAGTGCTGGCTGCCCAATACTTATGCAGTCGAGGTAATGAGGGCCTGCGTGTTAAGTTCCTGGTAACTCTCTCAAGTCGACGACCAAATAAGAGTTTGGCTTCTCCTGCCTACCGTAGATGCTAGGGCTGGCATCGAGCGAGACGAGGAGACCAGCATGGCCACCGTCCTGAACGCCAAAGGCGTTCCACTCTCCTACACCGGGTCCTCGACAAAGTGGTACTCGGCGACCAATTCCGGCCCGACACTCTATGGCAGCATATACAACGACACCATCTACGGCGACGCCAGCGTCAGCGTCACGATGTATGGCGGCAAGGGCGACGACATCTACTATCTGTATTCCACGAAGAACAAGCCGGTCGAGCTGGCCAATGAGGGTGTCGACACCATCTCGACCTGGATGAGTTATCGGCTGCCGGCCAATTTCGAGAACCTGACCGTCACCGGCGACAAACACTATGCTTTCGGCAACGCGCTAAACAACATCATTACCGGCGGCGCCGGCCAGCAGACGCTCGACGGCTTGCAGGGCGATGATGTTCTGAAAGGCGGATCGGGGGCGGACATCTTCGTCGTTACCCGGGGCAACGGCAGCGACCTGATCATGGACTTTGGCGCCGACGACACCGTGCGCGTCGGGAGCTACGGCTTCACCTCCTTCGAGCAGGTGCAGGCTAATATGGTCCAGTCGGGCGCGAATGTGCGGCTCAATCTTTCCAGCACCGAGTTTCTGGTTTTCGCCAACAAGACGGTCGGCCAGTTCACCGCAGGCCAGTTCGATCTGGCACTGGACAGGTCGCATCTGGAACTTACTTTCTCCGACGAGTTCAACACGCTGAGCCTCAGGAACGGCTCGAGCGGCACCTGGGACACGAACTTCTGGTGGGGAGGCGAGAACGGCAGTTCGCTCACCGACAATGGCGAGCTTCAATGGTATATCGATGCCAACTACGCGCCGACCAGTTCCGTCCATCCGTTCAGCGTCGACAACGGGGTTCTCACCATAACCGCCGCCCGGGCTGCGGAAGCGATCCAGCCCTTGATAAACGACTACAAGTATACGTCGGGCCTGCTGACGACCCACGATACCTTCGCGCAGACCTATGGCTATTTCGAAATCCGTGCCGACATGCCGGAGAAACAAGGTGTGTGGCCGGCCTTCTGGCTGCTGCCGGCGGACGGTTCCTGGCCGCCGGAACTGGATGCCATCGAGATGACCGGCCAGGACCCTAACAAGCTCCTCCTGACTGGCCACACGAACGAGACGGGAGCGCACACAACCGTGGGCGCGACGCCCTATGTCGCGGACACCGCAGGCTTCCACACATACGGGGTGCTGTGGACGCAAGACGAACTGGTCTGGTATTTCGACGACGTCGAAGTCGCCCATGCCGCAACGCCTGCCGACATGCACGAGCCGATGTACATGCTGGTCGACCTGGCGGTTGGCGGCATCGCGGGAGCACCCGCCGACGGGCTTGCTACGCCCGCGGAAATGCACATCGACTATGTTCACGCTTATGCGCTGGGGGATTGGTTTATCTAGGCGCAACAGCTGATGGTGAGGCCGGTACGGACACGTTCGTCATCAAGCCTCGGCAATTTCCATTTATTGCATTGCTGCCTGAGACTGAACAGGAACTGATGTGAAGGCGACGACGCAGTCCAATCCATCCGAACCGCCGCGAACAACGCTCGCGGCGGTTTTGGCTTCGTTTCGACGCGCGTTCGCCGGCATCGCGTTGATGAGCGGCGTCGTCAACATCCTGGCGCTGACCGGCTCGTTCTTCATGCTGCAGGTCTATGATCGCGTCATCCCTGGCCGTAGCGTGCCGACGCTCGTCGGGCTTGCCGTGTTTGCCGCCACGCTTTTCACCTTCCAGGGCGTGCTCGAGCTCATCCGGTCACGGCTGCTGGTGCGCATCGGCATGGCGCTCGACGCGCAGCTGAGCGGGCAAGTCTATGCCGCCCTGATGCGCCTGCCATTGCGCACCAAGCTCGCCGGCGATGGCCTGCAGTCGTTGCGCGATCTCGACCAGGTGCGCTCGTTTCTGTCGAGCGCCGGTCCGACCGCGCTTTTCGATCTACCGTGGATGCCGCTGTATCTGGGTATTTGCTTCCTGTTCCATTTCTGGATTGGCATGGCTGCGCTCGCCGGCGCCGTCATTCTCTTTGGCCTGACATTGCTTGCCGAAATGCGCACACGAGAGCCGACGAAAAGGGCAAACAGCCAGGCCGCGGCGCGCAACACGCTTGCCGAGGCTACGCGCCGCAATGTCGAGGTTCTGCAGGCCATGGGCTTTGGCTCACGTATCGCCGAGCGCTGGTCGGGCATCAACGCCGACTATCTCGACACGAATGCGAAAGCGAGCGACCTGGCGGGTACGCTCGGTACGATCTCGAAGATCCTGCGGATGATGCTGCAGTCAGGTGTGTTGGCGATCGGCGCCTATCTCGTCATTCATCAGGAGGCGACGGGCGGCATCATGATCGCCAGTTCGATCATGATGGGTAGGGCGCTCGCACCTATCGAACTGGCCATCGCCCACTGGAAGGGTTTCGTCACTGCCCGCCAGGCTTGGGCTCGGCTGACGCAGCTTTTGGCCCTGCTTCCCGAAACTGCAACAAGTGTCTCGCTGCCGGCGCCCATATCGGCGCTTTCGGTCGAAGGCATCAGCGTCACGCCGCCGGGCGAGCGCCGTGTGGTCGTGCAGGATGCCGGCTTGGCGCTGGAGAAGGGCGCCGGCCTCGGCATCATCGGGCCGAGCGCATCCGGAAAATCCTCGCTTGTGCGAGCCATCGCCGGTATCTGGCTGCCGGTGCGCGGAACCGTCAGGCTGGACGGCGCGACGCTCGACCAGTGGTCGCCCGAAGAGCTTGGCAAGCATGTCGGCTACCTCCCGCAGGACGTCCAGCTGTTCGACGGCACCATTGCCGAAAACATATCGCGCTTCGAACCCCAGGCGCCCTCGGACAAAATATTGGCGGCGGCACGCGCTGCCGGCGTGCATGATCTCGTTGTCCATCTGCCGGAAGGCTACGAGACGCGGATCGGTGAGGCCGGGTCGGCGCTTTCGGCTGGCCAGAGACAAAGGGTGGCGCTGGCCAGGGCTCTCTATGGCGATCCGTTCCTGGTCATTCTGGATGAGCCCAACTCCAATCTCGATTCCGAAGGCGAAGTAGCACTCACGGTGGCAATCCAGGGCGTGCGTGAAAGAGGTGGCATTGCCGTCGTCGTGGCGCATCGGCCAAGCGCGCTGGCAAGCCTTGACCAGGTGCTCGTCATGGCCGGCGGCCGCGTGCAGGCCTTTGGCCCCAAGAATGAGGTGTTGAACAAGGTGACCCGCCCGGCAGGCGTCCCGTTGAAGGTCGTCTCCGGCCCCGAAGAGGCTACATCCTGATGGCGGAACGCGCTGCATCCGCGATTGACAGGACCATTCGGCGCTATCTGCTGGGCGGTGTCGCCGCCTGCGTCCTGCTTGTTGGCGGCGCGGGAAGCCTTGCCGCCGTCACAGAGCTTTCTGGAGCCGTCATCGCCTCGGGACGATTGGTCGTCGATTCCAGCGACAAGAAGGTGCAGCATCCAACGGGCGGCGTGGTCGGTCAAATCCTGGTCCGGGAAGGCGATGCCGTGCAGGCGGGGCAGGTCCTGATCCGTCTCGATGAAACGATCACCCGCGCCAATCTGGCCATTGTCACCAAGAGCCTCGATGAATTCGATGCCCGCCTGGCGCGCCTTGAAGCCGAGCGCGACGGCGCCGACGTCATGGCCTTTCCGGCGTCGCTCATGTCGCGGCAAGCGGAACCCGAGACCGGCCGCGCGATGGCCGGCGAGCGATCCCTGTTCGAGTTTCGCAGGCAGGCCCGCGCTGGCCAGAAGGCTCAGCTGGCGGAGCGTATCGCTCAGCTTGTCGAGGAGGTCTCCGGCCTGACCGAGCAAAGAGACGCCAAAAGCCAGGAAATCAAGCTGATTGGCATAGAGCTCGAGGGCATGCRTAAACTTTGGCAAAGCAAGCTGGTCTCGATTGATCGCATAACCGCGCTCGAACGCGATGCCGTGCGCCTGGAAGGCGAGCACGGGCAGCTTACAGCGGCGATCGCGCAATCGAAGGGTCATACATCCGAAATCCGCCTGCAGATCATCCAGGTCGACAAGGATCTGCGCAGCGAGGTTGCGACCGAGCTGCGCGATGTTCAGGCAAAGATCTCCGAGCTCGTCGAGCGCAAGGTGTCGGCCGAGGACCAGCTCAAGCGAATCGACATACGAAGCCCGCAAACCGGCGTGGTTCATCAGCTTGCCGTGCACACGGTCGGTGGTGTTGTTTCTCCGGGAGAGCTGATCATGCTCATCGTACCGGTGGCAGACGAACTGACCGTCGAGGCACGCGTGGCTCCCCAGGACATCGATCAACTGAGGCCAGGGCAGGGCGCAACGTTGCGGCTGTCGGCCTTCAACCAGCGAACGACGCCGGAGCTCAACGGAACCGTCAGCAAGATTTCCGCTGATCTCAGCATCGATGAGCGAAGTGGTGCCAGCTTCTATACCGTGCACGTCGTTTTACCGCGCGAGGATCTCACCAGGCTCAAAGGATTGCCGCTGGCACCGGGAATGCCGGTCGAGGTGTTCTTTTCGACCAGCAGCCGCACAATGCTTTCCTATCTCGTGAAACCCCTGGCCGATCAGATCCAGCGGGCGTTCCGGGAGGAGTGAACTGCGTCTCGGCCTTCAGCTCGACACCACGGTCAGCGTCGGCGACGGCCAGTCGGTGCAGGCCAGGGGCCGCGCGGCCTGGGTGCATGAGTTCGAGCCCGACCGCTCGGTCAAGCCAAGCTTCCAGGCGGCGCCAGGCTATCCGTTCGTGATCGAGGGGGCCGCTGCCGCTGAAGACGCAGTCGCCGTCAACGCCGGCTTGAAGGTGAACTGGAGCAACAAAACCTCGATGTTCGCCGCCTTTGACGGCAAGTTCGGCGAGGGCATGCGGACCTATGGCGGCAATGTCGGGTTCAAGCTGAACTGGTAGGGATTGGACCAACTAGCGAGGCTACGATCCGAATAGCGGTGGAAATACTTTTACGATTTCCGCGCGGAATATCTTTAAACCTGTTGGCGAGATACCTACGTCATTTCTTGTAGTGTCTATCAAGGCAACACCGATGTGAGATAACTCACGGCCACGCCGCCCCCACTGGGGACTCGGGACGCGCGGTCATTTTCCCAGACAATGAGCAGCCCAAACGTTCGACACGCCCTTGAGTTGGTCGGGCGTATCGGCGCGCGATCTCCCCACTTCATCAATCAACACCAACCGGGTGGCCCTCGGGTGAACGAACCCGCGCGCCCCACAGGAGCGAAGAAATGGAAGCCCTGCAATATCTCGGCCCGATCAAATGGACGGCGATCGAGGTAGCTGTAACAGTCATCGTGCTGGCAATACTGTTCAGGTGGAGCGGCGTGGTCCGCTACATCCCAAACGACAGGCTTGGCATCCTGGAAAAACTATGGAGTTTTCGCGGCTCCATCAGCAATGGCTTCATTGCGCTTGACCGAGAGGCAGGCTACCAGCCGGAAGTCGTGCGCGGCGGCCTGCATTTCTTCATGCCGTTCCAATATTCGATGCATCGCGCCAATCTTGTAACCATCCCGCAGGGGCAGATCGGCTATGTCTTTGCCCGTGATGGCAAGCCGCTGCCTCCGACGCAGACACTTGCTTCCAACACCGAAGCCGATGATTTCCAGGATGTACGCGGCTTTCTGGAAAAAGGCGGACAGAAAGGGCCGCAACGCAAGATCCTGCGTGAAGGCACCTATGCAATCAATCTCGCACAATTCATCGTGCTGACCGCCCAGTCGATCTATGCCATCAATCTGAGCTCGTCGGAACAAAGCCTTTTTTCCAATATGTCCAGCATGATCTCGGAGCGGGGCGGCTTTGAGCCGGTCGTCATCCATAATGCCGATGACATGATCGGTATCGTCACCATCCATGACGGTCCGGCCCTGCCGGACGGCGAGATCATCGCACCGACCGTCGCCAACGATCCGAACGACCCGAACTTCCACAACAATTTTCAGGACCCGGAGAAGTTTCTCAGCGCCGGTGGCTACCGTGGCCGGCAGCTGCAGGTGCTGGCCGACGGTAGCTACTTCCTCAATCGCATTTTCGCGACCGTCGAACTGGTCGGGAAGACGATCATCGATGTTGGTACGGTGGGTGTCGTCGTCTCCTATAACGGCCGCCACGGCACGGATATATCCGGGCAGGCATACCGTCACGGCGAGCTGGTCGAAATCGGCGCCCGCGGCGTCTGGTCAACGCCGCTTCTGCCAGGCAAGTATGCGTTCAATACCTATGCCGGCAAAATCATCACCGTGCCGACCACCAACTTCGTGCTCAAATGGACGAAGGAGCAGTTTGGCGAACACAGACTGGACGAGAACCTGTCTGAAGTGTCGTTGATCACCAGGGATGCGTTCGAGCCTGTGCTGCCACTCTCGGTCGTCGTGCATATCGACTATATGAAAGCGCCGCTCGTGGTGCAGCGTTTCGGCGACATCAAGCGGCTGGTCGAACAAACGCTCGATCCAATGGTTTCTGCCTACTTCAAGAATATCGCCCAGACAAAGACGCTGATCCAGCTTTTGCAGGAGCGTAGCGATATCCAGCGCAAATCGGGCGAGGAGATGCGCGAAAAATTCAATACCTACAGCCTCGAGCTGCAGGAAGTGCTGATTGGTACGCCCCGTGCTGCCAATGGCCAGAACAGCATAGAGCAGATCCTGATCCAGCTGCGCGATCGCCAGATCGCAGTCGAAAAGGTCGAGACTTATAAATTGCAGGAGAAGGCGGCCATTCAGGAACGCACGTTGCGTGAGAAGGAGGCGCTGGCCGAACAGCAAGCCAAGATCACGACGTCGGCACTTACCATCGAGATCAGTGAGAACGAGGGCAAGGCGCAACTCGCCCGCACCCGCCAGGAGGCGGAAACCATTCAGGTCACTGCCAAGGCGGAGGCCGAGAAGGTGCGCCTCGGCGGCCAGGGCGAGGCCGACATGATCAAGGCCATCGCGCTTGCCGATGCCGAACGCATCAAGGCGACCGGTTTTGCGGAAGCCGAGAAGGTGCGCGCCATCGGTCTGGCGGAGGCCGAGGCCACCGAGAAAAAGGTCGCGGCCTTCGGCGGCCCGGACTATCAGCTCAACTCGCAGGTTCTCATGCGCTTCGCCGAAGCGATCGAGAATGGCAGGCTGCCGCTCGTGCCGCAGATCCAGATCGGCGCTACCGGCGGCGAGAAGGGGGCTGCCAATGGCCTTGTCGAAATGATGCTTTCGATGCTCGTTGCCGACCGGGTTGGACCGCAAATCGTACCGGATGAGATCGCGGCACCCGTTGAGGAGGAATCCGTTGCGGAGGATTGATTGAAACTGGGCCGGTTGTACCGGCCCATTTCTTTTCCATTTTCGTTCACACTAAGGACCGGCCCACTTCGGCCCTGACGCTATTTGCCGACGGCGTTGATGCCCGCTGCTGCCGATTGGCGAACTTCTGAATCTTAGGCTAGGCTATAATAGAGGGCGACTAGTAGGGTCGAGTAGACTGCAAGAAGAGGGAAGCGCTTGGGTCGCATTTTAGTAACGGTCATCGCAGCAATCTGCTTCACGATTTCGGCTGCTTCGGCCGGGCAGGAAGAGAAAAACATCGATTACTTGGCGCGTATGGCGGATGGCAAATTGCATCGGGCTGCAGCAATTTCAGGCAACATCTATGGCGTGTTGAAAAGGTGCCCGGCGCTGAGCCCAAGCCCAAGTGGAAAAGCCATGATGGCAGTCTCCATCCTTTTGTATCACGGGCTAGATAAACACCTGGCACCCAATCCAGCTAAATTCGAAAGGGCTATCCGCGTGTTTGAAGACGCTTACCGCAAGGCTGCTTTGGGTAAGGTTGATTGCAGGGCCGAGAAGGCCAAGGACCGAGATAGTTACCGGTAGATGTGTGCCTTCGGGCCACTCCATGTCGTGCGTTGCCAGCATCGACCGCAGATTCTCCAGTGCTCAAAGAGTCATCGGTCCAACACCATGGGGAGCCGTTGCCATAGGCGCGGGCATCTACACCTATCTCAACCGGAATTCAAACTGAGCCACTCGGTGCCTGGGTTGATGAATAGCCTCGAAAACGACCGAGGGATTTAAGCGGTCCCGAAACGGTTCCGAAAACTTCCGAAACGTCTAGTATGCCCACATGCAGGGGACTCGCATCGCTTTTGGTCCGTTCGTACTCGATCCCGACATCGGGACGCTCCTTAAAGAGCAGATCCCGATCGCTGTTGGGCATCGTGGGCTGACACTGCTTGCTGCGCTGACGGCACGGCCCGGCGAGATCCTGACCAAGGCCGAACTGATGGACGCTGCCTGGCCGGGCACCGCCGTTGAGGAAGGCAACCTTACCGTCCAAATCGCGACACTAAGAAAGGCACTCGGTCCGGCTGATAACGGCGGCGAGTGGATCGCCACGGTGCCTCGCGTCGGCTACCGCTTCACCGGGACTGTCGAGCCGGTGGAGAGCGCATCCCTCAGACCGACACCGCCGTCCGGCAAGCCGTCGATTGCGGTGCTGCCTTTTGCCAACTTGAGCGGCGATCAGGACCAGCAGTATCTCAGCGACGGCATAACCGAGGACATAATTACGGAGCTGGCCAGGTTCCGCTCCCTCCTCGTCATCGCACGCAATTCATCTTTTCAGTTTCGCCATCCGGCATTGGACATTGCCGAAGTCCATAGCAAACTCGGAGTTCGCTACCTCGTCGAAGGCAGCATACGAAAGCTCGGTGATCGCATTCGGATCACCACACAGTTGATTGACGCCGCCACCGGCACCCACCTTTGGGCCCAACGGTACGACCGGGCCCTCGACGACATCTTTGCATTGCAAGACGAGGTTGCGGCTCTTATCGCCTCGATGGTGGAAGGCCAAACAGAGGCCGATTCGGCGAGCCGGACCAGACGCAAGCCTCCGGCCGATTGGGATGCATACGACTACTACCTGCAGGGGCGCGCGCACTTCCAAAGGTATGAACTGGACAAGTCCGAGCCCCTGTTCGTCCGAAGTGTCGAGCTCGATTCGACGTTCGCTCAAGGCCACGCCTTTCTCGCGCAGGCCCTCGTTGGCAGATTTTGGTACGACAACAATCCGCGCACGCTACAGAAGGCCTGGGACTCGGCACGAACGGCGCTCGCTCTCGACAGGAGCGATGGCGTCTGTCACCAGAGCATGGGGCTGGTGCTTACGCACATGCGCCAGCACAGCGATGCGGGGGTGCATTTCGGGCAAGCGCGCTCGTTGAACCCGCTAGACGTGAACATAGCGGGGGACTACGCAAGCTGGCTCAACTACGGCGGACGGGCCGAGACGGCGCTGAACGTGCTCGAAACTGCGCTCCAGCGCGACCCGTTACCTCCGATATGGTTCTGGGAGGTGAAGGGCAGCTCCCTCTTCCTGCTTGGAAGGTACGCGGAAGCCGTCGGTTCGTATCAGAAGGCCGGCGACCAATTCTTCATTCATGCCTTCCTCGCAGCGGCGTACGCGCATTTGGGCGAGACGCAGAAGGCGCGCGCTGAAGTCGAGAAAGCACTGACGAGGAAACACGACCTGACTCTCCGGCTGTTTTTAGGTTTCCCGTTCGCCGACCAAGTCGGCCTCGAGCTTTTCATGTCAGGCTTCAGAAAGGCCGGTTTTCCCGCGTGAAGGCAGGGTCCAAGGCCAGCTGTGGCTAGGAAAATCGCGCGAAATCACCTAAGTCAGCGAAAAGCCGCAAGGATCGAGGCCGCGCGAGTTCCCGGGAATGCAAGACAAGACAAGCGATTACAAAAGATTCCGGCTTTCCGTTGCCCCCATGATGGATGGGACAGATAGATGAATAATATCAGATAGTTGCGGGAGTCCGTGTGCAAAAATCGCACACGAAAGTTCTGCTTCTCTTCTTTTTCCGTTCCCACGACGGAGCCGCCGACAGCCCTTTTCGGACGCTCTTTTGCCGACGATATTGGCCGCTCCTATGCGGATGTTCGCCGGGATATCCGTGAACCTGATTGTCCGAAGCGGCGTCCAGTTTGCTTGGGGTTCCTGGAAGCTTTTTGAACTTTCTAGGTCGCTCCGCAGTCCGAATTGCGGGTGCTCATGGACCAAGTAGGATACTAGATTCGGCTTTTGCGTGGCTCTGGAAGGGATCGACCCCCTGGCACGTTGCGGCCCGATAGCGCGACAGCACGACTTCCAAGTACCATGTTTTTAACGGCAGCTTCGCGCCCAATTGTCGCCGTTCAGCACCCCAAACGCTTTATCCCAAAAGCTACCCCTTCTGCCTGTTCGATAAATCCAAATGCTACGAGCCAGTGAGGAGACGCCTTGGCACACGGTCGAGCGAACAATCACCTCGCCCTTGGCGACCAGTGGCAGAAGCAGACCGGCTCAGCTCAAACGTGTCAGTCAATCATCGGGGTAGACGAACCCCTTCGCCATCGATGCTAGCCCGTTGCCAGATTATGGCATCCAGTCGTCCCACGACGGCTCCGGTCCAAAGCGGCGAGCGAGGAATTCGACGAAAAGGCGGACTCTTGCCGAAAGCGGTCGCGCATCAAGGAAAACGGCATAAATGCCAAGCTCCTCGCACATATGGTCAGCCAACAGAGGCACAAGCCGTCCGCCCTTCAGATCCGCGCCGACAATAAAGCTCGGCAGTCGCACGATACCGCCGCCGGCGAGAGCAATTTCGTGTAGAAGCGTGCCGCTATTTCCTTGCACCCGACCTTTGATCGAAATTGCCTGTTCTCTTCTTGCCCCTTTGAACCGCCACGTGGCGGAATCGGTGTCCGGAAGATGAATTAAACAATTGTGATGTTTAAGATCCTCTGGCCTCTCCGGGACGCCATACCGTTCCAAATAGGCAGGGGCAGCGCAGACAACACGGCGGCACGGGGCAAGTCGGCGTGCGATAAGATCCGAATCCGGTAGCCGCGTGATGCGAATGGCAAGATCGCAGCCCCCATCCATCAGATCAACCAAATTGTTGTTAAGGACCGCCTCGACCGAAACCTCGTCGTACTGCGCGTTGAAGTCCGTGATAGCGCGCGCGAGATGCACCCCACCGAAGGCGACTGGGGCGTTGACGCGGATCAGCCCGCGTGGCGCCCTCTGCTGCTCGATCGCTTCGCGCTCGGCGTCACTGATTTCGGCGAGGATCTGCCGGCAACGGTCATAATAGGTCCGCCCGGTTTCCGTGAGCCCCAATCGGCGTGTTGTGCGATTGAGCAACCGGATGCCAATCCGCGCCTCCAGTGCGCGAAGATGTTTGCCAACCATCCCGGCTGATAGGCGGCTCGCCCGTGCCGCCTCGGCGAGGCTACCGAGTTCTACTGCTCGAACGAAGACTTCCATGCCGGTCAGCCGGTCTGCCATCTCATGCACTCCTGGTATCGATTGAATGATCGATTTAGCCCATTATCAGCGATGCGGACCATAGTTACGTTGAATGAGATCTATTATTTCAACATCAAACGCAGGTGAGTTCTTCGATGGATCGACGCCACGCCCTGGCCGTAGCCGCCTTGTCTGCTCTGCCGTTCGCCCTTGGTGGCACGCTGCCGGTTATGGCCGCCGGCAATGCGAAAACCAACCGCGAGTTACTGCAGGCCTTCCTCGACGCATTGACCGCGCATGATATGGAAAAGTTCAAGTCGCTCTATGTAGCCGACGGCTATATTCAGCATCAGGCGTTAGCGACCAACGCAGCCTCGCTTGCCGGGCGCGAGGCCGTTGTCACGTATTTCGCCAAGCGCATCGAAGCCTTTCCCGACCTCGTCGTGACCAGTGATGCCTCCCTGACCGAGGGGGATCTGATCTGCGCCAATCTTGTCTACACCGGCACGCATAGGGGTGAGTATCTCGGTATCCAACCGACCGGTAAGCGCGTGACATTCAATTCCACCGACATCATCAAGATTCGTGACGGCGTCTTTGTCGAGCACTGGGGGGCGGCAGACCTGTTCGGTCTCGCCCAGCAATTGCGCGGATGAAACACAGGCCATAACGGCATCGATTATTGAAAGACCGTGCTACCAGTGGTTCGTTATCGAACCTGTCTAGCGGTTGCTCGAAATCATCCAAGGGGGGGTGGCGAAGCTATGGCGCAGCTTCGCGACGTGTCGGGTTGCCCCGGATCAGCTTCGAGTTGCGCCGACCCTCTGAAAATTAGTTTCCACAATCGATTGTGCAAGCGCGCGCTTGCCTGTATTTAGGCCCCGAACAGTTGCGGCACGATGGTGGGTTTCACCCCTGGTCACGCCACACCGATCGAGTTGATCGACCTGCCATCGCCTCGGTCACAAGGTGGCCGATCGATTCGAATTTGGACCTAAATGCTCGAAGGACCGGAGACATCGATGCGCATTCTGATTACGGGCGCGGCCGGAATGATCGGGCAAAAACTGGTCAAGAGATTAGCCGCGAACGGCTCGCTGGGCGGGCGCCAGATATCGGCGCTGCAGCTGCAGGATGTGGTCGCCCCGGCGGACATCCAGATTGCGGACGTATTGGTGACGAAGCATGTCGGCGACCTCGCCGATCCAAGCGCCGCGGAAGCCCTTGTCGCGACGAAACCGGACGTCGTCTTCCATCTCGCCGGCGTCGTTTCAGGAGAGGCTGAGTCGAACTTCGAGCTGGGCTACCGCGTGAATGTCGAGGCGTCACGACTACTTTTCGAGGCGATCCGCGCGCTGGCGTATCGGCCGAAGGTGGTGTTCTCGTCGTCGTCCGCCGCCTTCGGCGGCCCCTTTCCAGGGATCGTGCCCGATACGTTTCACCTGACGCCGCTGACCTCGTACGGCACCCAGAAGATGATCGTCGAGGGCCTGCTCGCCGATTACACGCGACGCGGATTCATAGACGGAATCGGGATTCGCCTGCCGACCATTTGCGTCAGGCCCGGCAAGCCGAACATGGCTGCTTCGGGCTTCAAGTCGGGGCTCATTCGCGAGCCGCTCAATGGCATCCCGGCGTTGTTGCCAGTGCCACGATCGTTCCGGGGCTCCAGCGTAAGCCCGCGTTCCGCGGTCAATTTTCTGCTCCATGCCGCAGAGCTCGATGGAGAGCGAGTGGGACCACGCCGCAATCTGAGTATGCCGGCGGTGATCTGCACCGTCGAAGAGCAGATCGAAGCCCTGCGGCGCGTTGCCGGCGACGACGTCATTCGGCTGATCCAGGATGAACCCGACGAGACGATCTGGCGAATTGTGCAGACGTGGCCGCAAGGGTTCGAAGCGACGCGGGCCAGGGAGCTCGGTTTCAAATCCGAAAGCGACTTCGACGAGATCATCCGAATTTATATCGAGGAAGATCTGCCGACCTTTCGCCAACATCAATCCCCTTAGCAGACACGTTTAATTGCCTGGCCTCACTTGATTTGACGTGCTGTGCACCACAGGAATCGCATGACAAAGAGAGCTTACGAAACCCTTCGCAGCGCCCGCTGGTATGCACCTGACGACGTGCGCTCTCAAAGCGTCAGATCGCGGACGAAACAGATGGGCTACGGAGCGGAGGACTATGCCGGCAAACCCATCGTCGCGATCATTACGACCTGGAGTGACCTCAACCCCTGCCATTCCCATTTCCCCCAGCGGGTTACCGACGTCAAGCGCGGTGTCTTTCAGGCGGGCGGCTTTCCCGTTGAACTGCCCGCCATGGCGCTTGGCGAAGTATTCATGAAGCCATCGACAATGCTCTATCGCAATCTGCTGGCGATGGAGGTCGAAGAGCAACTTCGTGCCAACCCGGTCGACGGCGTCGTGCTGATGGGTGGCTGTGACAAGACGGTGCCCGCCCTTCTGATGGCTGCCTTCAGTATGAACATCCCGGCGATCTTCGTTCCTGCCGGACCCATGCTGAGCGGTAACTGGCGAGGGCAGCGCCTCGGGAGCGGCAGCGACGTCTGGAAGTTCTGGGCGGAGCGCCGGGCAGGGCAGCTCGACCAGAAGGCCATGGAAGGCCTGGAGAACGGGATCGCCCGCTCGGCGGGAACCTGCATGACCATGGGGACGGCATCGACCATGGCGGCGATCACCGAAGCCCTCGGAATGGCGCTGCCGGGTGCGGCGTCGATTCCCGCGGTTGACGCGGAT
The DNA here is from genome assembly GCF_056403215.1 of Mesorhizobium sp. P2_H9. NCBI lineage: Bacteria > Pseudomonadati > Pseudomonadota > Alphaproteobacteria > Hyphomicrobiales > Phyllobacteriaceae > Mesorhizobium > Mesorhizobium sp. P2_H9. Next base: position 33,878 of record NZ_JBFUFX010000003.1, on the reverse strand, counting down.
CATGCCCGAATGGCGGCGTCGGCAGGGCGCCGGGTCGTCGATCTGATCTGGGAAGACACCAAGCCCAGGGACATCCTGACGACCGGGAGCTTCGACAATGCCATCAAGGTGACGATGGCGATGGGCGGCTCGACCAACGCGGTGGTGCATCTTCTTGCCTTGGCAGGCCGGGCCGGCATCCCATTGTCATTGGAACGGTTCGACGACTTCTCTGCGTCGATACCCTTCATCGCCAACGTCAGGCCCTCCGGAAAGTATCTGATGGAGGACTTCCATTTTGCGGGAGGCGTGGGTGCTGTCCTGAAGGTCCTCTCGGATCATCTGGATTTGACCGCCGGATCAGTGACAGGAAAAACTCTTGGAGAAAACATCGGCGAGTTCGAGGTCTATCTTCCCGACGTCATTCACTCGCTGGACAATCCGGTAGAAAAGGCGGGTGGGCTCGTCGTGTTGAAAGGAAACCTAGCCCCCGACGGGGCGATCATCAAGCGAACGGCGATGGAAGGCCGCTTGTTGAAGCATCGAGGCACGGCCGTAATCTTCCGGGATTACAACGACATGGCCCGTCGGATCGACGATCCGGATTTGGATGTCGATGAGAACTCCGTGCTCGTCCTGCAAAATTGCGGACCCAATGGCGGTCCTGGCATGCCGGAGTGGGGGCAATTGCCGATACCCAAGAAGCTTCTCGCACGAGGTGTGCGCGATATGGTGCGGATATCGGACGCCCGCATGAGCGGCACGAGCTATGGCGCTTGCGTACTGCATGTCGCGCCGGAGTCTTTCGTCGGTGGTCCGTTGGGGCTGATCAAGGACGGCGACGTCATCGAACTGGATGTCGAGCGGCGCGTACTCAACGTCGAGCTTTCGGTCCAAGAGCTTGAGGCACGCAAGGCGAATTGGAAGCAACCCGAGAAACGCTATGAGCGCGGCTACGGACTTATGTTTTCACGGCACGTCACGCAAGCAAATCTCGGTTGCGATTTCGATTTCCTGGAGGGCACCAACTTCACGCCGGAGCCGGAAATTCACTAGCTTGGTGGCTGGGCATAATTGTGATCGTCACGCTCGAGTATGGGAAGGTGCAATGTCAAAAAAAGACCGCGATCGTAACGGGTGCCGGCGCAGGAGTAGGCAAGGCGACCGCGGTCGCCTTGCTGGAAGCGGGATGGAGCGTTGTATTCTGCGGGCGCACGCGAACAACACTGGAAGCTGCGGCTTCGTCGAGCACACAGGGTGACGGCCGCGCGCTCGTTGTCCCATGCGACGTGACAAGCCCGGATGACGTGAAGGTTTTGTTTGAAACGACGCTGAAGTCATTTGGACGCGTCGATCTTCTCTTCAACAATGCAGGCAGCGGCTATCCCTCGACATTGATCGACGAGATACCGGTAGAGGCATGGAACCAGGTCGTAGCCGTAAACTTGACCGGTCGTTTCTCTGCGCTCGGGAAGCGTTCGGCGTCATGCGTTCGCAAAGTCCTCAAGGCGGCCGGATAATCAACAATGGCTCGGTCTCAGCCCATGCGCCACGGCCCGGGTCCGTGCCATATACAGCCACGAAACATGCGATCAGCGGATTGACCAAGACGTTGGCCCTGGATGGGAGGCCGTTCTCCATCGCCTCGGCCAGATAGACATCGGAAATGCCGCGACAGACATGACGGCACGAATGATTGCGGGCGTGCCGCAAGCAGACGGTTCGAAGCGTCCCGAATCACGAATGCACGGGTTGCCCGAGATCAGCTTCGAGTCGGGCGGATCCCTAGGAAAAATATGTTTCACAATCGATTGTGCAAGCGCGCGCTTGCCTGTATTTAGAATCTCACATCGGCCGGCAAGGTCGACGGAGTTGGCTGCTGCAGGCCTGGGAGAGCGAAATGGTGGCTGATGTGGCTGGAGGGCCAAAGGGGGGAATTGGGGGCCCATCGCGGCCGCAGGATCGCGAAGGTTCGATATCGTGTCGGTAGTCGTTCTGGATGTTGGAAAAACCAACCTGAAGGCGAGCCTCGTCGCGGACGATGGAGAGGTCATACGCTCTCTTGAAGCGGAGAACCGCTCAATAGAGGGGAATGGCTATCTCGTCCAGGATCTGGAGGCCGCCTGGCGTTTCATGTTCCAGTCCCTTTGCGGGCTGTCGGAGCTCAACAAGGTCTCCGACGTCATCGTCAGCACGCACGGTTCATCGGCGATGATCGTCAATCAGGACGGGTCGACGACGCCGCTTCCCGACTATGAATCGACCATGCCGGCCGAGCTGGACATACTTTACGCGGAAGTCGCCGACGGGCTCGATGAGCGTGGCGCCAACATAGGGCTTGGCGCGACAAATATTGCCAAGCAGCTGTTCTGGATACAGCTGAAGCACCCCGATCTTTTCGCGAAGGCGGCCACGCTGATGCCGGCGCCCCAATATTGGGCTTGGCGGCTCTCCGGCGTTGCGTCGATGGACATCACCAGCCTTACCGCCCAGTCTCACCTGTGGAATGCGCGAGAGAAAAGGCTCACGTCCCTGGTCGCCAGACAGGGATGGCAGCATCTCATGGCTCCGGTGAGGATGCCCTCGCATGTGCTTGGGCCGATATCGGGTCATCTGGTGGATCTGTGCGGACGGCTCGGTGGCGTCCATGTTCGTTGCGGCGTCCACGACAGCGCGGCAAACTTTCACCGCTACCAGGCAGCCGGCTTCACCGACGTGACATTGCTGTCTTGCGGAACTTGGCTGGTCGGGCTGAGCGACACGAAATCGAATTCGATCCCGCCTGGGATCGACGTGACCTTTCAGCAGTCGGCGCTTGATGTCCCGCTGACGAGCTGCCGGGCGATGGCAGGGCGCGAGTTTGAGATTTTGACCGGCGGCAGACGCGATATTGCCACCGTGGATTCCGTCAACAGGATCCTCGAATCGAACATTTTCGCACTGCCGAGCTTCGTGCCGCGCGGGGGACTGTTTCCCGACGCGGGCAACAGGGGAAGAGTTGTCGGCCCCATGCCGACTGATCCCCTCGATCGCACGGCTCTGGCGATCGTCTACTACGCTATGCTCGCGAATGTCTGCGCCGCTTATCTTGGGGATCAGCGGCGGCTCATCGTCGACGGAAACGTGACTGCGCAACCAATTCTCGGCGCCCTGCTCGCGTCGCTCGATCCAGAGCGGCGCGTCCTCATCGCATCGGCAAAGAACGGTACGGCGACGGGCGCAGCTCTGCTGGCGGGGATCGCCCATCCAAATCGGCTGCGGTTCGAAACCATCGACTGCGGCGGCCTGAATGTGACCGCGCTACGGGACTATCATCGGGCCTGGCGCCAACAGATTGACGAATCCAACTATGGAGACCATCGGTGACACTTGAACTAAGACAACAGATGATCGAAACCTGCCTGCGGATGAATTCTTCAGGCATCAACCAGGGAACCTCGGGTAACCTCTCCGTGCGTAGCGGGAAAGGCTTCCTGATCACCCCGACGAGCTTGCGCTACGAGGTGATGAAACCGGAAGATATTGTCGAGATGGATTTTGAAGGAGGCTATTATGGTGCGCGTCTGCCGTCTTCCGAGTGGCGGTTCCATCGCGACATCCTGAACGAGCGTTCGGACCGAAACGCCGTGCTGCACTGCCATTCATCTTTCGCGACGTCCTTCTCGTGCCACCGCCGCCAGATCGAGGCTTTCCACTATATGATCGGCATAGCCGGCGGGAACACCATCCGCTGCGCCGACTATGCGCCCTATGGCACCCAGGAATTGTCGGAGAACGCGTTAAAGGCGCTGCAGGGACGCGACGCGTGCCTGCTCGCCAATCACGGCCAGATCGCCGTCGGCCGCGATCTTAACCATGCCTTGCGCATTGCCAACGAAGTGGAGACGCTGGCGCGACAGTACATTCAGTCGCTTGCGATGGGCGAGCCAATCCTGCTCACCGACGAGGAAATGGACCATGTGCTGCGCCAGATGAAGCAGATGTCCTACGGCAACGCGCCAGATCTGGAGGGCGCCACCATCCGTCTGATACCAAAGGAAAACCATACGGGATGATTGATTCTGTGCGGCGGGCTGGCGAATCGCTGGCTCGATGCCATGCGCCAAGACAACTCATAACTAAATATATGTCATAGTCCGACCGGATACCGGTACGTTGCGGGGCCAGACCGGCTCAATAACGCCCATGTCGATCACTCCAAAGCCCCATTGTCGTGCAGGGCTGATTCAAACATGGGTCAATTCTCAATGGAAATGTCATATGCTGCCGGATCAGTTCTCGGTGGCAAATCAACACCTAGCCTCGGTTCAAGGGTATTGCGCGCCACCTCAATGTGGGATCAGGCAGCTGCCTTTGGGGCTCGTTAGGGCCGGATCGTTATCATGCCATTTCACAACCGACTGTGTAAGATTGATATCCTCTAAGGAATACGGAATCACAGCACCTGAGGTGAATTTTTGGCTATCGACAATCAACAACGCTCCACGATTTATGAACTCTCGAAAAAAGCTGGTCTTTCCGTCTCGACGATCAGTGCTGTATTGAGTGGGACTTGGTCGAGGCGGGGCATCTCAGCCCGGACGGCGGAGGCTGTGAAAGCGCTGGCAAAAGCGCACAATTACATGCCGAACAGGCAGGCCCAGGGCCTTCGCAAGTCCGTCTCGCAAATGACGGGACTGATGATCCCCTCGCACAACAGCCGGTTTTTCGCAGCGGTTGCACAGAGCTTCGAACTGAACGTTCGCCGTCGGGGAAAATGTCCTATCGTGGTTAGCGCCGGTCGTGATCCGGCCACCGAACGTGAAACCGCTAAGACATTGATTTCGTACTCTATTGAGGGTTTAGTTATCTGCGGTGCAGCCGACCCGGATGGAGTCCATGAGATTTGCAGTTCTGCTGGGCAGCGCCATGTCAACATAGACCTTCCCGGGTCGAAAGTATCGTCTGTCATCAGCGATAATTTCAATGGCGGCTTGACCCTGACGAGCGCAATTATTGAGACTGGAAACAAGGACGGCCTGCGGGCTAATGATATTCATTTTTTCGGGGGCTGCAGTGAGGTCTCAACGCTCGATCGTATTCGCGGATTCAAGGTCGCTGTCGACAACTTTGCCGGTCCACCGACCGACGAGGTCATTCATTTTACTGGCTATGACCCTGCGAAAACATGCGAAGCCTTCGAGACGTATTATCAGAACCATGGCCGTGTCCCGCGTCGTATTTTCCTGAACAGTACGCTCAATTACGAAGGATTTCTTCGCTTTTCATCTCGCCATCCAGATCTTGATCTGTCCGATATCGAAATTGGTTGCTGCGACTACGATCCTTTTGCGTCATTTTGTATTTTCCGAACATGGATGATAAAGCAAGACGTGGTCGCAATGATGGAGAAGGCTTTTGATATCCTGGATAAGGATTCAGGGGACCCAACCATCTACTACATAACGCCGATACTGGTTCCTCCCAGATCTTCCCTTCCGACGCCGGAGTTGACGATGATCAATGTCGAAACGGACGCGATATAGGCCGCGAGCTACCGGTTCTCTGGCGCACGAATGAGATCACGATGGTGGTCAGGGTACGTCGCCATTTTGACGTTTTGTAGGGTAAGTCCCTGTCCCCGTGCTGCGCGCTAGCTTGCGGCCCGTTCTTCAAATCCTGCCTGTCGCGCTTTCTCTGATCGCCGACCTCGATCGTAATAAAAAGAACTTGCCATCACAATCGATTGTGGACCATACYTGGGCACCCTGAGGGCGAGGAGATCGCGTTACAGCCATTGGAGGGATTGAGAATTTCTCAGCGCTAGAGGAGGGGCCCGTCTGCCTGGCAGCGGCGGCTTGGCTCCGCCCCAGACGCTGACTGTTCCGGGTTCATTTCTCTGGAGTGGGTCGAGATCCGGTCGGATTTCAGCAGGCAGCGCCCAAGATAAAGAGACGATCATGAAGAGTGAAAAATTCCTATTCTTATTTCTGATGGCCCCCGCCTTTGCATTCTTGGCGCTGTTTTATCTGGTCCCTATTTTCTCCTTTCTTCCTCAAGCTTTTCTAAAGGATAGTGCTGGCGATATACTGGCGCAAACCTATAGGCAGATTGCTCTCGACAAGGGTCAGGCGGAGCCTACGGACGATGCGCTCAAGGTACTTTTCAGTGACCTGCGATCGGCTGCGCGCAGCGATGTGGGACAGCTCGCGCACAGCGTCGGATCAAGCAGCGGCGCCTTGCGCATCATGTTGCTCAAAACCAGCGCGGAGGCCAGGAAAACCGATGAGTTGCCCGAAGACATCCGAGCGTGGTTCGCCGCAATTGATGATCTTTGGCTGCAAGAATCGACGTGGAAAATGCTGGAAGCCGAAGGCCAGCGCTTCACGCTTCGGTATCTTTCGATCACGGCCCCATGGGGAAACCGCGCGGCTGAGCAGATCCAGTTTTCCGAAGTTTTCATGCGCACCATCGGCGTTGCAACGGGTGTTGCAGCGCTGTGCTTTCTCATCGCGGCGCCCGCAGCCTATTCGATTAGCGTCGCATCCGGTCGCACAGCGCGCATGATGATTGCCTGTGTCCTCGTTTCGCTTTGGACATCGATCCTCGTTCGCACGCTCAGCTGGATCATCATATTTCAAAATGAGGGCGTCCTGACTGCGATCGGGAGGGCTCTCTTTTCTTCCAACTTGTCCTACGGAATACTTGGAACACGCAGTGCCGTTATCGTAGGTATGGTACACTTGCTATTACCTTATATGATCTTGTCGCTGCATGAAGGCCTGAAGCGTATCCCGATACAGCAATATTTTGCTGCGACTAGTCTTGGTGCCTCTACCTTCCGAGCGGTCTTGCTCGTCTACTTGCCTCAGATGCGGCCGGCGATCACCGCCGGACTATCGATAGTCATTACGCTTACGCTCGGATTCTACCTGACGCCGCTCCTGCTGGGCGGCCCGCAAGATCAGTTGCTTGCATACTACACGGCCTTCTTTGCCCAACGCATGGGCGACTGGCATGTTTCAGCGGCATTAAGCGTCTGGCTCACCTTACTGGTGGCGGGATTCGCTTTGACCGGCGCGGCATTGAGCCCCGCGAAGAATTCCAGCAAACGGTTGGGTAAGTTGGTATGAGGCCGACATCGGCACAAGCGATAGACACCGTCGCCCGGTTGGGCGGTGCGACCGTAATCGCATTTCTCATTCTGCCGCTCTTTGTCATTCTGGCTGTGTCGCTGAATGACGGGAATTTCTTCACGCTTCCGCGGGATGGCGTCTCGCTCCGCTGGTATTCGAAGGTCTTGACAGACCCCGAATGGGGGCAAGCGGCGCGCAACAGTCTCTATGTTGCTTGCTTTTCAACGGTTATCGCCGTGGCTCTGGGCGCAACGGCTGGCTGCGGCGTTGCATTATTGAAAGGAAAAACCTCTGCAATCGGATATGGAACACTTATGCTTCCTTTGATAATGCCGAGTATTATCGCAGCTTTGGCAATATATATATCGTTTAACGCATGGGGTCTAACCGACACGCGCGCCGGGCTGATCGTTGCGCATGCAGCGCTTGGCATTCCGTTTGTGGTAGTTACAACCTCCGCGTCGATGCGCAAATACGATACGCGTCTTTACATCGCGGCGCTGAGCTTGGGCGCCGGCAGGGTAGAGGCGGTTCGGCATGCAGTGCTTCCGTCCCTCGTTCCATCTCTGGCGGCGGGCGCCATCTATGCCTTCCACGCGTCTTTCGATGAGTCCATCATCGTGCTCCTTCTTGCGCAGCCAGATCAAACGACGCTGCCGCAGCGGATCTTCTCTGGACTGACATCAAGCATAGCACCGGATGTCGCAGTCGTCTCTGTGATGACGACCTTTGCTACGATCATGTTACTTTGCCTGTTCTTGATCGCCGAGCGCTTCCAGTCGAAACGAATTCCGTCAATGTCGTGATTCAATAAAACTATTTGCTATTGCACAAATGCCAACGCTAGCGAAAGTACCTCTCTTGTCTGAAATAAGTTCGAGCAAAGCAGGTGTGATTGTCGAAAAAGGAGCCGGACCCAGTGGGGAGCGCCCGTTCTGTTCATTCTCGGGCATAAGCAAAAGTTTCGATGGAAAGACATACGCGCTTGAGGATCTGAACCTCGAAGTGCGTGAGGGGGAATTGCTAACCTGTCTTGGTCCGTCAGGATCAGGGAAGACCACGACGCTCATGCTGCTGGCCGGTTTCCTGGCCAAGGACCGAGGCGAGATATTCTTTCGCGGGCGGCCCATCGGAGGTTTGGCTGCGTCGAAGCGCAATCTGGGTGTGGTCTTTCAAAGCTACGCCCTGTTCCCGCACATGACGGTAGCCGAAAACATATCTTTCCCGCTGCGAATGCGGAAGCTCGCGAAGCCGGAGATCCAGATCAAGGTACAGCGAGCATTGACGATGACCCGATTGGTGCAGTTTGCCCACCGGATGCCGCATCAATTGTCAGGGGGGCAGCAACAGCGGGTTGCGCTGGCTCGCGCGCTTGTCTTCGAGCCAGATATGGTCCTGCTCGATGAACCACTGGCAGCGCTCGACAAAAGCTTGAGGGATGAATTGCAGTTCGAGATCCGCCGGCTGCACAAGGAAAATGGTGTAACGATGCTGTACGTTACACACGATCAGACCGAGGCGCTCACTTTGTCCGATCGTATTGCTGTATTCAACAATGGAAAAGTCGAACAGCTTGCCGCTCCGGAGGAACTCTACAATCATCCGGCGTCGCTTTTTGTCGCGGGTTTCATCGGAAATACCAACCTCTTGCCGGCGGAATTTGTGCGTCACGAGGACGGGTTGGTTATCGCTCGCTTGCAGGATGGGACAATTGTCCGCTCCGCATCCGCAAACCCTACCTGTTCGTCGGGCAACTGTTTGATAGCGATCCGACCAGAGCGCCTCCACATCGCCGAAACCGCGCCGTTCGAGAACAGTCTCTCCGCGACAGTCACCGACCTGATCTTTCAGGGGAGCACTCTGATCGTCGAGATCAAGTTTGCGGGCCGATCCCCATTGACTGTCGCTGTGCGGCCCGATCAGGCCGCCGGGCTCGCCCGCGGAGACGATATCCGGATCACCTGGCGCAGCAGCGCCGCCCGATGCTTTCCAGCTGCATAATTCCTCAGTTTTCCTTCGTGGAAGAAAAATTCCTAGACCGTCGCACGATAATAGAAAAGGAGCCAGAATGATCAAATTTTTCAAGTTCAGCGACATCGAACCCAAGTTCAGCCCACGAGGGACCGCAACCCACGTCATGGTGGATAATCTGACGGGCGCGCAAATGTCCGGAGGCATTGCGCAATTCAAGGATACCGAGATAGCTTTTGAATTCTGGTATGAGGAATGCATGTTCTGCCTCTCAATTGAGGAAAGCTTCTCGGTCGAGGTTGACGGTCGGGAACACTTCATGAGCCCTGGCGACATGATTTGGTACAGGGAAGGCACCAAGGCGATCTGGCGCGCAAAGGGCAAGGCGGTGCTCATCTTTGCCATCACCCCTCCGACCTGGGTTGATACCCGGCCCGAGCGGATTCCCGTGCCGGCGCGCCTCGAACCGAGCTTTTCCTCATAAGCTTTACGCCACCGTCTAACCAGAGGTTAGGTTCCTGGGAACTCCTCTCGCCATCCCCGTAACCTTTGATAACGAACGCGTGATGGCGGTCCAGTGTCGGACATTGATCGTTGTTCGGATTCCCGGTGGTCTTCGCGCAAGCGGCGATCTCGGTTCGAGGTAGGAAGACCCAACAATATCAACGAGAAAGGGAACGAACATGAAAACAAGCAAGAGGATCTTGCAGGTCGCGTCATTGACGATGGCTTTGGCCGCCAGTGCTATGACGCTGACTGCTGCGGACTCGGCGGAACTCAGCGTGGCGACCTATGGCGGCGCCTATATGGACGCTGTGAAGCAGGCGTATTGGCAGCCGTTCACGACTGCAACCGGCACGAATGTGATTGGGAGCACAACCGAAGACAGCATGGGCGTCCTGCGCGCGCTCGCCACGGCTTCGCCCTCGAAGTGGGACGTGATGGAAACCGACGTTGTTACGGCGATCGAAGCCTGTAACGAAGGCCTCATTCTGCCCCTCGACAAGTCGAAGTTGCCAGTCGCCGACCTACTTCCGCACACGCTGCAAGAGTGCGCCGTAGCATCGGCGTCTGTCGCCGTGGCGTTGGTGGTCGCTAGAGGAAAATTCGGGAGCGATGAACCGAAGACATGGCAGGACTTTTGGGATACGAAGCGTTTTCCGGGCAAGCGAGGGATGGCCCGGTACATACAGAATGTCGCGACGGTGGTGCTGCTCGCGGATGGCGTGCCTCGCGAGAAAATTAGCGAGGAACTTAGAAAACCAAATGCGAGGGACCGAATTTTCCGCAAGTTGTCCGAGATAAAGGGAGACCTCGTCTTCCTCGATACGGGCGCCGAATTCGTTCAAGGTCTCATTTCCGGTACGTATGACATGGCTCTTGGTTGGAACGCCCGAGTCGATACCGCAAATAAGGAATCGGGAGGCAAGTTTGGGATTGTCTGGTCGGCGGGCTACAGTCTCGGTTTAAATGCATACATCATACCCAAGACAACAGGTCAGCCACAGGCTGCCATGGACTACATTTCATTTGTCGCAGCGCCGCAAGTCGAGGCAGATTTTATGCGTCTGTTCCCCTACGGCACGGCGAACCTGAAAGCCTACGCTCTCGTCACACCAGAGGTTAGCGCAAAATTGCCCTCGTCGCCCGAAAATCTGCCTTACGCGGTTTCGGACGACTATGATTTCTGGGGAAGTCATTACGCCGAATGGCAGGAGGCGTTTGAGGCATGGATCGCCGCTAAATAGCGACAGTGTCCTCAGGACGGCGCGCCGTCGCGCCGCCCTGTCTCGACCAGTTGCATGCCGGTGCCGACTTCTTAGAAGGGCATCGGCTAGTCTTAAGACCGGTTGTCCGCTTCTGCCAATAAGGCGGATCGTCCTACAAAGCGCCAGGCGAGCCGATGCAAAACGGCTATGTCGAGAGCTTCAACGGCCGGATGCGCGACGAGCCTTTGAATGAGAGCCTGTTCTTCGGCCTCGACCACGCCCGCAGTGCCATCGCCGAATGGAGGCAGGACTTCAACGCCGCCAAGCCTCATTCCTCGCTCGGATACCAGCCCCCGGCATCCTTCGCCGGCATCGCAACCGGCTCCGACGCTACGCTCGTTGATGGCTTCACGTCTCCGCCGGTTGCTCAACCCGCGCCCTGCGGCGTAACAGAAACCGCCGAGGCTCTAATCGCCGCTGGATGACAGTTCAGTGGCAGGTCATGGTCTTTATCGGCTGAACCGATCGCTCGGCCTTGAATGCACTGTGGTCGCGCCATCGTTGATTTCAAGGTACCCTGCGATCGGGTGAAGACACCCCCCCGGCAGGCCGTCGAATTGGCCAGGTTATTGCGCGCCGGCGAACTGACGGCGCTTTGGGTTCCCGATGAAGGCCACGAAGCCGGAGGTGAGGCCTTGACGCGCTCAGAAAACCGATTAACTTCGGGCACAATCGTTTGTGCTCTTGACACCGACTGATGCCTTGCATCGTCCGGTCGAGATCTTATTGGCTGAACAAGTAGAGGGAATTTACATGCCAAAACTGTACAAGGTCGCAGATATTAAGAGGGAATTCACGCCACGCGGGTCGTCCACTCATGTCTTTGTAGACGACAAAGATAACGCCAGCATGGCAGCTGGCGTTGTATACTTCAAAGACTCCAATATCGATTTTAAACTTTGGTACGATGAAGTCATGTTCTGCTTATCCGTGGAAGATAGCTTTTCTATCGTGGTCGACGGAGAAGAGAATTTTATGAAGCCCGGCGACATGATGTGGTTGCCGGCGGGAACCTCTCTGATTTGGCGGTCGAAGGGCACGTCGGCGGCGATATTTGCGGTCACGCCTCCCGACTGGGCCGCTAGACGGCCTACGGCCTAGATTTGTAGCCTCAACAGGTTGTCCTCGTTTAGGGCCGAGGCGACTGATAGGTGGTTTGGACTTGAGGCTGCCGTGCGGACGGTGCCAATTGTCTCTGTCCAGCCGTACCGGCAATTCAACGGCGCGGCGGGCTGAGGTCGGATAGGCGGCGGCTTAACCCATTCGCGCAGCGCCGCCTAGGTGAAGCACCCGGCCTAGAGCGACCCCTGGTCTTTGGAACGAGGGCGTTTCCGTTTTTCTACCAACCACTTGGAGCTGATGAGATAATGGAAATTACCGGAAAGACCGCTCTCATATTTATGCTCACCGATCCCGTCGCACACGTCCGCGGCACGATCATTGTCAACAAGAGCTTCGAGGCTTTAGGGGTCGACGCGGTGTTCGCGCCGCTCCACGTCCGGCCCGCTGATCTCGCCTCTAGTCTTGAGGCATTGCGAAGGATGCTTAATGTGGTCGGGCTAGGTATCACGGCTCCCCACAAGATTGCCGTGATCCCTCATCTCGAACACATGACGGAAGTCGCAAGACGGGTTGGTGCGGTGAACGCAATCCGCTTCAACGCCGATCGAACGTTGACCGGAACCAACACGGACGGGGCGGGCTTCATCGCTGGTCTTGCTGCCAACAATATCTCGGTAGCGGGACGTCGTGCCCTGATCGTTGGGGCCGGGGGTGTAGCTCGCGCTATCGCCTTTGCCTTAGCGGACGAAGGATTGGTAGAGCTCGTCCTGGCGAACCGAAATACGGAGCGTGCAGTTGCTCTTGCCGCAGAAATAGCGGCCGTCGTCCCGTCCTGCCGAACTGTGGTTCGCGATGCGAATGCGCAGGACGTAGCTGCGGGAATGGACTTGGTGGTGAACGCCACCAGTCTTGGGATGAAGGAAGGCGATCCCATGCCCTTTAGCATTGCCGCCATGGAGCCAGCAGCCATTGTTGCCGAAGTAGTCGTCAATCCGGTGATGACGCCGCTGCTTCAGGCAGCTGCTGAACGCGGCCACGCGATCGTCTCCGGCGCGGAGATGCTCAAACCACAGCCGCGTCTGGAAGCGGAGTTCTTAGGGCTTCTGCCTAATCGAAGGGGGTAGGCACACAACGATGCGACAATTACGTGAGATACGAGAAAGGCCGAAAATCCGGCCTCGGGGAGGGTGCCACAAGTTATGAACTTGCGGCAACATATACGCGTTGCGTACCTGCCCAGTCGTGACTCCATGTCGGCCTGACGTGAGCGAAGCGGGGGCATTCGCGGTGGTGCTGGAGAAGGGCCCCACGGTCCGATGCGCGTCAAGGACGGTCAATGGCGGAAAAGGCGCATGAGCATTCCGATCGCACGAATCGTCGCCGAGTTGCGCATGGCCGTGGCCGGATGGCGTCAGAGTGGCCCGAAGGTCGCTGTCGTGCCGACTATGGATGCCTTGCATGAAGGCCATCTGAGCTTGGTACGTGCCGCGCTCGCCAATCGAAACGTGCGACGAGGCGAAAGCTGGGAACAGATGACAAACCGTTCAGCGGCAGCGTAGGATCATTCATTAACAGGGTAGGTTGGTCTCCGCAAATCGAGCGGTTTGCCGTAAACAAAATCGGCCAACCCTCATGAGTTTTTCAGATTAGCAGGGTATCGTTTTTGAAAAACACCCGGGCCACTATCGCCGATATCGCCGCTAAGGCTGGCGTCAGCCCGTCAACAGTAGATCGAGTGCTGAACTCACGGCTTCCGGTCAAGGGGAAAACCGCTGAGCGGGTGTTATCGGCGGCCCGTGAACTGCGTTATCACGGCACAAACCTGATGATGCAGAGGATTGATGAAAGTCGCGGGTCGGTGTCTGTCGGGCTTGCCCTCCAGCACAAAACCAATCCTTTTTTCCGACAATTGGCTGAGGAGATCAACGCCTATGCCAAGCATGCCCGACCCGAATGCCGCAGCATTTTGATCGAAGACTTTAGCGACCTGACCCCAAAGGGCATGGGGCGTGCGCTGCACCAGCTGGCTGCAAAGGTCGATGTGGTCGGCGTCATGGCTTTCGACCATCCTGCGGTGAATGAGGCCGTCTCTCTGCTCGCCGACATTGCAAAACCCGTCGTCGCCATCGTGTCCAATCTTTCAGCGCCTCGCCTTGCCGGCTATGTCGGGATCGATCACCAGAAAGCGGGACGTACCGCAGGATGGTCCTTGTCGAAGCTCCTCAATCGCTCTGGCAAGATCGGCATGCTGATCGAAAGCTATCAGTACCGTGCCTACCAGGAGCGAGAGATAGGTCTTCGCAATTACATTCTCGAGCACGAACCGGGTATGGAACTATGCGAGGGCGTCTACGGAATCGCTACCAACTCTGTCGTCGAGAGAATGTTCGAGGAATTACTCGCCCGTCATCCCGATTTAAGGGGGCTCTATTTTATCGGAGCCGGTGTGGCGGCGGTTTTGCGGACGCTCGAAACCTTACCTCCCGAACGTCGTCTCCACGTCGTCTGTCACGAACTGACGCCGGTGACCCGTGCGGCGCTGGCTTCCGGAACGGTCGGAATTGTTCTCGATTCGCCGCGCAAGGACCTCGCGCGCGAGATTGTTGACCAATTGGTTCGCCGCGGCTTGAATCCAGCCTCGGATCCCCGCTCCACCCATGTCGAATTTCGCCTGTATTGCCCCGAAAACCTGTAGGCTCCTGCGCCCGCAAAAAGACGTCACGATCGCTCAAACGAGCACGACGGGGCAGCGCTGACCAACCATACGATATTTCATAAACGTTGACGTTGACCAATGCGCTCGCATGCCAAAAGGCCGACAGGCGCTGGACCACCACACGAGGCATGATCTCGGTCGAAAAGGCGCATCGGGCCGAAAACCAGCCATTCATTCATGCTTTGCGGTTGGGAGCCGCGTTCTCAGCGCGTTTTGCGTGAATTTTCCTGTTGCGCAACGTGGTCAAAAGCGATGCATTTCAATGCTCCCCACCCGGTCCCAGATCAAGGCGGTTGCCATGTTTGATATATCACCCTACCGTAGTTGCAAAACGCAAATGTGAGGGACGATGGTCAGCATTCGAAGTGAGTTTCTGCATGCCAAGTTCACATCGTGGCGTGCGGAGTTGGTGGGGTTTGGCGATCATTCAGGCCGCGAATTTCTCTGGGATGGAGACGCAGACATCTGGAAGGGGACATCACCGATCCTGTTTCCCATCGTGGGTAGGGTTCCCAACGACAGCGTGATGATCGGCGGCCGGCTATATGGCTTACGTCAGCACGGATTTGCACCATCCAGTGAATTTGCCCTCATGGCCGCCGAGGAAGGTAGCTGCATCTTCCGGCTGGAGGCAAGCGCCGCCACGCGGGAGCTCTATCCTTTCAACTTTTGCCTGGATGTAGCCTACGGCTTGAACAGGAACACCCTAACCATGACGGCGAAGGTGACCAACCGCAGTGCGGACGTCATGCCTTACTCGTTCGGGTTCCATCCGGGGTTTCGCTGGCCTCTTCCTGATGCCGGAGAACGGCTTGAACATTTCATCGAATTTGAGGAGGAGGAATCCTGCGCTCTGCGTAGACTATCTGCAGGTCTTCTGGACCCGAAACCATATCCGAGTCCGGTCGCGGGCAGGAGGATTGAATTGCGCGATGAGCTATTCAGCGACGAAGCCATGATGTTTTTCGATCTTGAATCGCGACGTTTACGCTATGGCTCCGGCAAGGGAAGCTACCTTGAAATCGAATGGCGAAACCTACCCCACCTGGGCATCTGGACAAAACCTTTGGCCGGCTACGTTTGCATCGAGCCTTGGCAAGGTTTCCCCACGCCTCTCGGCTTTGATGGCGAACTTTCAGAAAAGCCTGGCATTCTCTTGCTTCAACCTGGTGAACATCGGGATTTCGAGATGTCGATCACTGTCATTGGCCGTGATCCGACTTAACTCGCCTACAATGCAGCCAAGGCATGATTGTGAGGACCGAATTGGCTTCCACCACTCGCACTTTCCGACGTCCGGCTTCACATACATGGCTAGTGCGGACTGCCCGCTGAGGCTCGTCCAGCCATCGTTGTGTCCGGGGTCCCGAAGTGCGCGCTATTGGTGAGGACCCCCTTGCGCCTATGGCGTTGATGGTGCCGATGCCTCGGTCTACGACCACATCGAGGAAGCCAATCGGTTCAAGCTCACGCGACCATCATCTTTGCCAACTGCTTCAGATTTAGCCCTTCAGTCTGCAACAATTCCGGATCGCTGATTGTTTGCGCTGCGATAAGCATCTCGCTCAGCCTGACATCCTTTGCCAGGATGTTACCTTCAGCGAGCGCGCTGACGGCGACGATCCGATTGGCTTCGTCTAGGTGAAAAAGAAACAGGCCTGCGACGCCCTTTCGCCGAACGGTCCGGACTGCGGAATTCGGTAGACCAGCGACCTGGAGGGTCAGTTCATACTGATCGGACCAGAACCAAGGCATCCCAGTGAATTGCTGTGCGCGGCCAAGCATGTTCAATGCAGCTGTGCGACCTTGGTCCTTGGCCGCTCGCCAGCTCTCCAAACGGACGGATTCACCGCTAGTCGTGGGAAAGCAACAGCAATCGCCGGCTGCAAACACATCAGGATCCGTCGTTCGCAAATGCGCATCAACGGAAATGCCGTTGGATACCGCCAGACCTGCATCCTGTGCAAGCGCGGTCACCGGTTGCGAACCAATGCCGGCCAGCACTACATCGGCCTGGAAAGTGCTTCCATCGGCAAACCGCAGCTCCTGGGTCCGTCCGTTCGTAGCAATTCCTGTCAGTTTCTGGCTGCACGAAATGCGAACACCAGCACCCACATGCCTGTTGTGCAATGCAGCGGCGATTTCTGCCGGCACTGCCCGTGAGAGAATTCGTGGAAGACCTTCAAAGACCGAAACCTCGCAGCCATTCTGGCGCGCACTCGCGGCTATCTCCAAGCCGATGAAACCAGCGCCAACAATCGCGATCTGCAGGCGGTGAGAGATCGCTTGCCGCACCAGGCGGGCGTCGTCCAATGTTCGGAGATAGACACAGCTCTCGCCGCCTGGAACAGGTAGCCGTCGAGGCACGGACCCGGTCGCTAACAATAGTCTCGAATAGGCGAGACTGCCGCCGCCTACGAATTTGACTGTACGGGAGGGCCGCTGGATGCTGCTGATCGTCTTGCCGCGATGCAATGTGATCTGGTGACTTGCGAAAGCCTCCAAGGGGCGGATCGAACGGCCGGGTTCACTCTCACCATCCACCGGAAGCTTGGACAGCGGAGGTTTTTCGTAGGGTACATGCAACTCGGATCCGAAGAGATCGATCGGGCCGTCATAACCGCATTCTCTCAAAGAGAAAGCGGCGCTGACGCCAGCTTCTCCGGCGCCAACGATAATAATGCCGCTCACGTCGTCGTCTGGACGTTCACGAAGACCCGCCCGGCCTGGATGCGCACCAGATAGATTGTAAGGTTGATGCACACCGGGGCACCCTTGGCCTGGCCGGTCTTGTAATTGAATCTTCCGTTATGTTTCGGACATTCGATGATGTCTCCCATCACCAGGCCATCGGCAAGGTGAATCTTTTCATGCGTGCAAAGCCCTTCCGTGGCAAAGAAGTTTCCGTCGGGACTGTGATAAATCGCGAAGGTCCTCCCTTCGTAATCAAATCGTGCAACATCCTCTTCATCGATGTCATCGGTGGCGCAGGCGTCAATCCAGTTGTCTGAAGTCATGATAAGATCCGATCGGGGTCGTGGTGTTTGATCCGCGGGGTTATTCTGCTGCAACCACGGTTGCGCCAGTTTTGTGCAACTCCGGTCGATAGGCTTTTGCGTGGGGCGGGAGCGCACGCGTGATGTACCAATTGGGGTCCTTCCGCTGCCGAATAATGGCGGGGATGATCTCTGCATAGGCGTGGAAGGTGCTGCGATAGGGGGTGGGCATGTCGTGGAGCGTCAGCCTGTGGAGCGCCGGCAGCTTGTGGTAGGGGACCATGGGGAACATGTGGTGTTCCACATGATAGTTCATGTTCCAGTAGATGAACCGCAGAACTGGATTGACGTAAATCGTCCGGGCGCAAAGCCTGTGGTCAAGTACGTTTTCCTCTAATCCGGCGTGTTGGGTGATGGCGAGATAGTAGGAGAGCCATCCGCCATACATGCTTGGAAGCGGGCCAATCAGCAGCACCGGCAGCCATGATCCCAGATAGACGGCAACCGCTACGATACCCAGATGAATGATCAGCAGAAGTCGCGCTGTGCGGTAGATGCTCGGACGCTCCATGTCGGGAACAAAAGACGCTTCTTCCGGATTTAGCTTCCCAAATGCGTGTTTGATCATGTTCTTGAATGTCAACGGAACCCGACGAATGCCGAAAACCGCCATGACCATTCTTGCGAGGTCTGCCGGTCGCATTGTTACAATTTCAGGATCGCGTCCGATAATGGTCGTGTCGGTATGGTGCCGAGCGTGACTCCAGCGCCAGATCTTGGGCTCCCGCAGCATCATGAAGCACGCAATATTGTAAACAAGATCGCTCAGCCAGCGTGTCTTGAACGCGGTGCCATGTCCCGTCTCATGCCAGCGCGCATCCGACGCCGAACCGTAATACACGCCGTAGACGGCCAGGATCGGTACGCACCAGAAGCTTCCCCAGGTGATGTAGGCTCCAAATGCCAGAGACCCGAGAATGGCAAACCATAGAAGGGTATCGCGGATCGCGGGGCCGTCGGAACGTTTCATAAGTTCTTTCAGCTTCGCCCGCCCAATGTCGGTATGATACCATTCTGCCGCAGCGATGCCTTCCTCGATCGCTGCTGTCGCGTCCCGGCCCAGCAGGCTGTAATCCCGTTTGAACTCGCGAATTCGCGCCATCTACCTTGCCTCCGGTTGCCGACTTCAAAGAGCTGTTGGTGCGCTCGGCCGACAAAGGTAAAGCCGAACACCCTGCTTCTTGCAATGAAATGTCCAACAAATATATCAAAACTGTCAGACCCTGGATTTGCAAAATGACATGTTTGTGTCATTTTCGGCGAAGGTTGTCCTGGTGCGGAGAGGCATAAATCGCTGCACGGCTGCGAGCTTTCTGGCCATATCGGTAACGTGGGCACCTTCTTTGAAGCTGTGGTGGGACCGCTCGTCGCGTCAAAACTCTGACAGTTTCGGCTTAACTCGGATGCGGGATTCAGGGTGGCAGTGAATATAGGTCAAAATCCGCATATTTGACATATCAAAAATATCACCGGATGTCCGTTTCCTTAAGTTTGCGAAGCACGTGGAAGGGGAGGCAATTCGCGAAAAGCCATAAATCGTGCGGAGATATTGCTTGCGCAGCCGATCACGCCAGACTAGATATCATATATCAGAGAGTTAGCAGAATGGCGTTCCACGCGCATTACCCCCAAGACGCGCTTCTAACCCAGCTCGACAAAGGCGCTCCTCCTATGGAGGTTGGAGTCCCTATCAATCGTGTCGGCGAGCAGGGATGGAGGTTGCTGAGTGAAGACCTGCCATTGCCGGTGGCGGTGCTCAAAGAGAAAAGCCTCCGTCACAACAGCGAATGGATGAAGGCGTTTCTGGCCCAGGGCGGAGCAGTTCTTGCTCCGCATGGTAAAACGACCATGAGCCCGGCGCTATTCGACCTGCAGCTTGCGGATGGCGCATGGGCGATCACCGTTTCCACGCCCCATCAGGTTCAAGTCGTGCGCAGATTCGGTTACAAACGCATCTTCCTTGCAAATCAGCTGATTGGCGCAAAGGCGATCGACTACGTCATTTCTGAATTGGCCCGGGACGCCGAATTCGAGTTCTTGTTCCTGGTCGACTCTGCGGTCAATCTTGAAGCAATCGCCAAGGCAGCACGAAAGGCGAAGCTCCAGCGTCCGCTCGATGCCCTCGTGGAGATCGGATATCCAGGTGGCCGCACCGGTTGCCGCAGTGTCGAAGAGGCGCTGAACCTTGCGCGGGCCGTGAGCAGGACCGAAGCCGTGACGCTGCGCGGCGTGGAAGGTTTCGAGGGACTTCTAAAGGGCGCAGACAATGCGGGGACACTCGCATTAGTCCATTCGTTCCTCGATAAAATGGTGCAGTTCGCTCAGGCATGTGACCTTGAAAACCTTTGGGGCGCCGAAACTGTCATCCTGAGTGCCGGCGGATCCGCGTACTATGATGTTGTCGCGGAGAAACTGGGTTCCGCAGCGCTTTCGAAAAAGAACATGGTTCTGGTTCGCTCGGGTTGCTACATCACGCATGACTCAATCCTGTACGCCAAGGCAGTTCAGGCGCTGCGGGAAAGAAATCCAGGGTTGGCTGACGCGCGTGGCGGACTGACACCGGCGTTGGAAGTTTGGGCCTATGTCCAATCGAGGCCGGAGACCGAGAAGCTCATCGCGGCACTGGGCAAGCGTGACGTCTCGCATGACGACCAGCCGATTCCTCTGCTCTGGTTCCGTCCGGGTTCTGGGATGGAGCACCCTCGACAGCTGTCTCCAGATCACGCCGTGACGCGCTTGAACGATCAGCACTGCCATGTGGCAATTCCTGCCGATTCACCTCTCCAGGTTGGGGATATGGTCGGCTTCGGCATTTCTCATCCCTGTCTCACCTTCGACAAATGGAGAGTCATGCACATAGTTGATGAAAATTATCACATCACGAGTTCCATCCGCACCTATTTCTAACGGGCGAACACGGACAAATTGTCGAGGGGAAAACGTGACGAAGACCTATCTCATCACCGGCGGCGCGAGTGGAATTGGGGCTGCCCTTTCACGGCTCGTCGCGGAGGCCGGCCACACCGTCTTTGTGGCCGATATCAATCTTCCGGGAGCCGAGCAGGTTGCCTCGGCAATCGGTCCGTCGGCGTCCGCCGTAAAGCTCGATATCTGCTCCGAGGCGCAGTGGGAGGCAGTCCTTGACCTGATATGGAAGGAGCGTGGCGGCCTTGACGTTCTGATCAACAATGCTGCAATCGTCCACACAGGTTATGCGCGGGACCTTCCTATCGAAAAGCACCTGCAAACGATGGACACAAATTTCTTCGGCCCGGTGAAGGGCATGCTCGCGGCACTTCCGCGCTTCAAATCGCAGGGATACGGGCACCTCGCGACGGTTTGCAGCATGACAGCGCTGCTGCCGTTCCCGGGTATCGCCAGCTATGCCGCCGCGAAACATGCCCTTCGCGCTTTTCATCTCGCGCTAGCCCTGGAAGAGCGCCAAACGCCAGTGAAATTTACCATCGTCCATCCAACGTCCACCGAAACGCCGATGTTGGACAAGGAAGCGGAAGATGATGCAATGGCCCTTTCCTTTGCCGGCATATCGGTCACGCCCGAATATGTCGCCAAGGTGGTTCTCGAAGCCATTCGCAATGAGGAGATCGAGGCCTTCGCGCCGCCGGAACGCGGCGATGCAGTGAAAAAGCTCGGGACCAATCCCAAAAACCTTTGGGAGATGATGGACCGCAACTCTGCCATCGGCGCTGAAAAGCTCAAGGCTCGCCGCGCTGGAAAGGCAATGAACGGGCCACAATGACAGCGATCCAGGGGATGGCCTCGTCACGTGAGGAGTGCCATGCTTGCCTCGACGGCGTCGGCCGACCCCGGCAACGATGATCGTTGACCGCGAGGTTGCTTCAGCTTTCCTGCTTCTTCTTTCGCCGCGATGGCGTAGCGTCGTCGCCGTTTTCCGCGCCGCTCAGTCTTTGCAGAATATTGTAAGATCCTTCGCGGAGATCCCGAATGATCAAATCGCCGGTTTCGGCCGGCGAGCGTCTGTTCAATGCGTCGACAATCAGAAGATGGGGATGGACTGCGGCCGTTGCGGGTCGGATGATCGGGTATTGATTGTTCACGAAAGGATAAGCAAGAAGCCAGAGGTTTTCAATATACCTTACGAGGACATCGTTGCCACAGGCGCGATAGATCGTGAAATGAAACTCCTGGTTTGCAGCAAGTGCTTCCTTCCAACGCTCTTCCTTTTCGCTCTGGATAAACCTCTGGTGCAGTACGCTTAGTCTCGCAATGTCCTCATCGCTAATCCGCACCACCGCAAGTTCTGCTGCGAGTCTCTCGAGGGGCACCCGCGTTTCGCGAATATTGATGTATTGCGGAATCGACAGCACTGGCACACGCGGTTGATGGCCAAGTCGGATTTCCAATGCGCCCTCGCGCACGAGCTGGAAGATGGCCTCCCGAACCGGCGTTGGCGAGGTGTTGTATGTGGCCGCTAACCCCCTGATATTGAGGCGTGCTCCAGGTTCGTATTGGCCGGTCATGAGTGCCACGCGCAAACGTGAGTATATCCGCTCCGACAGGCTGTGCCGATTGAGACCGAGATCCTCATTACTATCGATATCGGTCTCTGGTGTGACTATCGAATTCATATATGCCTTCCCGCCTGTCCAATACCGGCGTCTGAATTTACCAGCAATAATGCCAGCAAACCCCGATTACGAGATGTCGACAAGGCGAAGCCCGCTTTTCAGCCCTTGAGGCCGTTCTTGTCCATAGGAAAGTGACATGCAAAGGCGGTTTCGTCCTGGTGAATAAGCATGGGCTCGACAGTGCGACAGAGTTCTTGTGCCTTCCAGCACCGCGTTCGGAAGCGGCAGCCGCTCGGGGGATCGGCGGGGCTGGGCACGTCCCCGGTCAAAACGATGCGGCGGCGGGTGCGTTCGCTTCGAGGGTCCGCGGTTGGCACCGCCGATAGGAGAGCGGTCGTGTATGGATGTCTTGGCGACGTGAAAATCTCGTTGCGGGGACCGATTTCAACAATCTTGCCAAGATACATGACGGCAACGCGATCCGAAATGTGACGCACTGTCGATAAATTGTGCGCGACAAACAAGTAGGAGAGGCCTAGCTCTTGCTGCAAATCATGGAGCAGATTAAGCACGCCTGCCTGGATGCTCACGTCGAGAGCGGAGACGGGTTCATCAAGAATGATGAGTTTCGGCTTGACCGAGAGCGCCCTTGCAATACCCACGCGTTGTCGCTGGCCGCCTGAAAGTTCGTGGGGAAAGCGGTCAAGATGCTCCGGGTTGAGTTTGACGAGTCCGATCAGCTCACTGACACGATCCGACATGTCCTTTTTTGACATATCCAGAAGACGCAATGGCTCCGTCACTATCTCACGGATTCTCATTCGAGGATGAAGCGAAGCAAAAGGGTCCTGGAAGACCACCTGGAGATCTTTTCGCTTTGCACGCATTTCCGCCTCGCTGATCTTGCTGAGGTCGGTTCCCTCGAGGAGCACTTCTCCCGAGCTGGGTGGCAAGAGTCTGAGAATACAGCGCGCAAGTGTCGACTTGCCGCAGCCGGACTCGCCGACAAGCCCAAGTGTTTCTCCCTTGGCAATATCGAAACTGACACCTGCAACGGCCCGAATGACCGGAGCGTTCTTCAGAGTGGAAAAGACCCCGCCAGCGCCGAAATCCTTGGTCAGGTTTCTAACCGACAGCAAAGGCGCACCGGCATCCGAATGGCTCACAGCTCTAGTGGTCTGTCCCGCGGGGAGATCCTGCAAAGTGGATGTCATGCCGAGTTCACTCTGGTTTTAGCAGCCGGGATGGCCTGGGCGAGATGACAGGCCACGTCGGTTGGCCCGAAACCTCGGAGTTCGGGCCTTTCGAGCTGACATCTTTCGACAGAGAAACTACATCGCGGGTTGAAAGCGCAGCCAGGCGGTATGGTACCTGCCGTCGGCGGAGCCCCACCGATATCGCTGAGACGAGCAATCTCCCCGGTCAGCTGGGGCAACGAACCCAGCAGGCCTCTGGTGTAGGGATGACGCGGATTGTCGAACAAGTCATCGACTGGCGCTCGTTCAACGATCGAGCCCGCATACATGACCGACACGTGCTCAGCCATGCCGGCGACGACGCCCAAGTCATGGGTAATAAGCACCAGGCCGGTTCCGCTACCCTCGCAAAGATTGCGGAGAAGCTCCAGCACCTGCGCCTGGACGGTTACGTCCAAAGCCGTTGTCGGTTCGTCGGCGATAATAAGATCTGGCTTGTTGGCGATTGCGATTGCGACAACCACGCGTTGACGCATGCCGCCGGAGAATTCGTGAGGATATTGGTCAATGCGCTTTTCCGGAAAAGGAATCGCGACCGAACGAAACAATTCGATCGCCCTTGTCCGCCCCTCCTTGGCTGTGCACTGCGGATTGTGAATCCTGATCGCCTCGACCAATTGGTCGCCGACCGTCAGTACGGGATTGAGCGCAGTCAGGGGATCTTGAAAGACCATCGACATTCTCGATCCACGCAATTGTCGCAGGTCCTTTGCAGGACTGCCGATTAGTTCTCGACCGAGAAGCTTGACCGAGCCGGAAACCATCGCGGAAGGCGGCAAAAGCCCCATGACGGCACGCATCGTGATGCTTTTCCCCGAGCCGGATTCACCGACGAGACCCATAATCTCGCCTCTCTTCAGAGAAAAATTCACCCCGCGAACGGCCTCGACGTAACCGTTCGCTATTTCAAAGGTCACGCGTAGATCATTTACTTCGAGAAGAGGTTGGTCGCCCATGTCATGCTTTCCGCGGGTCGAGAATATCGCGGACCCGGTCGCCGATGAAATTCAGCGCGAGAACGACACTCAGGATGGCCAAACCGGGCGCTGCGGCGATCCACCAATAGTAGAAATTCACGGTGCCATCCGAGACCATCGCGCCCCATTCCGGGGCAGGAGGGGCGGCGCCGAGACCGATGAAGCTCAGCGATGCTGCGAGCAGTACGACCTGCCCGAAATCCATAGTTGCATTTATGAGAATCGGCGTTCCGCAGAGAGGCAGGATATATTTCCGCAGCAATCGGCCTTTGCGGACGCCGGACGATATTGCAGCCTCGACATGCTCCATTTGTTTGACGCTGATAACTTGCGCCTGCATCAGACGCGTATAGAGCGGCCACCAGACAGCAATCATCGCCACCGTCGCCGTCCAAAGTCCGGGGCCTAGTGTAGCCGCGACCGCCATCGCCAGGAGCATTGGCGGAAAGGACAAGGTGATGTCGACCAGCCGCATGATGATCGTGTTTATCCAGCCCCCCAGGAAACCTGCCATCGCTCCAAGACAACTGCCGAGGATCGCACCGACACACACGACGAAAAATGCGACGGGAATGGAATAGACCGCTCCCGATAGCGTCCGTGAAAAGACGTCGCGACCCAAGCCGTCGGTACCAAACAGATGCTCAAGGCTTGGGGGCTGGAGCCGACGGCCAACCATGTCGAAAGCACTATAGGGCATCCAATATTGCGCGGTTAGAGCAGCAAATATCCAAAACAGGATGATAGCGAAGCCAATATATGCGGGAATGACCGACCACAGATTGGTGCGGCGTCGTTTACGCCTGAGCGTTGCGTGTAAGGTGTCTGCTGCGGCCATGGAATTGCCGGGCTCCTACTGGAGTTTGATGCGAGGATCGACCAGCACGTAGGTGAGATCGGTAAGGAGATTGGTCAAAAGAAACGCCGTCCCTCCAAGCATGGTCACTCCCATAATCGCCGGATAGTCCAGTGCCCGGGCGGATTCCACTGCGTAGGATCCTATGCCGGGCCACGAAAAAATCGTTTCGGTCAAAACAGCGCCGGTAATGAGGAAGGCGAAGGAATAGCCGATGACGGTGATCGCAGGGATCAGTGCATTCCGGAGGGCGTGATGGAAGAGGACCCTTCTTTCGGTCGCACCCTTGGAGCGCGCCATAAGAATATAGTCCTGGCTGAGCACGTCGAGCATGCTGGCGCGTACCAGCCGAGATATTATGCCGGTGACAGACCATCCAAGGACGCTCGCGGGAAGTATCAAGTGGGTGGCAGCCTCCCAGAACGTGGACATGTTGCCGGCGAACAGCGCGTCGACCGTATAGAAGCCGGTAATCGTGGATTCTGGGGACGTGCGGGCATCAAGCCGCCCCGGTCCGGGGAGAATACCAAGCTGGACGGAAAATATGAAGAGCACGGCAAGCCCGGACCAGAATACCGGCAGCGAAGATCCCAAAAGTGCGAAAAGGCGCACCAGGTGGTCCACGGCGGTATCACGCATACGCGCTGCGACTACCCCAAGCAGAATTCCTGAAACCGAGCCAAACAGCAATGCCGCAACGACCAGTTCCACTGTCGCGGGAAGGCGCTCCATCAGGTCTTGAGCGACCGGCCGCTTTGTCCGGAAGGACGTGCCCAAATCCCCCGTGACCACGTTCTTCAGATAGATCAGATATTGCTCGACGGGCGTCTTGTCCAAACCCCAGCGGACTTTCGCCGCTTGAACCGCCTCCGGATTACTGAGCTGCCGCTCGGGCAGGATCGAGGAAAGTGGATCCGCCGGCGAGGCGTGCGACAGAAGGAAGGCGATGGTAAGCACACCCAAAAGCAAGGGTGGAAGTCCGATCAAACGGCGAAGAACGTATGTATGAGCTTGCATTGTTCGCCCTTTCGATCAGACTTCCACGTTCCCGTCGTCGCGCATTACTGCGCGAAGCTGAGATCCTGTAGCGGCAGGATTGACGTCACGCTGTACTTCATTCCGCTTATGTTCTTGCTATAGGCAAGGACCGTATCGGGACCGACCAGTGGCACGATGATGCGGTCCTTGATCATCTCCAACGCGATCTGGTGATAGAGTTCGTCGCGTTCGTTGATCGGCGCCGCAACGGCCTTGTCCAGCAGTTCCTTTTCCTTGTTGTTCAACACGCCCTCTATCTTGTCTCCGCCAGAGCGAGCCAGCCAGCGTGTGCCCGGGATCATACCAAAGGTTTTCACATACTGGTCGGTACCGAAGTAATCAGGTCCGTAAAACGATGCAGTCAGCGGCGTGTGGTCTCCCTTGACCGTGTCAAGCCAGACCGGGAAGGTGGCAGGCTTCAGCTGAAGGCGGATGTTCACCTTGGCGAGGTTCTGCTGCACGAACTGCATGAGCGTTGACATATCAACCCCATAATAGTTCTCGTTGGGAAACACGGATTCAATGTCGAAGCCATTCTCAAGCCCTTCCTCCTTCAGGAGTTGCTTGGCTTTCTCGACATTGTATTCCGGCTGCGGCAGGCCGTCGGTGCCGGGGAAGCCGTTAGGAATCGCAACGGGCACGACCTTGCCGGCCCCGCCGATTGTGAAGTCGATGATGCCCTTATAGTCGATGGCGTAGGCTATGGCCTGCCGCACCTTGAGCGTCAGCGGTACCGTGTTTGCCTTCGCGCCCGGGCTTAGCGCCATGTAAAGGAAATTGTACGAGGGCACTGATTCGACGACTACATCGGGAGCTTTGATCGTCCGGGCGGTATCCGGTGCGATCTGCATCGCTATATCGACCGCGCCGCTTTCAAGCGCCTGTGCCTGCGCAACAGAATCCTTCGTCTGCTTTATGACGATTTCGGCGATCGCGGCTGGCTTGTCCCAGTATTTTTCGTTGCGTTTGAACCGCAATTCGTCGTTCGGGCTGTAGCCTCCCAGCACATAAGGGCCGCTGCCTGCCGAATTGGTGAGGAACCAAGGCTCCGCGCTGTCCGAGGCAGCCCCATCCTTTGAGGCCTTGGCACCCTGTGTCGAGGCGACGTCGCTGTTTACCACACCGGAGTATGGCGCGATGACTTTGCCGAGGAATTCCGAATCCGGCGCCGACAGTTTGACCACGACCGTGCGTGCATCGGGGGTCTCGATCGACGTCACGGTTTCGAAGAGCCAGGCCATGCCTCCTTGGAGATTGGCCAGCCGCTCCCAGGACCATTTGACGTCCTTGGCTTCGACCGGCGATCCGTCGGAGAAGACCGCCTTCGGATTCATGTGAAACGTGAACTGCGTATTGTTGTCGTTGACCTCCCACTTTTCGGCCAGCGCCGGGGTGATCGTCTTGTTGTCATCTCCGAGCCTCACCAGCGTCTCGTAGACCGCATACAAATAGATGTTGCAGGTATCGCACGTGGTACGAGCGGGATCGAGTGAATTGACGGCAAGGTTGCGGGCAATAATGAGCGGTTTTTGCGCTTGCGCGGAGGCAAGAGACGTCGAGCCAAGCATAGCCAGGGCGATAGCCAGCGGGAGCAAGGCACGGCCGACTCTTTTGCGATTGGGAGTCTTATCGAACGCTACGGTCATTTTGATCTTCCCCTTTGTTGATTGGTGACGAAACGCGGCGCTTCAGAACGTCCATCATATATCATAACGTTGAATTTCGGGCCACCTGTCAATGGGAAATTTGGCGGGAACCAGCCCCGCAGGCCATAAATGGCGGGAGGTCAGTCCGATTATTTCGGCAGAAAGGACGTTCAGAGACGGCTTATCTGCTATGTCAAAATGGCCGTAGCATTCTCCAGCCGGAAAGAAATGTGAGAATTTTCAATGATTTCGATCCGAACCGGAGAAAGTTGCGATCGATGGAAGATTGCGTCTCGACACTAGCGAAGAGTTTGCTATATCAAAAATGATCGTTCCGATCCCGGGTGGAGGCTTTTGTGCCGACAACATCTCATTTTGAGACCTGCATAGATTTCGAGCTGGCCATCGGTGAGAGCCCGGTCTGGGACGAAGAGAAAGGCCTCCTGTGGTTTATAGACGTCCTGCGGCCGGCAGCTTTCACCCTCGAACCGGCCTCAGGAACGGTGGTGGAGTACCCGATGCCCGACGAGATAGGCAGTCTTGGCCTCGTCGCGGGCGGCAAGTTAATTGTAGCACTCAGGAGCGGTGTCCATATTTTCGACCCGGCGACCCGGTCGCTCCAATTTCTCGTTCACCCTGAACCTGGCCGTCCGACGAACCGGCTCAATGATGGGAAAGTCGGTCCCGACGGGTCGTTTTGGGTCGGTAGCATGCACGATGCGTTGCCGCGGCAACCGACGGCGAGCCTGTACCGTGTAACACCAAGTGGCGAAGTGACGACCATTATCGACGGGCTGCGTGTCTCAAACGGCCTCGCCTGGAATCCCGACGGAACAACAATGTATCACGCTGATTCGCGGGGGCCGGTCGTGCGAGCTTTCGACTTCGATCCGGGCAGTGGACAAGTCTCCAATCAACGGACCATCATCGTCCTCGACGAAAAAGGCGGCCTGCCCGACGGGGCAGCGGTGGATGTCGAGGGTTGCTATTGGAGCGCAGGTATTTCCGCTGGGGTCCTCAACCGGTTCACGGCGCACGGCTCTCTCCTCGAGACCCTGGTATTGCCGGTAGCAGCGCCGACGATGCCTTGTTTCGGCGGACCGGATTTCAAGACAATGTTCGTCACGTCCCTGACAACCGATCGGGACGGGAAGCATTCAACCGGTACTTTGATCGCCTTTGACGTCGCTGTGCCTGGTCTTCCCACATACAGGTTTCCGGAGCAGGCACCCCATGCCCTGCATCCCGCATAGCGCGGTGTCGGGACTTTTATCATCTCAACCCCGGAGGGCCCCGCATGGTCGCTGATATTCAACACGTTGAAACCCTGGGCGCCATGCTTGGAGAAAAAGCCGTCATGTTCGGCGATGACGCGGCCTCGTATGAGGACGGTGCCCGCTATGACAAGGGGCGCGCCTCATTCGTTGTGCGACCGGCTACGACAAAGGAAATGTCCCAAGCAGTGTCCTATTGCGTGCGCCACGGGATACATATCATTCCGCAAGGGGGCAACACGGGCGTCGTCGCGGCTTCGACGCCGGACTCCAGTGGAACCCAGGCGGTGATTAGCATTGACCGGTTGGCCCGGAGCCTCAATCTGGACGTCGACAACCGTTCGGTGGCCGTAGATGCGGGTTTCCTGCTGTCGGATCTGAATGCCGCGCTCGAAACCGAAGGGCTGTTCTTCCCAATTGATCTTGGTGCAGATCCCCGGCTGGGCGGCATGCTGTCAACAAATACAGGTGGGGCACGATTTCTCAAATATGGCGACGCCCGCAAGAATACGCTTGGCATGAAGGTCGTGTTGGCGGATGCGGAAGGTACGATCCTCGATTTCGGCCGCGAGCTCAGAAAGAACAACACCGGCATCGACTGGAAGCAGATTTTTATTGGTACATCCGGCAGTCTCGGCATTATCACCGAATGTGTTCTCAACCTTGAACGGCGCCCAAGACAAAGCGCCGCTGCATTGCTGGTTCCATCAAGTGCGGGCCATGTCATGTCACTGCTTCGTGCAATGGAAACACGCGCCGGTGGCTATCTCACTGCCTTCGAGGGCATGTCCGGAAATGCGATCAAAGCCACGCTCCATCATATCCCATCTTTGCGCAATCCCTTCGAAAACCGCGAAATCCCCGATTACGTGATCTTGGCGGAGTTAACGCGAACCTGGGATCTTCGCGACAATGAGCAGACGCTCGACAGCGTGCTTGAAACGGTCCTGGCAGAGATGTGGGAGTTGCAAGAGGCGCCCTTGGCCGATGCTCTGTTCGGGTCGGCGCATGAAATGTGGGCGCTGCGCCATGCGATCTCCGAGGGCGTGAGACAGATGGGAAAGCTTGTCGCGTTTGATCTGGCCTTTCGCAGAGGTGACGTGATGACGTTCTGCGAGCGGATGAAAGCCGAAATACCGGCGCGCTTCCCGGGCGTTGCGGTCTGCGATTTCGGTCATATCGGCGATGGTGGTGTGCATTTCAATCTCGTTGCCGATCGGGCAAGCGGCGTTGCTGCAGATGCGAGCATGGAGGGCCAGCTCCGGGACTGGGTGTATGACGTCGTGGTCAATGACTTTGATGGCAGCTTCAGTGGTGAACATGCGATTGGCCGGAGAAACCAAGCCTACTACGACAAGTTCACGCCGGCTGTGCTGAAACATATGGCGCGAGAACTCAAAACGATCACCTCACCAGCGGGTCTCGGTGCGGTGAGGTTCGGCTAGCAATTGACCTCGTCGGATCTCTTCGAGCCCCGGCTGGAGCCGGAAAAGGCGATCAGTAAGGGGCAAAGGCCTGCTGAAAAGGGTTGAAGAAGGAGAGAAAGACGATGGACGTACGCGCTGCCCTTGCCGTTCAGGCCGGAAAGCCGCTGGAAATTATGACGGTACAACTCGACGGACCGCGCGAGGGCGAGGTGCTGGTCGAGATCAAGGCGACCGGCATCTGCCACACCGACGAGTTCACGCTGTCGGGCGCCGATCCCGAAGGCCTGTTTCCGGCCATCCTCGGCCATGAGGGCGCCGGCGTCGTCGTCGATGTCGGCAAGGGCGTCACCTCGGTCAAGAAGGGCGATCACGTCATCCCGCTCTACACGCCGGAATGCCGGCAATGCCCGTCCTGCCTGTCGCGCAAGACCAATCTCTGCACCGCCATCCGCGCCACCCAGGGCCAGGGCTTGATGCCGGACGGCTCGTCGCGCTTCTCGATCGGCAAGGACAAGATCTTTCACTATATGGGCTGCTCGACCTTCTCGAACTTCACCGTGCTGCCCGAGATCGCGCTGGCCAAGGTCAATCCCGACGCCCCCTTCGACAAGATCTGCTACATCGGCTGCGGCGTGACCACCGGCATCGGTGCTGTCATCAACACCGCAAAGGTCGAGCAAGGCGCGACATCAGTCGTCTTCGGCCTCGGCGGCATCGGCCTCAACGTCATCCAGGGTCTGCGCCTTGCCGGCGCCGACATGATCATCGGCGTTGACCTCAACAACGACAAGAAAGCCTGGGGCGAAAAGTTCGGCATGACGCATTTCGTCAACCCGAAGGAGATCGACGGCGATGTCGTGCCGCACCTCGTCCACATGACCAAGCGCGGCGCCGACCAGATCGGCGGCGCCGACTACACATTCGACTGCACCGGCAGCACCAAGGTGATGCGCCAGGCGCTGGAGGCGTCGCATCGCGGCTGGGGCAAGTCGGTTGTCATCGGCGTTGCCGGCGCCGGCCAGGAGATTTCGACCCGGCCGTTCCAGCTGGTCACCGGCCGCACCTGGATGGGCACCGCCTTCGGCGGCGCGCGCGGCCGCACCGACGTGCCAAAGATCGTCGACTGGTACATGGACGGCAAGATCCAGATCGACCCGATGATCACCCATTTGCTGAAGCTCGAGGACATCAACAAGGGCTTCGACCTCATGCATGAGGGCAAGTCGATCAGGAGTGTCGTGGTTTACTGAAGAAGACCACACGCCGCCGACCAGCAGGCCTGCGACCTCTGTGGTTCACAACTGGAGGAGACAAGAATGGCGGAGAAACTGCATCCCAAGATCGACAATGGGCTTCCCAAGGAGAGCGCAAGCTTTGCCGGCGGCACATTGGTCTGCGCCTGCACCAGCAAGCCGGTAAAGGTGAAGGTCAAGGGCCAGATCGCCCACAACCACGCCTGCGGCTGCACCAAATGCTGGAAGCCTGAAGGCGCGGTGTTCTCGGTCGTAGCCGTCGCCGGCACCGGCGACGTCACCGTCACCGAGAATGGCGACAAGCTGAAGGTGGTCGACCCCTCGGCACTGATCCAGCGCCATGCCTGCACCGGCTGCGGCGTCCACATGCACGGGCCGGTCGAGCGCGACCATCCGTTCAAGGGCCTTTCCTTCATCCATCCCGAACGTTTTGAGGAAGATGGCTGGTCACCGCCGGGCTTCACAGCTTTCGTCTCGTCGATCATCGAATCCGGTGTCGACCCGAAACGGATGGACGGCATTCGCGCGCAGCTGAAGTCAATCGGCATCGAACCCTATGACTGCCTCAATCCCGGCCTGATGGACTACATCGCCACCTGGACCGCGAAGAAGTGCGGCGCCTTGCCGGCCTGAAGATCTGAAACAAGCGTTCATGGGGCCGGAACAGCGATCCGGCCCCATATTCCCTGGATGCTAGTTGCCACCACACGCCAGCCCTCCGACAATGCCGCGCTCAGATATACCGGAGAGCGTGGGGACGACGTTCGCCTCGACAACATCGTCGTATCCGTCTCCCCCGCCAGCGCTCGTCAGATAGGTCTCGTTCTGTGGCCGAATGCTGAAAAGCCCGATCCGCGACGATCCTTCGTCACGCTCAAGGCCGACCTTCTTGGCGAGGAGCAGGTTGTGCCGTGGTTTCGCAAGGCAAGCCGGGGAACGAAGCACGTGCTGATTTTCGTGCCTGGATTCGACAACGGCCATGCCGAAGCCGTCTATCGTTTCGCACAACTCGTTCACGATGCGTGCATCAATGCCGCACCGGTGCCGTTCACCTGGCCTTCGCGCGGCAACGTGCTCGACTACGTCTACGATCGCGAAAGCACGATCTATTCCCGCTTCGGGCTCGACGCCGTTCTGAAAGCAGCCGTCGATAGCCCAGGCGTCGCCGAGGTGGTGATCCTGGCCCATTCAATGGGCATGGCTGACCATGGAGGCTCTGCGAGACATGGCCAACAGGACGCAAAAGTGCCGCCCAAAATTCGTTCAGTCATTCTCGCCTCGCCTGACATCGATGTCGATGTATTCAAGCGTCTGGTTTTCGAGCTGGGCGACAAGCGGTCGCATATCACCATACTCTTCGCAAAACGATCTGGCGCTCAAAGTATCCACCTGGCTCGCGGGCGATGTGCAGCACCTCGGTGCTACCGATTTTCGGCCATACGACAATCTGCTTCGTCAGTACGGCATCACCGTTATCGATGCCTCCGATGCGAAGCAGGGGGATGTTTCTTGGGCTTAGCGCTTTTTCAGAAAACGCCGATATCCTGCGGAGCTTGGGAAATACCTTCCATGGCAGGACCAAAACCGCTGCTGCCCGTGTTGATGCCCGCGAGTGCTCTATTCTGCCCCGCCAAGGCCACTCCTTGATCATTCGGATTTCACGGCAGCGGGGCGAATGTTGCAGGCATCGACCGCCCCTCGATGAAGCGCTGCATCGAGAGGTGGCGTTGCGAGTTGCCACCAGGCTGGGGGGTTTGAGGGCGGCTACTGGAACTTGGTCACGACGCCGATGCCGATGCCTTCGAAGCCGCCCATGGCCACCAGGGCGGCCGGAGCCTCTTCGAGGCTGAGCCTCTTGCTGACCAGAAGTTCGGGCTTCAGCTTGCCGCTGCCGATCATCGCCATAATCGCCGGATAGCGGTAGGCCTGCATG